>DASWTI010000644.1:0-58679 GCA_036402215.1 Pseudonocardiaceae bacterium
CTGCAGGGTGCCGCCGCTGGTGGCGCCGACGGAGGTCCAGGTGGCCCCGGCGTCGGTGCTGGTGAAGAAGCCGTTGAAGTTGCCGCCGGCCGCGCTGGAGATGAGGTAGGCGCGGTTGGGGTCGCTGTCGCTGAAGTCCACGCCCATCCGGCCGATGTAGGTCGCGGTGATCGGCTGGCCCTCGACGTCGGCGCTCTGCGGCAGCGGCGGGTTGTGGATGTTCGCCCAGGTGCGGCCGCCGTCGGTGGAGCGGTAGAGGTAGGACTTCTTGCCGTAGAGGCGCGACTTCTCGTCGCGGATCTTGTCCCAGGTGGTGGCCAGCATGATGTCCGGGGCGGACTTGTTGATGCTGACGTCGATCACGCCGGTGGAGGCGCTGTCCGGGACGATGACCCGGGTCCAGCTCGCCCCGCCGTTCTCGGTCAGGAACAGCCCGCGGCTCGGCCGGGTGTCGTGCAGCGCGCCCATGACGGCGACGAACACCCGGTTGTCGTCGCGCGGGTCGATGACGATCTGGCCGATCGTGTCGCCGTCGGCCAGGCCCATCCGGGTCCAGGTCGCACCGGCGTCGGTGGACCGGTAGACGCCGTTGCCGTAGTACGCCGAGCCGCCGCCGTGGTCGGGCTCGCCGGTGCCGGCCCAGACGACCCCACGGGAGTCGACCGCCACCGCGCCCATCGACTGCGGCAGCGTGCCGTCCCAGGCCTCGGTGAAGGTGGCGCCGCCGTCGGCCGAGCGCCACAGGCCGCCGGTGCCGGTGGCGATGTAGACGACGCCGGGGGTCGTGGGGTCGGCTGCGACGTCCCGGATGCGGCCGCCGATGTTGCTCGGGCCGAGCTGCGACCACACCTGGTCGGTCAGCGGGGAGCTCATGCTGGCCAGGCCCATCGCGGCGGACTGCCCGATGGCCTCGGTGACGGCGGCGTCCGGGATGGAGCCGTCCGGGTTGGCCCGTTGCAGGTACATCCACTCCTCGGCGCCCACCGGGTCGGCCGTCACGGCGTCGGCGGCGGTCGCCCGGGCCGGGTCGCCGGCGGTCCCGGTGACCGAGGCGGCCCCGGCACCGAGCAGGATCGCGATCGCCGAGACGGCGAGGATCGGGACATGTGTGCGTCTGCGCATCGCCACGCGTGCCTCCAGTCGGGTGAGCCACTACGCCGCGCCGGTTACGTCACGCCTGGGGGGCACCGCGCCGCCGGGCGAACCTAACATCGGAAAGTGCCGGTTCGTAGGGCCTCTCGTAGGCAACGCGACACCTACAGTGGTCACCATGCACGATCGAGGCCGCCTTCGTCACTGGGCGCCAACGGCCCTGGTGGCGGCCTCGCTGCTGGCCCAGCCGGCGTGCTCGGCCGGCTCCGGCGGCGGGCAGGCGTGCCCGGCCCCCACGCCGGCCCCCGAGGCGGAGGCCGCGCTGCTGCCGGCCGGCCTGTCCTTCGAGCACGTCGGCACCGTCACCCACGTGGTCAGCACCGACGGCCACGTCACGGTGCGCGCGGTGTCGGCGAAGCCCATCGACGAGCTCACGGTCCTCGTTCAGGACGCCGTCACCGCCGCCGGTTACCGCCCGGCCGGGATGGACAACGAGGGCTTCGAGGCCGAGGTGTTCTTCACGTCCGGCACGTACGCCGCGGGACAGGCCCTGGTGCGGCGCGGCGGGTGCGAGGGTCAGTGGGACATCGACCTCGTGCTCATCGACCCCGCCGCGGCGCCGTCCGTGACGTCCGTGACCCCGTCCGCGCCTTCCGCGGTGCCGTCCGTGGCGCCGTCCGCCGGGCAGTCCGCGGTGCCCTCCGGGGTTCCTCCGGCCGGGCCTTCGGTGTCGGCCACGCCGTAGTGGCGAGCGTGCCCGGCACCGCGGAAACTCCGTGGGCCCGGCCGGGACGGCGTGACTAGCATCCGGCGGTGATCCATCAGCATCCGCTGGCCTACCTGGTGGGGGTGGAGGGGCTGGCGTTACTGCGCGCGTGGGCCGGGGACTTCGACCGGGAGTTCGTGCGGGAGCGGCTGGCCGAGGTCCGGCGGCTGCTCGACGACCCGGCGCTGGCCGGGCACCCCGGGGTCGAGGTGGCCCGCGGTGACACGCTCACCGGCTACCGGCAGTGGGCCCCGGAGTACGACGAGCCACGCAACGGGTTGTTCGACGTGGACGAGCCGGTGGTGCACGAGATCCTGGACGCGCTGCCGCCCGGGGTGGCGCTGGACGCGGCGTGCGGGACCGGGCGGTACGCCGCGCACCTCACCGCGCGGGGACATCAGGTGGTCGGCGTGGACAGCTCACCGGAGATGCTCGGCCGGGCGCGGACCCGGGTGCCGCGGGCGGCGTTCCTGCCCGGCGACGTGCACCGCCTGCCGCTGCCGGACGACGCGGCCGACCTGGCGGTGTGCGGGCTGGCGCTGACCCACGTGCCGGACCTGCGGCCGGTGCTGGCGGAGTTCGCCCGGGTGCTGCGTCCCGGCGGGCACCTGGTGATCGCCGACGTGCACCACGAGCTGGTGCGGCTGGGCTCCGTCCCGAAGGCCCTCGGCCCGGCCGGAGAGCCCGGGCTCGTGGCCACCTACCGGCACACCGCGGGCGACTACCTCCGGGCCGCGCTGCCCGCGGGTCTGGAGGTCCGCCGCTGCGAGGAACCCCACCGGCCCCCTACCGGCGAACCACCGCCCGCGCCGCCGGTCTCCGTCACCGGCTGGGACGAATGGCCCTGGTCCCTCATGGACCTCACCCCGGCGGCCGTCCGCGCCGTCGTCCCGCCGTCGCTGATCATCTGGCACTTCCGCCTCACCGGCAGCGGCGCCCCCGAGGCAGGCCGGCCGTAGGTCCCCTACCCACCGCCGTAGGTCGCGTCCTCACCGCCGCGGGTCGCGTCCCCACGGCTGCTTGCGGTGTGACCGGCGGCCGGCGTGCTGTGGCGCTGGGAGGCGTGCGGTCGGTCAGGTGGCCGGGCGGGCGGCCTCGGCGGCGGTCAGCGCGCCCCGGGCGAGCAGCCAGGCGGCGAGCTCGGACGCCTGTGCCCGGCGGGCGGCGTCGAGCGGCGTCAGGTGGTCCCAGCCGATCCAGTTGAGGTCGGCCCCCGCGGCGAGCAGCAGCCGCGCGGCCGCGAGCCGTCCGCCGTGGCACGCGCCCCAGAAGCAGCCGGTGATCTCCTCGCGGGCCGGCGGCGGGGTGGCGCCCAGGAGCTCGCCGAGGCGGTCCATCAGACCCAGCGCGGCCGCCGCGAACAGGTCGGCGGTGGCGCCACGCTCGACGAGCCGTGCCGCGGCCCGCCACTGCCCGAAGGCCGTCGCGTCGGCCAGCGGGGTCCCGCCGGCGATGACGGCTCCCGGCGCCTCGATGTCCGCCCCGGCGTCCAGCAGGGCGTCCACCGCCGCCACGTCGTCGCTGCTGGCCGCCCAGTGCAGGGCCGTCTCCCGGTGCGGCCCGATCAGCGGCGCGTCCACGTCGGCCCCGGCGCCCACCAGCAGCCCGATGGTCGCCGCCACCCGCGGCCGGTGGCCGGGCCAGTCGGTGGCCACGTGCAGCAACGTCCGTTCGCAGCGGCCGTCGCCGATCCGGGCCGTCGCCAGCCCGGGATGCTCGCCGAGCAGGCGCCGCAGGGTGTCCAGGTCGCCGGTGCGGATCGCCGTGGCGACCGTCATCGCCGGTTCCTCGTCGTGCCGCAGCGGCCCCATGCCCGGCTTCCCTCGCGCTCGCCGTGGTGACCAGCACCCTGGCCCCGGGCAGGATAGGCCGCGCCGCCCCCGCGCCGCCCCCGCACCACCCCCGCCCCGCGCTGCCCCGCGCAACGCGGCGGTTCCGGGTTCAGCCGGCGCCGCAACCGGGTACTGCCGGACCACACCCGGCAGGACGGAGGCGGCGAATGACCGGCAACGACGCACCTGGGGGCGAGCGGCAGCGGCTGGCCGAGCTCATCGCCGAGCACGCCACCACCACGCACGTGAGCGTCGCCGTCGCGGAATCGCTGACCGGCGGGCTGGTCTCCAGCGCCCTCGCCGCCGCCACCGACGCCGGCTCCTGGTACCGCGGCTGCGTGGTCGCCTACGCCACCCAGGTCAAGCACGACCTGCTCGGCGTGCCGGAGGGCCCCGTCGTCAGCGCCGCCGCCGCGGCCGCCATGGCCGACGGCGTCCGCCGGCTCCTGGACGCCGAGGTCGCCGTCGCCGTGACCGGCGCCGGAGGTCCGAGCGGCCAGGACGGCCGGCCGCCGGGCACTGTGTTCATCGGCGTCTCGCACCGCGGTGGCACCCACGCCGAGCACCGGTTCTACCCCGAGGACGACCCGGCCCTCGTCTGCGAACTGGCGGCCGCCGACACGCTGTCGCTGCTGCGCGACGCGCTCGGCCGCCACGACGCCGGCCTGGGGGTGAGCGGCCGCCCCGGCTGACCGCGGCGGCCGGGTGCCTGGTGGCGGCCGAGGCCCGCGGCGTCGCCGCGGCCGTCAGGCGGCCAGGCGCTCCCGCACCGCGCGTTCGATGAGGATCGGCAGGAACACGTGCACCGTCGCGTCGGCGAACCGCTCCCGCTCGACGCGCACGTAGTCGTGCACGGTGTCCGCCCCGACCTCGGGGTGTTCCTCCGTGATCCGCCGTTCCACCCGGTCGAGCTGCTCGTCCAGCTGCTCCCGGGCCGCCACGATGGAGTCGATCGACCGCTCGCTCATGCGAGCCTCCCTCGGTTCGGGGACGTTGGCCACACGTAGGCACCCACGGTTACCCCGTCCGGGCGGCCCCCGAACTGAACGGAAGGTGAACAGTGCCGGAGCCCGGGCGGCCCGCCCGAGGGGGGCCCAGCCAGCAGGCAACGGTCGACCACGGTCGTCGCTGATCCGGCCCGAGCCCGGGTGGTCGACGCGGAACCGAACGCCGGAATGACCGACGTGGCCGTCACGAAACGGGTTCTCGCCAGCTCCGCTGAGATTCGAGAGGCCCCCGGACCGCATTCGCGGCAATACGCGCGACCCCGCCGAACGGCGTGCCAGGAGCTACGACGCCGGCAACGGACGCACCACGGCGGCGGCGACCGAGTCGTAGCAGCACGCCGGCGGTACCCCGTGCCGGTTCAGTGCCTCCGCCACCGGGAACGACACCGCGACGCGCAGCGCGACCCCGCGGGCCCGGAACTCGTCCCGCTGCCGCGCCAGGGTCGCACCCACGACCGCCACCGCCCCCGCCGGGAAGTGGGCCACGCTGGTCAGGTCGACCACGGCCAGCGGAGCACGGCTGTCCAGGGCCTCCACCAACCCGCCGGGCAGGTTGCGGTGATCGGTCAGCGCATCGGCGTGGAAGCTGATCACCACGGCGTCCTGGTACCGCCGCAGGACATAGCCGGGCGTCCGGCCGGGCACGTCGGTCATGGACCAACCCTTACCGGCCCGGACACCGCGAACGGCGCTCATACCTTGCGATTACCCGACAATCAGCGCGCGGCGGGCCGGCGGCAGCCGTTGCCCGCGTGGACGACCACCCACGCCGACCGCGAAGTGCCGCTGCCGCGCCTCGTTCAGTCCTTCGCCCGTACCCGGTCGTCGTCCGGCTGTTTCTCGTCGGCCCGGCGCAACGGCCACAACAGCACCATGACGAGGAGGAACGCCAGGGTCACCACCGGCCGTGCGACCCGGCCGTCCGGATCGGCCAGCGACAGCGCGCCGTGCAGGAGAACCGCGATCCCCACCCGGCGCAGCAACCGCGCGCCGCTCACGGCGCCGGGCGATGCCGGTGGGTGCTCGGGGGCCGCACGTCGACCACATTGTCGAGCGGCACGACCGCGGTGTCGTCACAGGAGATCGCGTACACCTCCAGCCAGTACCGACCGGTGAAGGGGTCCTGGGTGCCGGAGCCGGTCGCCACGCCACGGGCGAACGGTATGGGGAACTCGTCGGGACAAGTAAAGGTCACAATGGAACCGGGGACGGGCAGCACTGACAAGGGGATCACCTCGGAATTGGCACATCGCTGACGATGAAGTTGCCCGTTCCGCCGCGTTCAACCCTCGATTTCGCAGGTTCACCGGATTCGTCGAGCCCGGCCCGGAAAGACGATCAACATCCGCGGCCGGTCCATGAACGAAATGGCGCCGCCACCCGCCCCGCCACCGTCCGCCGGTACTCCGCGCCGGCTGCCGGCCGGCCCCCGGTCAGCGCGTGGTGCGCGTGGTGCTGCCGCGCCGGAAGGAGGGCTCGGCGTCCGGATGGGCGTCCTCCTCGACTCCGATGCCATGGCGCTCCACGAGCTCGCCACCGAGCCAGCCGGACGCGAGCGCCAGCACGACACCCGCCCACGCCAGCACGATCGCCGGCCAGGACGGGGTCCAGTCCGCGGTGTCGAACCGCAGGAGCCAGCTGATCGCGAACAGGACCAGCATGGCCCCGTTGGCCAGGCCGTGCAGCAGGCCGACCTGCCGCGCCCGCGTGCCACGCGGCACCGCCAGCAGCCAGTCGGCCCAACCGGTCGCCGCCGCGAGCAGCCCGGAGAGCACCCCTGCCGCCAGCAGATGAGCCGCCGTGGTCGCGAACCCGCCGCGGTCCGTCAGCAGATGCAGGATGTCGAACACCACGGCCGTGCCCAGCAGCCCGAGCGGGAACACGATGAGCATGGGATGAGCGGCGTGCCCGGCGACGCGGACCCGGCTTCGCACCATGACGCCCTCCTGGTGAAGGTGGCACTGCGCACGTGGTTGCTACCCGCCATGGTCCGCGCCAAACCCTCCCGCCGGCGGCTGCCAGGTGATGATGGGCCACTCGCTGCGGCGTCGGGTGACGGGCTCAGCGCAGACGTTGCGCCCGGCACGCACCACGTCGCCGACGTGGTGCGTGCCGGGCGGAGCCGGGGCGGTGCGCGGCCGGGTCTCGTTGACGACGATCCGCCAGGAGTCGTCGAGCACCTCGGCGATGTCGCCGGGCAGGTAGTAGCTGCCGAGGTCACCGTGACTCGCGTGGTCCGGCGGCAGGTCGGCCGGATCGTGGAAGGCCACGAGCAGGGTGCCGCCCGGCGCCACGGCGGCCAGCAGGCCGCAGAGCGCGGCATCGCCGGAGCCTCGCGGGAGCGGGAGGTACTGGGCGGACACCAGGTCGAACGCGGCACCGGGCAGCGGCATCCGGGTCAGGTCGGCCCGAAGCCACGTCACCTTCCCGATCAGCTCGGGATCGGACCCGGCAGCCGCGGCCGCACGGCCGAGCGCGACGTCCGAGATGTCGACGCCGGTGACGTGCCAGCCGCGGCGGGCCAGCCAGAGCGCGTCGCCGCCCTCGCCACAGCCCACATCGAGCGCCCGGCCGGGCGCCAGGTCAACGGCCTCGGTGACGAGCACCCCGTTGGCGTTGCCGCTGAACAGCTGCTCGCGGCTGCGGTACAGGTCGTCCCACTGCCGCGCGTCCCAGTTCCGCGTGTCCATGATCGTTCCCCCGCATCGGCCGAGCGTCGTTCGGGTCCGGCGCCGAACGGCGCCCCGGCGGGAACTCTGCGGCAGCGCTGGCCGTATCGACAAGCTTCGTTGCCGAGGTGGCAAATCCCGATGGGGCCCACCCTGCCGTGGGCCTTCCGCTCAGCCGGGGGTCGTCGACGGTTCCGAATGACCGGCGGGCACCGCCTGCCGACCGCTCACGACAACGCTCGCCGGCCCTGATCGACGTGCTCAGGTCAGCGCGTAGTCGGCCGGCTGGAGGAGGTACACCGCGTCGCCGTCCAGGCTGAATCCGGCGGGGGTGGGCTCGTGGCCCTGATCGAGAAAAGTGCTGACAGCCGCCTCCAGAGGCATGGACGTGTCGACGGCGAACGGCGACGCCACCGCGACCTCGTCCACTGCGGCCTCGTCCGCCGGCTCGGCGCTCGCCCCGGCCGGTTGACCGGCCAACTCATAAGTCAGGGTCTCCGACGTACGGACCACTTTGAGCTGTCGCGGCTTCGAGGCGGTGAGCGTCGCCGCCACCCGCTGCGCACCGACGTTCCCGCCCGCGATCACCATGCGATCGACCGGCCTGTCCGCGTCGTCGACCGACCCCAGCAACTGGTCGACGACCAGTCTGCCGCGCGGCGTGAGCTCCCACGCAAGACCGCCGGAACCCCGCGCGCCGAACACCAGACCCTGGGCTCGAAGCTTGCGTCCGATCTTGCTCAGCTGGCCTTCGTCGAAAGGCCGGGCATCCTGGCCGGAGAAGTCCGGCAGGCCCGCGACACGCTCGGCGGCAAGCAGTCCTGCCAGCTTCCTGCTGTTGATCCCCGGCCGGTCCCGGACGATCCGCAGGAAGCGCTCGGAATGTGTTCCGGCGACGCTTGCGGCGATCGCGACCGGCGCGATTCGTTCGACCGCCGATTGAACGAAGTCCATGGTCACCTGCAGCCAACCTTCGGCGCGAGCCATGTCCTCCGCCACCGCACGGTCCGACCGCGGCGCACCCAGCGCCTGGCGCGCCATCACCAGCAGCCGGTGGATTCTCCGCAGCATGGCGTCCAACTCGTCGAGCGCACTCTTGTCCCGGGCGAGGACGGCATCGGTCACGATGATGGACGCGTCCGCGAACCACTGCCGTTCGAATGTCGCCGGACTCCCGTCGAGACCGTCGAGGACAGCGGCCTCGAGCGCCTCGACCTCGCGCTGCAACGGCGACGCGCTCGACACGGGACGCGCAACAGGCGTCAGGGATGCCTTGATCTCCTCGGCGGCGTGACGGCCCCATGGTCCCGCGCGATCCGGCCTGGTTGCCCTCATCCGGCCACCTCCTGGTCCTGACAGCAGGCTACGCCCCTGTCAAGTCAGTGTCAAACTCATCAAGATGATGTCAAGTTCCACCGTACCCCCGGTTCGGCGGGTCGCCGGTACTCCGCGGCGCCACTCAGCGCCGCCACTCGATGCCGCCCGGACGTGAGTCGAACGGACGAACAATTGATCCCCCGCAGGTCACGGACTTCCTTTGTTGATCACCCAAATGCCGGGTAACACTTTTGCGCGTAACGTGGACATAGACACAGATGCCGGCGCAACGGGGACGGAACGGCCGGCGGAGGGGTCATGAGACGCGCGAGAATCAATCCTGGCCGCAGCCCACGTCGCGAGCGATGGGCCGATGGCGGGGGCGTCGACCAGGACGTTACTTCCTATGACCCCGCGGAGGTCTTCGCCCGGTTCGCCGCACGCATGCGCCAAGAACCGCCACAACGGCTGCGCCTGAGCCGGTGGAGAGCCTCGGAATCCGTCCAGCACCACATCGAGCGCATCATGCAGTCGATCGTGGAGTCCGGGGTGGTCGCCGCGGAGCAGGTCGACGAGGCCGGCTGGAACGAGCGCAACGCCTACGTCCTGCTGTGCGCGATCGACCGTGCCTTCGCCACCCTCGATCCCTACGTCGGCACGCGCCACCAAGGTGAGCTGCGGCGCTTCCGCACGACCTTCCGCCGGTTGCGCAGGTACAACAAGGACGGCACTGACGGGGCCGTACTTCCGCGGCGATCGTTCCCGGCGCGGCCGCAGCAGATCCCGGATCACGAGGCCGACCACTTTCACTCGCTGATGCTGGTTCCGGCCCTTCCGGCGGACGTGCGGTTTCGCTACCTGCACCCGGAGTTCGACTTTCCCGAGCGCACGCGGGCGGAGACCGACATCGCCGTCGGATGCGTTCCGTTCCTCGCGAGCACGGACGAACTCGACATCACCCGGATCGAGGACGCCGAGCCGTGGTACTCCATCAAGGCGAGAACCACCTGCCGTGGTGACATCGCCCGCTGGCAGCAACGGATCTCCCAGGTCCTGGCCAATCTCGACGACTCCGGTGCCCATATCGGCGTGCTCCCCGAGCTGGCCCTGACCGACGAGCTGCTCGACCGGTGGCAGAAGCACCTGCTCGCCACGCCCCGGACGCCGGCCAGCAACCTGGAATGGGTCCTCGTCGGCACCGGGCCGCTCACGATCGACCAGGACGCCGAGCAGTCGCCGAACCGGGCCGTGCTCCTGCACCGGGACACCGGCCGGACGCTGATGACCCAGGACAAGCGATCACCGTTCACCATGACCGACCAGCAGATTCACGACTGGCAGCTGACGGCGCTCGCCCCCGGCCCACTGACCGAGTGGATGCACGACAGCCGTGACGGCCACGAGGTGCTGGAGACCCGGATCGCACGCCTGGCCATCCTGATCTGTGAGGACGTCAGCAGACTCCTCACGGTCGGTGCCGCCGTGGCCGGCCTGGCCCCGACCCTGCTGCTGGTCCCCGTCTTCGCCCCGCCCATTCTGCGATACCGATGGCAGCACACCGCCGCCGAACAGTTCGCCCACAACACCGGAAGCGCGACCGTCGTCGCCACCAGCTGCGCGATCACCCTGCGGCCGGATCCCCACCGGCCGCCCGTGGCCGCCGGGGACTCCGGCACGGCACTGGTACTCATGCCCCACCAGCCCGGCCCCAGCGACACCTGGTCCATCGACGTCCGGCTCGGCGACGCATGCGGCGACCCGACGCGGGTCGTCGTGCTGCCGGTCCCCCGTAGCTGACACCGAGGGGGTTCGCCCCGCGCCCCTGGCGTGTCCTGATGACGGTCTGACGGTCGACGTGAGGGCCGCCCGGCCATCCGCCCGGCGGCCCCAGCACAGTCCACGCCAGGGGGACCGGCCGCGGGCGCTGTCACCTCGAACCGCCGGCCAACCCGGCAAGCCGGACAACAGCGGCGAAGCCGTCCTCGCTGCCCGGCCAATGAGCACGGACCGCATCCAACCCCGCCCGGCGCACCACACCACGCAGCACCGCGACCACCACGATCACGTCATCGGCGTAACCCACAACGGGAATGAAGTCCGGGACCAGATCCACCGGCATCGCCAGGTACGCCAGCAACAACCACAACCGCACCCGCACACCCCGCGGCAACGACCCATCAGCGGCCAGCCGGCGCACCAGCCGCAGCACATCCGGCAACAGCCGCAACCCCTCCCGCAACGACACCCCCCGCGGCCGCGCCGCGAACAACGCGACCACCAGCCCCAGCCAGACCAGCACCAGGGCCGCCGCCGTCCCGATGACCGCGTCCCACCAGAACGACCCCGTCACGAGCCGTCCGCCCATGACCCGACCACCTCGCCCCACGCACCCGGCGACGCCCATCCCGGCCCACCACCGACCGGCACCATGCCCACCGGCGCACGGGCGTCATCGCGGCTGGACGACACCCCCGACCGGCGCACCCGGCCGGCGGTCCCCACCGAGCCGTCGATGCCCGCCGCCGGGCACGGGATCACCGCTTCCGGCAGCTCCCGCACGGGGAACCAGCGGACGGCGGACACTTCTCCGGCTCCCGGTCGGACGGCTCCCCCGGCCCGGTTCCTGAGGATCATCCGTGCTGCGGGCCGCCAGGGCCGGTCTCGGTCAGTCCCGCGATGCCCAGCGATGGCTCGAGGGGCTCTTCTCGTGTCCGCCGTAGACCGTCTCGGCGCCGCGCCCGCGGCCTTGCGGGACTGCTCTCGGGCGACCGCGTCCACACTGAGCTTCTCCATGACCTCACCTGTCGTCGGAAGACCGTCGTCGGTCGTGGGCGCCGGGCGTATCCGGCGGTCCATCCACTCATGGGCCGGCCCTGTCCTGCCGGGTGACCGCGCCGGCCACCGCGTCTCGGGGTGCACCTCCTCGTTCGGACCGCTCAGGCGCGCTGGTGGCGCAGGTAGGGGTCGCCGCCCGGGGCGGGCCGGATCCGCACCCGGGGGTCCACCGCCACGGCGGTGCCGCGGACGACGATCAGCGGGTTCAGGTCGAGCTCCGCAACCTCGGGCACCAACTCGGCCAGCCGCCCTACGCGCCGCGACACGTCGGTGACCGCCGCGGCGTCGCGAGCCTGGTCGGTCCGGTCGTCCCGATCGAACAGCAGCGGCGTGCCGCGCAGCCCGGCCAGCAAGTCGGCCGCGTCGACATCGGTGTCGGCACCGGGCGGGCCGCCAGATCGGCGATCAGCCAGCACCTTCACGCCATCGGCCAGCCCGGCGACGACCCCGCCACCATCCGCCTCCGGTGGGACTGACCACGCAAGAACGCCACCGCCTCGTCTGAGACACTGAATGAAAACGGCCCCAGCCGCCCCAAGAACCGCAGGTCAGCAAGTGTCGTCCCCGCACGCGCGGGGGTGGTCCCGCCCGCGCCGCCCGCAGCGCGTACGCCGTCGCGTCGTCCCCGCACGCGCGGGGGTGGTCCTGTCCAGCTCGGCTTGGATCGCCTTGCGGTACTGTCGTCCCCGCACGCGCGGGGGTGGTCCCTTCTTCTTGTTCTGCTTGCTGGACTCCGGGAGGTCGTCCCCGCACGCGCGGGGGTGGTCCCGGCCCCGGGGACGCGGTGACCGCGCCCGCGTCCCCGGCGTCGTCCCCGCACGCGCGGGGGTGGTCCCGCCTGGCACGCCTGGCTGTTCGGCTCGATCGCGTCGTCCCCGCACGCGCGGGGGTGGTCCCTCCCACGGCCGGCTCCGGCACGCCCGTGACATGTCGTCCCCGCACGCGCGGGGGTGGTCCGCGCCCGGTCGGCAAGAAGGTGCACCAGACCACGTCGTCCCCGCACGCGCGGGGGTGGTCCCCCCGACGGCGACCTCACCCGCATCCCCCACCTGTCGTCCCCGCACGCGCGGGGGTGGTCCCGGCCGCTACACCATGTCGAAGCAGGAGATGGCGTCGTCCCCGCACGCGCGGGGGTGGTCCGACCTTCGGGGACCTGCTCGACGGGGCAGCCTCGTCGTCCCCGCACGCGCGGGGGTGGTCCGAGCGGCCACGGCCTCGTCGTAGGTGCTGGCGTGTCGTCCCCGCACGCGCGGGGGTGGTCCCAGCTCGGCGACGTGGGGCGCCCGGTCAGGGTCGTCGTCCCCGCACGCGCGGGGGTGGTCCGCCAGGTCGCCGCCTGTGCCCGCACCACGCACCGTCGTCCCCGCACGCGCGGGGGTGGTCCGTGGGTGTCGTCGGTCGGTGACGCCTTGGGAGCGTCGTCCCCGCACGCGCGGGGATGGTCTGCCCGCGTACACCAGGAGAGCACCGCCAGCCGGTCGTCCCCGCACGCGCGGGGGTGGTCCGGACTACGACGCCGAACGCGCCGGGTGGACCGGTCGTCTCCGCACGCGCGGGGGTGGTCCCAGCTGCCGGCACCGCCTACTGGGTGAACACGACGTCCACCCAGTAGGCGGTGCCGCCTGCGTCGCCGGTGGGTACGGTGCCGCCCGTGCCGTAACGGTAGATCCGCGGTCTCGCGGCCGCGGTGATCAGCGTGGAGCTGGGCGAGCGTCGGCTCCTGGAGGACGCCGGTGAGCCCCGGTCGACGGTGCTCACCGGCGTCCCCCTCATCAGGAGTGGGTGACGGTGAGGCTGCGGATCAGGACCTGGCCGTAGTTGGAGGTGCTGCACGGGCTGGAGTTGGTGCAGTTGGCCTGGGTGTAGGCGCCGGCCTTGAAGTAGCCGCCGGAGAAGCTCTTGCTGATGGTCGCCTGCAGCACCCCGTTGTAGTACGCCCTGATCTGGCCGCCGCTGACGACGAACTTCGCCTCGAACTCGGTGCCGAGGGTGTAGCTGCTGGTGATGAGCTTGTAGTGGGAGTTGTCACCGTTCGTCAGGTACAGGTTGCGGCCCTCCAGCCGGAACACCGCCACGTCGTCGCTGGAGTCGTGGATCTGGCCGGCCACCACGTGCGGCTTGGTCGCGGGCAGGGTCGTGATGGCCTGCCGGATGACCATCGTGTGCGTCCCCGAGGTCGACGACCAGCTGGCCTTGGAACTGCCGCGCATCTCCCGCAGCTCCGACCGCGGGTAGCTCGAACCACTGGTCGTGACCCCGTTGACCGCCGCCCGGAACTGCACCCGCGTGCAGTCCGCCGTCGCCACGAACCACGGATCGATCCGGAAGGTGTCCAGCTCGGGCTGCTCCACGTTCCTCGGGCTCTCCTCCTCCCCGATCGGCAGCCCGATGTACCAGTTCGTCAGATCCAGCACATCCGCCGGGTAGGTGCAGCCCCCGCCGCCACCGCCGTCCGCGCCGTGAACGGTCAGCTCCAGAATGCTCGTCCACTCGTTGTAGGTGTTCCCGTGACCGACGATCCGCACGTACCGACCGGCCGTGTCGACGAAGTCGTAGTTCTCGTACCCGGTCGTCGTCCCGCTGCTCACCGCCCGCGACAGCGCCGTCGTCCACGCCGACCCGTCCCCGGACACCTGCACGTCGAACGTCGCCCGCCGGGTGTTGCCCTGGTGCCAGGCGATCGACACCGACCCCACCGTCCGCGAGGAACCCAGGTCGAACCGGATCCACACCCCGTCACCCTCACCCGACCACCGGGTGCTGAAGTTCCCGTCGACCGCGTTGGCCGGCACGTTCCCGTCGTGCGAGCTCGCCGTCACGCCCGACACGGGCAACGCCGGACCGGCGGCCAATGTCGACCCGGACGCCGCCGCCAACCCGCCACCGCTGAGCAGCGCGGCGGAACAGATCAGCGCGCTCCCCAGAGCCACCACACCCCGTATCACCGGACATGACCTCCAACCAGCGAGAGAGGAACGTGCGGCCGAGCACGCCGCACGACGACACGCCACACACATGGGTTGACCTGCTGCAAAACAGCAGGTCAACCCATGTGTAACGTTGCACAAGCGTAACACCGCGACTACTGTCAGGCAACACTGTGGCGCGCCGGTTCCAGCGGCCCGGGCGACCACGTCCGGTAATGTCGACACGGTGACGCCTCACCCCGCAGGGTCACCGTGGACGCGGTGACCATCCACGAGGTGGCGCGTGCCGCCGGGGTGTCACCGAGCACCGTCAGCAACCTGCTCAACGGCAGAGCCGACCGCATGCACCCCGCCACCCGCGCGCGGGTGGAGAGCGCCATCGCCCGGCTCGGCTACCGTCCCAACCGGGCGGCCAGGCAGCTACGCACGGGCCGGATCCAGGTCATCGGCCTCGTGGTGCCGTCCGTGGGCAACCCCTTCTGGGGAGGTATGGCGCGCGCGCTGGAGGTGGCGGCCCTGGCCGGCGGCTACCACGTGCTGCTGTGCAACAGCGAGCGTGACCCCGACCGGGAACGCCGGTACCTGGAGGCGCTCTACCACGACGGCATCCGTGGCGTGGTGCTGGGCTCCTCCCTGCCGTCGCTGGAACACATCACCCCCATGATCGAGAACGGCCTGCACGTGGTCGCGTTCGACCGGGTCGCCCAGCCGACCGACCCGTCGGCGCTGATCAACATCGGGGTCGACAACGCCGCGGGCGCCGAGGCTGCCACCGAGCACGTCATCGGCCTCGGCCATCGCCGGCTGGCCTTCGTCTCGGGCTCCCTGGCCTCCGTCAACCGGCAGGAGCGATTCCGCGGCTTCCAGGCCGCCGTCACCCGCTCCGGCATACCGGCGTCCGACGTCACCGTCTGGCGGGGGGCCGACAACCCCGACTTCGGCGACGTCCGGGCGGCCGAACTCGGCCGCGCCGCCGCCCGCGAGCTGCTCGACGGCCCACGACCGCCCACCGCCGTCGTCGCCGTCAACGACATGTGCGCGATCGGCGCCTGCCGCGGGATCCGCGACGCCGGACTGCGGGTGCCCGACGACGTCTCCGTCACCGGCTTCGACGACATCCTGCTCGCCGAGCTCTACGACCCGCCCCTGACCACGGTCCGCCAGCCGCTGACCGACATGGCCACCCACACCTTCGCCCGGCTGCGCGCCCGGATCGAGCGCGACCCCGACCTCGCACCCGATCCCGCCCCGGCACGCCCGACCCTCATGGTCCGCGCCTCCACCGCCCCTCCCCCGCCCCACGGGCAGCGTCGGTGACCGGCCCGGCCCGGCCGCCATGACCGGGCGTGCGGCCCACCACCGGCCCACCGCCCGATCCCGCCAGGGCCTGTCCTCACAGCCCTCCGCGGGCCGGATGTAGGTGGGGTGAACGGACCATGTGTCCCGTTGGTGCGTGCGAACGGTCCCTTCACCCCAGCCTTGGGGACGGTCCCTGGCCCCCCGCGGGCGACGCGACGCCGGGGGCGGCCAGGAAGTCCGCGGTCGGCACGAAGAACAGGCTGCCGGTGACCGCCGTCGAGAAGTCCAGGATCCGGTCGTGGTTCCCCGGCGGGCTGCCGACGACCATGTTGTGCAGCATCCGCTCGATCACGTCCGGGGTGGCCGCGTACCCGATGAAGTAGGTGCCGAACTCCGCCGCACCGATCCTCCCGAACATCATGTTGTCGCGCACGATCTTTCGTTCCGTCCCGTCGGCGTCGACGATCGTGGTCACCGCGACGTGGCAGTTGGCCGGCTTGCGCTCGTCGGGCCACTCGATGTCGTCGAGCTTCCCCCGGCCGATCGCCGACTCCTGCTCCTCGACCGTCAGCGCGGCCCAGCCGTCGAGGTCGTGCAGGTACTTCTGCACGATGACGTAGCTGCCGCCGGCGAACGCCGGATCCTCGGCGCCGACGGTCACCGCGGCCACCGCGGCGGCACCCACCGGGTTCTCGGTGCCGTCGACGAAGCCCAGCAGGTCCCGTTCGTCGAAGTAGCGGAAGCCGTGCACCTCGTCGACGACGTCGACATGTCCGGTGAGCCGGGCCATGAGCCGGCGGGCGAGCTCGAAGCACAGGTCGAGCCGCCGCGCCCGCAGGTGGAACAACAGGTCGCCCGGTGTGGAGGGAGCCGTGTGCACGGCGCCGGCGACTGCACGGAACGGGTGCAGGCAGGCCGGTCGAGGGGCGCCGTAGAGCCTGTCCCACAGCGCGTCGCCGATGCCGACGACGCAGCTCAACCCGTCCTCGGGGGCGCGGAACCCCACGGCGCGCGTCAGTCCCGCAACATCGGTCAGCAGCGCACGCACGTCGCCCTCCGCGCCTGAACGCACCGTGGCCACCAGGAAGATCGCCGCCGTGGCGGGCGGCCCGAGCACGGCCTGCGTGTACGGCGTCATGCGTTCCCCCAGGCTCGTCGGAGCCGCCAGGCTAACCGCGGTACGCCGCCCGACCGGCCCCACGACGAGGACCTTGTTCCCGACGACAGCGGGGTTGGTGCGTCGGAACAGCGGTCCGGGGCCGGTTCCTCAGGGGGACGGTTCGCGGGTGACCCTGACCGTGACGTGCTTCATCAACGGCTGCCCGCTCTGCTTGCTGTAGTCACCCACGGCGCACAGTACGTTCAGCTCGGGCATGTATCCCGCTGTGCAGCCGCGGGGGATGTCGTACGGCAAGGCGGTGTATCCGTGGACGGATCGGGTGCTGCCGTCCCTGGCGATGCTCGTGATCCGGACCCGGTCGAACTCCGCTATGCCGCGCTCCGACATGTCCTCGCGGTTCATGAAGATGAGGGTCCGCAATGACCTGACGCCGCGGTAGCGGTCGTTGTCGGAATAGATCGTCGTGTTCCACTGGTCGTGGGACCGCATCGTGCCCAGGACCAGGGTCCCGTCGGCCGGCACGACGTCCGGCAGGGCGGCGGCGGAGAACTCGGCCCGCCCGGACGGCGTGCGGAAGACGCGCTGCCGGGCGGGCTGGGCGATGCGGAAGCCGCCGGGGAGCCGGACCCGCCGGTTGAAGTCCTCGAAGCCCTCCAGCACCAGCGCCATGATGTCGCGGATCCGGTCGTAGTCGGCCACGTGGTCCGCCCACGGCGTGGTGCTGCGCGGCAGGGCGGCCCGCGCGATTCCCGCGATGATGGCGGGCTCGGACAGCAGGTGCGGCGACGCGGGGCGTTTCATCCCCGTCGAGAGGTGCACCATGCTCATCGAGTCCTCGACGGAGGTCCGTTGGATCCGGCCGTTCTGGAGGTCCTGCTCCGTGCGGCCGAGGCACGGCAGGATCACGGCGTCGCGGCCGTGCACCAGGTGGCTCCGGTTGAGCTTGGTGCTGACCTGGACCGTCAGCCGGCAGTTCCGCAGCGCCTGGAACGTGAACGCGGTGTCGGGGCTGGCGAGCGCGAAGTTCCCGCCCATCCCGACGAAGACCCTGACCTCGCCGCGGTGCATGGCCTCCAGGGTGCCGACCGTGTCCAACCCGTGCTCGCGCGGCGGGTCGATCCGGCAGACCTCGGCCAGCCGGTCGAGGAACTCCGCCTTCGGACGGTGGTCGATGCCGCACGTGCGGTTGCCCTGCACGTTGCTGTGCCCCCGGACCGGCGACGGTCCCGCCCCTTCCCGGCCGATGTTTCCGCGGAGCAGCAGCAGGTTCACGATCTCCCTGATGGTGTCCACCCCGTGCTCGTGCTGCGAGATCCCCAGGCACCAGCTGATGATGCTGCGGTCGGCCTCGCGGTAGACCCGGGCCGCGGCCAGGATGTCGTCGCGCGACAGGCCGGACTGCCGTTCGAGTTCGGCCCACGGGACCGCCTCGCACGCGGCGCGGTAGTCGTCGAACCCTGTGGTGTGCCGTTCGACGAACTCGGTGTCCAGCACCCCCGGGTCCGCCTGCGCCCACTCGAACAGGGCCTTGGCCATCCCGCGGAGCAGCGCCATGTCGCCGCCGATCCGGGGCTGGAGGTTCAGCGTCGAGGTCGGCGTGGCCCGGAAGGCGGCCATCCTGGCGAGGTCGTGCGGGATGATGGCGCGGGTCGCGCCGGCCTCCACGATCGGGTTCACGTGCACGATCCGGGCGCCCCGCCGGTACGCCTCGACGAGCGCGGTGAGCATCCTCGGCGCGTTGGACGCCGCGTTCACCCCGAGGATGAACAGCGCGTCGGCACGCTCCCAGTCCCCGAGGTCGACGGTGCCCTTCCCCGTGCCCAGCGACGCCTGCAGCCCGCGGCCGCTCGCCTCGTGGCACATGTTGGAGCAGTCGGGCAGGTTGTTGGTGCCGAACTCCCGCGCCAGCAACTGGTACAGGAACGTCGCCTCGTTGCCGAGGCGCCCGGACGTGTAGAAGGACGCCTGGTTCGGGTCGTCGAGCTCGCGCAGGGCCCGGCCCACGATGTCGAACGCCTCCGGCCACGTGACCGGGACGTAGTGGTCGGTCTGCGGGTCGTACCGCATCGGCTCGGTGAGCCGGCCCTCGGCTTCGAGGTCGGTGTCGCTCCACCCGGACAGCTCGGTGACGCTGTGGGCGGCGAAGAACTCACGGTCCACCCGCTTGCGCGTCATCTCCCAGGCGACGTGCTTGATGCCGTTCTCGCAGAGGTCCAGGTGCAGGCCGCGGGTGTCGTCCGGCCACGCGCAACCAGGGCAGTCGAACCCGTCCTTCTCCTGGTTCATGCGCGTGACGGCGCGTGCCCCCTCGATCGGTTCACCCTGACGCAGCAGGATCCGCCCGACCGAACCGGCGGCGCCCCACCCCGCCGCGGGGTGGCGGTACGGACGGAAGCGCGCGTTCTCGGGGCCGGCCACTCCCCGAATCCTCACGACGGCGCGCCACGATGTCGATGTCGCCGCCACCAGACATCGTTGTCGGTCCGCACAAGGCCCCGGGCGTTCATCACCCGGCGGCCGGTCCGCGTGCTCGACCGCGCGGACCAGGAGGCCACGCGGCTGAAGGAGGGAGTAGGGACGACCGTGCACCGCAGCCCGTGCGGCCCAGCGGCGTCCTCGGCCGGTGAGCTGGAGATGAATCTCATGCCCTGAGGCCAGGAGGACCGGCTACCGAATCCCGCCGCACGATCGGACAGTCGACGAGCGCGACGCTGCCTCCCTCCTGCACCTCGGACTGCCAGTCGGCATACGTCGTGTCCAGGTCGAGCACCGCCTCGATCGCGAGCCTGCCCATCTCGGCGTGTGGCAGGCGCATCGTGGTGAGCGGCGGATCGAGCTCGGAGGCGATGTACTCCTGGTCGTCGAACCCCACGACCGACAGGTCGCCGGGAATCCGCAACCCCCGCCGACGCGCGGCGCGGTACAGCCCCATCGCCATGTGGTCGTTGAAGCAGAACAGTCCGGTCGGTCGCTCGGATGCCGGCAGGTCCAGCAGTTCCTCGCCGCGGACGCCGCCCCTGGTCATGGAGTCCGCCAACACGTGCAGGCGCGGATCATGAGTGACGCCGTGGTCGGCCAGCGCAGCGAGGTAGCCGTCATGGCGCAACCGGGAGGCGATCGTGCCGGTGTTGTCGTCGAGGAATGCGATGCGACGATGACCGTGACTCAGCAGCTCGGTCACGGCGTTGTAGGCCGCTCGTCGCTCGTCCGGCACGATCGACCGGTAGCCATCACTGCTCGCCCGCCCGTTCACGAAGACCGTCGACGACGGCAACGAGGCAGATGGCTCGACGTACTGGTGGTAGTTGCACGCGACGACCAGGCTTGAGACCTGGTGCTGAAGCAGCGAGTCCATCGCCTGCTCGAGCGCAACGGCGCTGACCGGGTAGCCCACGTCCACGACGACGAGCAGGTGTCCGTTCTCGGACGCCACCTGCTGGGCCGCGGCAAGAATGTCCACGGCGTACGGCGTGGTGATCGCTCCGGCCGACAGGAAGCCGATCGACCGGCTGGTCCGCCTTCGTAGCGCCCGCGCCATCTCGTTCGGCTGATAGCCGAGATCGCGCGCGGCCTGTTCGATCCGCTGCCGCGTCGATGCCGGAAACCGGTCTGCGGTCGCACGCATGTTCAGCACCTCGGAGACCGCGGTGATCGACACTCCGGCGACGCGGGCTACGTCCTTCAGGGTCGGCCGTGACCGCGCTGCCAAAGGTTCTCCTCCGTGCCGCATCCCGATGAAACCTGGTGTTGACATCGATGAAACGTTGTACCACACTCCGTGCAACGTTTCACTGGAGGGGCCAGCGGCCAAGTTCTCGGCCACCAGGAGGACCCTGTGGACAGCGTCAGCTCGCGGCGCCGCCGCGCCGACCAGATGCGGCGATGGAGCCGGTGGCGAGCTGACCGTGTGGACGCAGGCGCCGCCCTGGGCCCGTTCGCCGACGAGGCGCCGGTAGCTCCGAGGGAGCACGCGAGGGCATCCCAGGTCGCCCCGATCCGCTTCGGCTGCCGACAGCCCTGCGGACGGAACATGTGGCCGGCCGGTCCCCGACCTGCACGGGGCTGCGGCGCACTTTCACCCGCGGCGGGGGGGCCGAACCTACCTCTGGATCCCGACAGTGAGGAGCGCAGCCATGGCGAACGTCGTTTTCAGCAAGGCGACGCTGAAGTATCCGACCCTCGACAGCCCGACCATCAACCAGCTCGATCTGGAGGTCGATGACGGAGAATTCGTCTGCGTTGTCGGTCCGTCCGGGTGTGGCAAGAGCACGACCATCCGCATGCTTGCCGGGTTGGAGTACATCACGGGTGGCAGGGTGTACATCGGCGGCGAGGATGTCTCCGCCGTGGCGCCGCGCGACCGCGACATCGCAATGGTGTTCCAGAACTACGCGCTCTACCCGCACATGACCGTGGCCGACAACATCGGATTCCATCTCAAGCTGCAGAAGACGCCCAAGGACGAGATGGCCAAGCGCATCCGCGAAGCCGCCTCGCTTCTCGATCTGGAGGAGTACCTCGACCGCAAGCCGGCAAACCTCTCCGGTGGGCAGCGGCAGCGCGTTGCCATGGGCCGTGCGATCGTGCGCCACCCCAAGGTGTTCCTGATGGACGAGCCGCTGTCCAATCTGGATGCCAAGCTGCGAGTCCAGACGCGCACGCAGATCGCGAAGATCCAGCGGCGTCTCGGTGTCACCACCATGTACGTCACCCACGATCAGGTCGAGGCCATGACCATGGCCGACCGGATCGCTGTCCTCAAGGGCGGGATCCTGCAGCAGTACGCGACGCCGGCCGACATGTACACCAGGCCCAGCAACGTCTTCGTCGCGGGGTTCATCGGATCCCCGTCGATGAACCTGCTCGAGTTCGACGTGACCGGTGACGGGAAGATCGCCTACGGCAACTTCGGCATCGAACTGGGCCCCGCCCAGAAGGCGGCGCTGACCTCCAAGAGGGTGGTCGTCGGCACCCGGCCAGAGGGCTTCCGGCTCCTCGACCGCGGTGAGCCTGGGGTGCACGCCATCATCGACGCCGTCGAGGACCTGGGCAACGACGTGTACGTCTATCTCTCCACCGAAGAGCCCGAGCCGCGCGCGATCACCGTGCGCCGCCCGGCAGGCTCCGGTCATCGAGTCGGCGAGGGACTGACCCTGCGTCCTTCGCGGTCCGCGATGCACGTCTTCGACCAGGCCACCGGGGCGCGGCTGCCTGACTACGACGGCGACCGCGAGGGCGACACGCTGCCGGGCGAGGAACTCTGAAATGGCGGCGGCCGGAACACCGCAGGCGATCAACCGACGGGGACTGCTGCGTGGAGCAGGTGCCCTGACCGCGATACTGGCGGGCGGATCTGTGCTGACCGCCTGCGGATCCCCCGCTAGGCCCTCGATCCGCTTCTCTGCGAACAAGCGCGAGACCATCGACTACTTCAAGAATGTGACCGCTGCGTTCAACAAGAGCCAGTCGAAGTTCACCGCAAGACTGGAGAACAACGACAACACTCGGGTCATCGCGGACTTCGTCCGGAACTCGCCCGTCGCCTGCGGAATCAACGGCTACGACATCACCTTCGGTGGCTACATGCAGCGCGGGATCCTGGCGGACCAGCGCGAGAACCCGGTCCTGGACAGGATTCGGCCCGACATGATCGAGTTCGTCCAGGCGTTCGGAACGTACAAGGACGAGATCGGGGCCTTGCCGTACTCCATCACCGGGCAGGGCGTACTCTACAACCGCGAACTGTTCGACAAGGCCGGGGCATCGATCCCAACCACGTGGTCGCAGTTCCTGGCCACCTGCGAGCTGCTCAAGTCCAAAGGAATCACGCCACTCCAGGGGACATTCGTCGACACCTGGACGCTGAGCCTTGGCTTGTTCAACTACCCGGTCGTCGGCATGCTCGACGTCGGTGACTTCTACAAGAAGCTCAATGCGCAGGGCACCGAGGTAGGTCCCGATTCCGAGGTGTCGTTCAGCAAGGACTTCCGGGAGCCGTTGGTCCAGATCAAGAAGCTGCTGCCGTACTTCAACAAGGACGCGAAGAACATCGCGTACGACCAGGGCAACCGCGACTTCGCCGCAGGCAAGGCCGCGATGATGATGCAAGGCCCCTGGGCGTTCGCCGGGGTCCTGGGCGCGAAGCCCGACTTCCCAGGAGGAATGTTCCCGCTCCCGATGACCGATGACCCGGCCGAGGTCACGGCAACGGTGAACCTCGACCAGGTCGTCTGGACCCCGGCCTCGGCGACGGGGGCCGAACGCGAGGGTGGCCTGGCGATGATGGAGTACCTGATGCAGCCCGACGTGCTGCACACGTACAACACCGACAATCTCGCGTTCTCGCCGGACAAGGCCGCTCCGAAGCAGGAGAACCCGCTGGTCTCCGACCTGAACGCCTACCTGCTCACGGGCAGGTACGCCCAGGGGCCGGGACTGTACATACCGAATGCCATCCCCACCAACCAGTACCTGCAGGAGTACGTCTACGGCGGGGACATCGAGCCCTTCCTCGCCAAGCTCGACCGGGACTGGAAACGACTGGCCATCCGGTTGTCTGCCTAGTCGCCATCGCACGCGCAACGAGGAGCGATCGCCATGTCTGTCCTAGCCGCAAGAGCGTCGGCAGCCGTTGCCGCCGGCGATGCCACGCCTGATCCCGGACTGCCACGCAAACGGCCATCACGAACGCACTACCTGATGGTGGCCCCGGCGATGCTCGGGTTCTTCGTCTTCATCATCATTCCGACCATCCAGGGTGTGTTCTACAGCTTCACCAACTACGCCGGCTACGGCGACTGGCACTTCATCGGATTGGCCAACTACCAGGCGATGTTCCAGGATCCGAACATCGCGACGGCGTACCGGTTCACGTTCCTCTACGCGACCGTCTCCACAGTCCTGCTCAACGTGATCGCACTGTTCCTCGCCGTGCTGCTGAACTCCAAGACCAGGTGGCCGAATCTCTGGAAGGGCATCTACTTCATCCCGATGGTGCTCTCGGGCCTGGTGGTGGCCTACTGCTTCCAGTACCTGCTGAACCAGTCACTCCCCAAGATCGCCAGTTGGGGCGTCATGGGTGACGGCATCCTCGCCAACGAGAACTGGGCCTGGACCGGGCTCGTCTTCGTCACGATCTGGGCCACCATCCCCGGCACGGTGATCATTTACCTGGCGGGCCTTTCATCGATCGGCTCCGAGGTCTACGAGGCCGGTGAGCTCGATGGCGCCACACCCGTCAAACAGTTCCGCCATCTAACTCTGCCGCTGCTCGTTCCCTTTGTCGTCATCAACACCGTCCTGGGTCTCAAGAACCTGCTGAACGCCTATGACATCATCAAGGGCCTCACGGACGGAGGCCCAGCCGGCTCAACAACGTCGATCGCGATGTCGATCGTGAACACCGTGACCAACAGCGACGTCGCCTACGGCACCGCCAACGCAATGATGTTCTTCGTCGTGACGATCGTGCTCTCGTCGCTGCAGTTGGGTGTCGTCAAACTGATGGGACGGAAGTCATGACCGCCATCGCCGAGCGGCCGGACGTAGACCTGGACACAGCCCCCGCCAAATTGCCACGCCCCTACAACCTGGCTTCGACGACTGCGCTCGCGGTCGGTTCGCTGGTAGTCCTGGTCCCGCTCTACTTCATCATTGCGATGTCGCTGAAGTCCGGGGCGAACAGTGACGCCGGTGCCGGCTTCGGGTTCCCGTTCGACGCCGCCTTCGGCAACTTCGGCAAGGCGTGGGAGCTGGTGAACGCACCGAAGGCATTCGCCTGGAGCATCTTCATCAGCGCGATCGCAGTCGCCGGGAACATCCTTCTCCCGGCCATGTTCGCCTGGGCGGTGGTGCGCAACTGGGAGTCGCGGTTCTTCAGGTTCAGCTTCATCGGTCTGCTGGCCGGGATGTTCATCCCCTTCGTCGTGCTGGTCCTCCCGCAGATCAAACTGATGGCCTTCCTGGGGCTCGATAACCCGCTCGGGGTCGCGATCCTGCACATCATGTTCGGGCTCGCGTTCAACTCGCTGATGTTCTCGGCCTACATCCGCAACCTGCCGGTGGAGCTGGAGGAGAGCGCCGCCATCGACGGCGCGACCCAGTTCCAGATCTTCCGGAGGATCGTCTTCCCGCTGCTGATGCCGATGGCGGCCACGGTGGGCATCTTCGCCTTCCTCGCCTCATGGAACGACTACATGATGCCGTCGCTGATCATCTCGGACGTGGCCAAGCAGACGCTGCCGGTCGTGCAGGCGTCGTACAACCAGTCGCTGACGCTGGACATCAACGTGGCGTTCGCCTCGTACGCCTTGGCCATGATCCCGGCCATCGTCGGCTACCTGATCGGCCAGCGCTGGATCATCGCCGGCGTGATGCGCGGCGCCATCAAGTGACACCTGATCCGGCCTGGTGGAGGCAGGCCACGGTCTATCAGATCCACCCCTGCAACTTCGCCGACTCCAACGGCGACGGCATCGGCGACATGAGGGGGATCACCTCGCACATGCAAACGTCGGACTCACACCAGTCGCCCGGAGAGGCCACCGTCTGGCTGTGCTGTCGCCGGAATCCCGCACCCGAAAGCGAACGATGACGCGCAACCGCCTGCACTACTCCCCGCGGCGTCACTGGATGAACGACCCGAACGGACTCGTCTTCCACAACGGGCGATATCACCTCTACTACCAGTACAACCCCTACGGGGTGGACCCGGGCAACATGTGCTGGGGGCACGCGTCCAGCACGGATCTGATCACCTGGGAGGAACATCCGGTCGCGATCTGGTGCAACGACGAGGAGGAGATCTACTCCGGATCGGTCGTCGTCGACGTCGGGTCGACGAGCGGATTCGGTACACCTGAGCGTCCGGCGTTCATAGCCCTGTACACGTCGCTCTCGAAGGAGACCAGGAACCAGGCCCAGTCGCTCGCATACAGCCTCGACGAGGGGATGACCTGGACCAAGTTCCAGGGCAACCCGGTCCTCGACCGCGACTCGACCCAGTTCCGCGACCCGAAGGTGATCCGTTGGGACGGGCCCGACGAGTCCTACTGGGTGATGGTCGCCGTCGAGGCCGACCGTCAGGAGGTGCACTTCTACCGGTCGGAGGATCTGCTCGCCTGGCGCCACCTTTCCGTTTTCGGACCCGAGGGCGCGATCGGCGGCCTGTGGGAGTGCCCCGACCTGTTCCCCCTGCGGGTCGAGGCATCGGGTGAGCGGTGCTGGGTGCTCCTCGTCAGCATCTACCCGGGCGGAGTGGCGGGCGGCTCGGGCACCCAGTACTTCGTCGGCGTCTTCGACGGGCAGGTGTTCATTCCCGAGGAACGGTCTCCGCTCGTGAGCGGCGACGATGACGAGGGCCTTCGGGAGTTGTCGTGGCTGGACCACGGACGGGACTGCTACGCCGGTGTCACGTTCTCCGGCCTCGCCGAGGCCGACCGGACCCTCATCGCCTGGATGTCCAACTGGGACTACGCGCGCACGATGCCGGCAGAGCCATCGCGCGGCACCATGACGCTCGCCCGACGCTTGAGCCTCGTCGAGGTGCGAGGACGCCGGGTCCTTCGTCAGGAGCCGGTGCTGCCGAGAACCACCTGGTACGACTGCGGCGAAACCGTGATCGAGGGCATCTGGCGGGTACCGATATCACTCGCCAGCGCCGTTGTCGTCGACCTCACGGTCCACGTCGGCGACGCGACCGGTGTCGAAGCACGCCTCCGGCACGAAGAGGACGGGACGGGAGGAGTCGTCGTGCGGTTCGATACGCGCAGCCAGGAGGTGCGGATCGACCGCGCTGCGGTGGCGGACGGCATCGATCGGCAGTTCGCGGGCGTCGATCGCGCCGTCCGCTGGTCAGGCAGCCAGCGCCTGAGCCTGCGGATCGTCCTCGATGCGCGCACCATCGAGCTCTTCGCCGACGATGGCGTGGTCACACTCACTGATCTGGTGCGTACGGCCGACGGGGCGTCCGGACTCTCCATCGCCGCCGTTGGCGGCACGGCAGTCATCGAGTCGCTCCGCATCGGATCCTTCGCCGAAGTAGGCCTGTCGGCCCGACCACAGGCGTCGCTGCCCGCCGTCGGCGCCGCGGGGGTGGCCAGCTGCTCCCGCGGGCAGACCACCGGCATCATCGACACGATCGGCGAACGACCCTGATGACCGGGCCGGCGACGCAACCGCCGCCGAATCGCCGAGAGAGCCGATCCGCGACGTACCTGAGCCGATGCCCACGGCAACTCCGGAACACCCTGGTCATCATGACCGTGTCTCGCCGGAGTCCGGCGCGCTCGCGTCACCTGTGAGAACCCGCCGGCGGCCGAGAGACGCTGCTTGAGGTGCCGACCCGCCGCGGCGGATACCATCCCCTGGAGCCGAGCTGGGAGCACCGATGGCTGATCACGCTGTCGCGAACGGAGAGGGCCGGCGGCCGGGTGCCGCGCTCGGCGAGCTGGTCGCATGGGTGGAGCAGCAGCTCCCCGCGCTGGTGGACGACGTGTGCACGGCCTCCCGCGAGCGCATCGACCTGTACCGCGACGACGACGTCGTGCCACGCGAGGACCTGCGCCGCTCCGTCGCGCTCAACCTTCGGTTCATGGTCAGCGGCCTGGGCGATCCCCGGGTCACCCCGGACCTCACCGTGCCGGCCGAGACCGGACGGCGCCGGGCGCACCAGGGGGCGCCGCTGCCCGAGGTGCTGAGCTGCTACCGGATCGGCTGCACCATGCTCTGGGAGGCGCTGGCCGGCCGTGCCCGCCGCGACGGCCGGCCGGACACCGTGAACGCGCTGCTCGACGCGTCGAGCATGCTGTGGCGGCTCTCCGACGAGCACGCGCTGGCGCTCACCGAGTCCTACCGGGCCGCGACCGCGGAGATCGTGGCCGCCCAGCAGCGACGGCGCTCGGCGCTGCTGGAGGCGCTGTTCACCGGCCGGCTCGTGCGCGACGCCGGGCCGTGGGAGGTGGGCAGGCTGCTCGGCCTGCCCATCGACACGAAGCTCGCGGTGGTGGCCGCGGAGACGTGTGGTCTGGCCGAGGAGAGCCTGCCCGGAGTGGAGCGGCGGCTCGCCGACCGCGGCATCGTGTCGGCCTGGCGGCTCACCTCCACGGTGCAGGCCGGCGTGGTGGCGGTGCGCGACGACCAGAGCGACGCCGTGCTGGGGGTCCTGCGCGCCACCGCCGGCGCGCGCACCGGGGTGAGCCCGCTGTACTCGTCCCTCGCCGACACGCCGCGCGCGCTGCACCTGGCCCGCACGGCGCTCGCCGAGATCCCGGCCGGGACGGCCGACGTGCGCATGTTCAGCGCCGGCCCGCTCGCCGCGCTGATCGCCCACGACCCGGACGAGGGGCGACGGTTGGCGGAGGAGGTCCTCGGCGCCGTCGTCGACCTGCCCCCGGAGGACCGTGACGCGCTGCTGGACACCCTGCACGCGTTCCTGCACAACGGCGGCTCGGCCGACCGCGCCGCCCGCGTCCTGCACTGCCACCCCAACACCGTCCGGTACCGGCTGAACCGGGTGCGCGAGCTGACCGGCCGATCACTGAGCGACCCGCTGGCCCTCGCCGAGCTGGCCACCGCCGCGCAGGCCGTCCGCCTGAACTTCGCCGACAGACCCTGACCGGCCCGGGGTCGACCGGTCACGTGGGCCTGCTGACGGCACGCCGCCCGGGATGCGCCACGACGCCGGAACGGCCCCTGACCTGCTCGTACGAGGTCAGGGGCCGTTCCGGCGACCTACCCGGCGGTCACATGCAGCCGGCTGCGGCGTAGCCGTAGCGACCGGTGTCCGGGGCGATGACCGGCCACCACCGGTTGCTCGTCACGCCGTAGCAGGTGTAGGAGCTGCCGGCCACGGTGCTGCATCCGGTCCAGAGCGTCGCGCGCTGCCCGGGGTGGATCCAGCCGATGGTGCCGGCGCCGGTATTCGTCGACGACCGCACCCGCACGCTGTCGCCGCGGTGGTTGACCACGTAGCAGGCCAGTGGCTGGACGGCCTCCGTCTGGGACGCCTGGGCAGCGGGGCCGGCTGCCGGTCCGGCCACGGCCGAACCGTGGCCCAGGAAGATCGCCGCACCGACCAGCGCCATAGCTGCCAACCAGCGCAGCCCCCAGGTTCTGACACCATGGATCATGTCAATACACCCCTCTCGTTCCACTCGTGGGTTCCGGCTTCGGAAAAAGATCGTCAGGTTCCGGGGACCCGGCGGGCCGTGTAGCCGGAGCTGTTCAGGTAGGGCCTGGCGTCGACCGCCATCACCCCCTTGGCGACGCGCCAGATGCCGGACTGTTCGAGGATCTGCTTGGGGCTGGCCTCCAGCGCCCAGGGAATGCCGTTGGCGATGCCCAGATACATCGCGACGTGGCTGCCAGGCTTGACCAGCAGGTCGCCGCGCCGGATCTGTGACTTGGGGACCGCCGGCAACGCCGCCATCGCGGAGGACGACGTGTAGGGGAAGTAGACCCCGGCGGCCTGGAACATCCTGTAGATCAGGCCGGAGCAGTCGAATCCCTTCCAGCCTGGCCGCAGCACGTAGATGTAGCTCTGACCGCAGGATCTGCCGTCGAAGTGCATCTCCTGGCTCGGCATCGCTCCCATCCGGTACGCACCGGCCGAGCAGCCGGTGTAGAGCGAGACCCCGACCTGGGCCTGTCCGTAGGCGATGGCCGCTTCGATGGCCGCCGACGCCACCCCGACCGTGGTGGTCGCGGCCGCGTCGCTTCTCGGTGACGTGTCGGCCGCCGCCGTTCCTGGAATCACCAGAATCAGGAGTCCGACGACCAGTGCGCACACTGCGCGAACTGTGCGAGACCGTTTCAGTGTGGTCACCCCTTCGCGTATCTCTGGTAGTGGCACCCGGTCCTTGACCGTGCCCGTCCACGCCGCGTCGGCACACCGACAAACCCGGACAGCAGCCTGGACAGTCGCCCGTGCGTGGCGGGACGCGACGCACCGAGGAACCTGGACAGTCGCGGAAACGCCAACTACGGTCACGCAGAGTGGGAGCCGAGTACGGCAGCGCCTGAGCGCGCCGATGCGATCGTTCGGTGAACTGCTGAGGCATTACCGTGGCGCCGCCGGACTGACGCAGGAGCGCCTTGCCGAGCGTGCCGGGCGCAGCGTGGACGCCGTGAGCGCGCTGGAGCGGGGAACCCGCCGCCATCCACATCCGGCGACCGTCGCCGCACTCTCCGCCGCCCTGCGGCTGAGCGGCGATCAGCGCGCCGAACTGGAAGCCGCGGCGCGGACCTCATCGGTGGCACCACGCAATCCCGGGGCGCGGCCTCGGCAGCTACCCGGGCCGGCCGCCGACTTCACCGGCCGCGTCGGCGAGGTGGAGCACCTGCGCCGGCTGCTGGGCGGGGCACCCGCCGTGGTGACCATCCACGGCATGAGCGGCGTCGGCAAGACTGCGTTGGCCCTCCATGCCGGACACCTGATGGCCCACCGGTTCCCGGACGGGCAGCTGTACCTGAACCTGGGCGGCTCCCGGACCGGTGGTCCGGTCACCGTCCCCGAGGCGCTGGACCGGCTGCTGCGGTCGCTGGGTGCGCCGGCCGGGGAGGTGCCGCTGGAGCTGGACGCGGCGGCCTGCGAACTGCGGTCCATGGTGGCCGCCCGACAGCTGCTGATCGTGCTCGACGATGCGGTGGCTGCCGAGCAGGTGGTTCCGCTGCTCCCCGGAGCCGGACAGTCCGCGGTGGTGGTCACCAGCCGTCGGATGCTGACCACGGTGCCCGGCGCGCACCGGCTGCGGCTGGACCCGTTGTCGGCCGCCGACGCCCTCGGCCTGCTGGCCGCGACGGCCGGCCGGGACCGGATCGAGGCCGAGGCCGTGGCCGCCACCGAGGTGGTGCGCCAGTGCGGCAGGCTGCCGCTGGCTCTGCGGATGGCCGGCGCCCGGCTGGTCGCGCGCCCCCACTGGCCGGTCGCCCACCTGGCCGAACGGATCGCCGATGAGCGGGGCCGGCTGGACGAGTTCGACCACGAGCGCGGCGGCGTCCGGGCGAGCTTCGCCGTGGCCATCCAGCAGCTGGCGACCGGTGAACACCCGTTGGACCCGCCGGCAGCCGCCCTGTTCCCGGCACTGGGCATGCTGGACGGCCCCGACCTGTCCCTGGCCGTGGTGGCACGGCTGCTCGACGTGCCGGAGCAGCTCGCCGATCGGCTCCTGGGCCGGCTCGTCGACGTGCACCTGCTCGACGAGCACAGCGTCGGCCGGTACCGGCTGCACGACCTGCTCCGCGTGTACGCCAGGGAACGCGCCACGGCCACCTTCACCGCGTCCGACCAGGCCGCGGCGCTGACCCGCGTGCTCCAGCTCTACCACGCCGTCGCCTGGCGCAGCTTCGCGCTGACCCACCCGACCGCACTGCGCCGGCCCAGGCACCGGCTACCCGACTGCGCCTGGATGCCCGACCTGCCCGATGCACCCAGCACCCTGACCTGGCTGGACACCGAGCGACCGCAACTGGTGGCCACCGTCCTGCAGAGCGCCCGCACGCCCGGCGTGCCGGACCTTCTCGTCGCCGACCTGGCGCTGGGCCTGTTCGGGTTCTGCACGACCGGCCGGTACTGGACGGACTGGACGCGAATCCTCACCTCCGTGCTCGACCTGCCGGAAGTGGCCGCCGACCCGGTCAGGGCGGCGCAACTGCACAACGACCTGGGCATCGCGTACTCCGAGCTGAACCTGGCCGACGACGCCGTGCGGCACGTGCGGCGCGGTCTGGACCTCTGGCAGACGGCCGCGGACCTGTCCGGGCAGGTCTGCGGCCTGATCAACGTCGCGCACGTGCTGACGCGGTTCGATCGGTTCGACGAGGCGATCCCCGTCGCCCGGCGCTCCCTGCTGCTGAGCCGACGGCTGGGCGCCGAGACCAGGGCCCGCTGCCAGCTGATCCTCGGCGAGGCGTACCGGCGTACCGGACGTCCCCTCCAGGCGCTGGCCCAGTTGCGGGCCGCCCGCGCCGGCTTCGAGGCGACGAGCGACACCGGAGGGGCGGCCGGTGCGGGTGGACTCGCCCACGCGTTGTGGGAGCTCGGCCTCCTCCACCGTGACACCGGCCGGCCCGACGACGCCGAGAGGTGCCTGCGCCAGGCCGTGGGCCTGCTGGCCCGGGCCGACCCGAAGCGGGTGCCCCAGGTACTGGCCGAACTCGACCTGCTGAACGCCGCCATCGCCGAACACGACCCGGCATCCGCACGCGACGGCGAACCCCAGGCCGGGGGGACCGGCGCCGCCATCGCCAGGTCATGAGGCCCGGCCGTGGTCGTCGGCCGGCCCGGCGCGCGCGTCCGGTGTTCAGTGGCGGCTCCACTGTGCTTCGGCGGCTGGGGCGACACCGGCGCCTACGGCACCGTGGTCACGGGCAACGGCACGTCCACCGCGGTCTGCCCGGACGGCGCCCCGCACGCCAACGGCCCCGTGCTCCAGCTGGTCTGACGGCCATCGACCACCAGCAGCATCTACGCAGCCGTCGACCGCCTCCACCAGGCCGGCGTCCTACGCCCGCTCACCAACCGCACACGCAACCAGATCTGGGGCGCCACCCTCATCCTCGACGAACTCGACGATCTCAGCGCCCGCATCGCCCGAGCCGCCCGCTGACACCCCACCGCCGGCCGGGCCCACGTCGGCCGCACCCCCTCCTGGGGCGGCGGCACTTTCACCTGCCCAGCCACGGCATGCCACCCGACGCCCAGGTCATCGGCTTCGAGGCTTCAGCGCTCGGTCTTCTCCTGTTGGGGAGCCGGACTGCGGGTGTCGCCGTATTCGCTCGCGGCCCACGAGGCGAGCAGTTGCATGCGTTCCGCCGACGGCGATCCGGGTTCGGCCGTGTAGATCGTGAGCGTCAGCCCCGGCTCGGCCGCCATCTCCAGGCCCTCGAAGGCCAGCGTCAGCTCCCCCGCCACCGGGTGCCTGAAGGTCTTGAATCCGGTGCCGTGGTGGCGGACGTCGTGCGCGCCCCAGCGGCGGCGGAACTCCCCGCTACGGGTACCGAGCTCGCCGATGAGGTCGTGGAGCTCCTTGTTGTGTGGGTCCCGGCCGGCCTCCGTCCGCAGGATGGAGACGGTCACGTCGGCGAAGGCGTCCCAGTCGGGATAGAACGCGTGGGCGCGCCCGTCGAGGAACGTGAAGCGGGCGATGTTCGGCGGCTGCCCCGGCATGTCGTACACGTCCTGGTAGAACGCGCGCGCCAGCGGGTTCACCGCCAGCAGGTCCATGCGCCCGTTGCGGACGAACGCGGGACCGGCGGTGACCGCGTCCAGCACCCATTGCAGGCTCCGGTGCGGCGTCCAGGTCCTCGGGTTCCGCCGCCGCGGCGGGCGGGCGACCGGGCTGGCCGCGTGCGCGAGGTCGAACAGGTGCGCCCGCTCGGCGTCGTCCAGGCGCAGCGCCCTGGCGATGCCGTCCAGGACCTCCGGCGAGGCGCCGCTGATCCCGCCGCGCTCCAGCCGGGTGTAGTACTCCACGCTGACGCCGGCGAGGGTGGCGACCTCGCTGCGCCGCAGGCCGTGCACCCGCCGGTTCGCCCCGGCCGGCAACCCCACCTGCTCCGGGGTGACTCGGGCGCGCCGCGAGGTCAGGAACTCGCGTACGTCCGCTCGATTGTCCATGCCCCGACGGTAGGCCGACGGGCCCGTCCGAGGCAGGCCCTCGCAGTACCCCTGACAGGAGGGCCTCCCACGCGCGGCCGAGACGTGGTGCCGTGGACAGGACGTGAAGGAACCAGGGCAAGGAGCACCCGTGCGCGCCGTCGTCATGCACGCCCCCGGAGACGTCCGGGTCGAGAACATCGACAAGCCGACGATCGTCGAGCCGACCGACGCCGTCATCCGCGTCACCGCCGCCTGCATCTGCGGCTCCGACCTGTGGCCCTACCGCGGCATCGAGGAGCTGAACGGTCCCACTCCGATGGGCCACGAGTACCTCGGCGTTGTCGACCAGGTCGGCGACGAGGTGCACGACATCGAGGTGGGCGACCTCGTCGTCGGCTCGTTCGTCGCCTCCGACAACACCTGCGAGATCTGCCGGGCCGGCTACCAGTCCCGGTGCGTCCGCCAGGTGATGATGGGCTCGATCGGCACCCAGTCCGAGTACGCCCGCATTCCCCTCGCCGACGGCACGCTCGTCACCGTGCCCGGGGAACCCACCCAGGCGCAGGCGCGCAGCCTGCTGGCCGCCTCCGACGTGCTCGGCACCGGCTGGTTCGCCGCCGTCGCCGCGGAAGCCGGACCCGGCAGGACCGTCGCGGTCGTCGGCGACGGCGCCGTCGGCCTCCTGGCGATCCTCGCCGCCAGCAGACTCGGCGCCGAGCGGATCATCGCCATGTCCCGTCACGCCGACCGGCAGGCGCTCGCGACGAGGTTCGGCGCGACCGACATCGTCACCGAGCGCGGCGACGCGGGGGTCGCCGGGATCAAGGACCTCACCGGCGGCTACGGCGCGCACTCCACCATCGAGGCCGTCGGCACCCAGGAGGCCATGATGCAGGCCATCCACGCGACCCGCCCCGGCGGGCACGTCGGCTACGTGGGGGTATCCCACGGGGTGACGCTGGACGGCCTGGAGCTGTTCTTCTCGGGCATCCACCTGCACGGCGGCCCGGCACCGGTGCGCCGGTTCCTGCCCGAGCTCGTCGAGCTGATCATGACCGACCAGATCGACCCCGGCGTCGTCTTCGACCTCACCCTGCCGCTCGACGAGGCCGCCGAGGGCTACCGGGCGATGGACGAGCGCCGCGCCACCAAGGTCCTGCTCACGCCCTGAGCCGGCACGGTCGGCCGCCATCGTCCTGCTCATCGTCGTCCGACGGCGTCGGCGACCTGCTGCTCGTCCGAGACGTCGCAGCCCAGCGCGAGGGCCTGGCGACCCTGCCCGGTGAGCTCGCCTGCGAGGCGTTCGACCGCCTCGCGCCTCAGGTCGACAAGAGCGACGGCGGCGCGCCCGCCTCGGCGAACGCGCGCGCGGTCGCGGCGCCCATGCCGGCGCTGGCCCCCGTCACGAGGGCGACCTGTCCGGCGAAGTCATAGGTGACCATGGGTGGTGCCGTCCTTCCTGCTCAGGCCACGGTCTCGACGGTGGTCTCCTGCCCTTCGAGGCGCGCGAGCTCCTCGGGCGTGGCGTCGTAGGTGCCCAGGTGGACGGTCTGGTCGGAGTAGCCGATGCCGGCGGCGTTGTAGTAGAAGCCGAGGTTGCCCCACGGGACGAAGTAGATGAGGTCTCCGTCCTCGGGGTCCGACCCCGGCGAGCCCTCGTGGTCCAGTTCGCGGGGCAGGTCGGCGATCTTCTCGCGGCCGCCGAACTCCTGCAGCCTGAGAGTCAACGGCAACATGCCCAGGAAGTCCCGGGTCGCCGGGCTGTCCTCGCCGATCGTCACCTCCACCGATTCCGAGCCGGCGGTGAAGCGCACGACCGTGCCCACCACGCTCTCCCCGGCGCCGTCCGCGGCCGCGGTCGACGTGCCGGCGGTCGGCGGGGCATCCGCGGTGGGCGAGGCCGTGCCGGACGTTCCGTCGTCACCGGAGGTGGTCCCGCACCCGGGGAGCGTCAACGCCAGCGCGACGGCCGCGGCCGCGGTGAGCTCCTTCGAGGGCATTCGGCGGGAGTCCTCTCGTTCGCACGATGTGCGGTCTGCTCCCACCTAACCTGCTGTTTCCGCGGGTAGGGAGTCCCTCTCGTAAGGGGTACCGGCAGGGATTCCCAGACCCCCGGGCGCAACGGAACCGCGATCACCGTGAACGAAGGGCAACTCCCGCGTGACGACGGCACGGACCTATGAAGCCCGGCGCGCGGCTGCGGACGAACCCGCCTCCCCGTCACCGTCGCGGAGCGCCCCGGTCGCCGGGGATGCCGAGGCCCTCGCGGACGAGTTGGACGTCAGGCGCCGCCCGGTCCGGCTGCCCGATGACCCTGCCGGCCCTGCGGGTCGGCGTCCGCCGGCCAACCGGGCGTCACTGTCATCCAGACCCACGGACCGGCGCTGCTGTCGTTGCCGACGGGCTGACGGCCCTGGCCGGGGCAGGCGACCGGCGTGCCGTGCCCTGACCGGCGCCGTCGACCTGACGGCGCTGATGGACGTCCTGACAGGCCGGGAGCGATCGTTCGCGCACATGGCGCGGCGCGTCGTAGGGTTCGGCAGTGGCTGATCACGCGGGCTCCCCGTTTGCTCTGCGGTCTCTGTTGGCCAAGGTGGAGTCGGCCTCCCCCGTCGCGGCGGTCGAGGTAGTGGCGGACGAGCTCGCAACGATCTTCGGGGCCCGCGAGATCACGTTTCTGATCGCCGACTTCAGTGGGCGGGCAGTCTTCCGGATGGGCCGCGCGACGCCAGGCGCCTTGAGGACACGGTTCCCGGGTGCCGAGCAGGTGCAGTTGCCGGGCACGGTCTACGAGCAGGTGCTGACCTCCCAGCAGGTGGATGTGCGCGAGGTCGACGGTGGCACGCGCCTGACGATCCCGGTCACCAATCGTGGCGACGCCGTCGGGCTGCTCCAGCTCGACCTGCCCTACCGCCCCGACGAGGAGGTCGTCGCCGACATCGCGACCGCGGGTCACGCGCTGGCCTACATCGTCGTCGCGAACCGGCGGCACACTGACCTGTTCGAGTGGGGCCAGCGGTCCACCCCGTTCACGCTGGCCGCGGAGATACAGCGGCGGCTGCTGCCCGGCGCGTTCACCTGCGAGACGAGTCAGTTCACCGTCGCCGGCTGGTTGGAGCCGGCCAGCTCCATCGGCGGTGACACCTTCGACTACACCGTGGACCAGCACTCGCTGCAGGTGTCGATCACCGATGCGGTCGGGCATGACGTGGCGGCGGCTGTGCTGGCAACGGTGCTCGTCGGGAGCCTGCGCAACGAGCGCCGCCGCGGCGTGGACCTCGGTGAACAGGCGAGCAACGCCAACGACGCGCTGGCCACGCACGCTTCCGCCGGTCAGTTCGTGACCGGACAGATGCTGCACATCGACCTGAACAGCGGGGCGGCGACGATCGTCAACGCCGGGCATCCGTTCCCACTGCGGTTGCGCCGTGGCCGCGTCGAGGAGATCGAACTGGAGATCGACCTCCCGTTCGGGCTCATGGCGGGCAGATCCTTCAGCCTGCAGCGACTCCCGCTGGAGGCCGGCGACCGGATCGTCCTCCTCACCGACGGGATGATGGAGCGCAACGCCCGCCAGGCGGACATCCACACCAGGCTCGCGGACACCGGTGAGCTGCATCCTCGTCAGGTCGTGCACGCTCTCGGCGACGCGGTCATGCACGCCACCGGCGGGAACCTGCTTGATGACGCCACGGTCATGTGCCTGGACTGGCACGGCGGACCGCCTCGCCCACGAGTGAGCGCCGGCGGGGCCAACATCGGGACCGGCGGGCCTCCCGCCTGACCCACCTGGCCGGGCCCGTCATGTTGCTGCCGTGGGTGCAGGTTGGTGCCGTGGCGGTGGAATGGGCGGTCGCGGCGCGGGCGCCTGCGGTGTTGGTGCACGGTGGCGCCGAGGGGAGGCAGGGCTGCAACCGCCCGACGAAGCTGGTTCATCTGCTTCTCGGTCATCATCTCGGGCACCGCACCGCAGCCGGCCTCCCCGCCGGGCTGGAGTGGCGTACCCCACGCGGTGAGGCAGGCAGCCATCTGGTCGATCCGGGCAGCTCAGCCACCCGAGCGCTCAGAGCGACGAACACCGTGGTCACCTGCACACGCCCTCGACGCGCGCTTCTGCCGGATCCCGCCAGGTCCCGGCAGTCCCCCTCTCACGAGCGCCGCGTCATCGCCGGCCGACCCGCACCAACTCCGTGGGTGCGGGTGCGCCCGGATACTGATCACCAGGCGCTTCTGGGACCACCTCGTGATCGGCATCCCGTTCGTACACCGCCGACCGGCGATAACCGCAAGCTCACGGACGCGGTGACCCCAGCGTCACGTCGCATGAGCAGGTGGTGGCCACTGGCGGCGATCCCGCCGGGCCGGGGCACCGGCCAGTGGGACGGCGATTCGCGGGCGGCAGGTCGATGCGAACCGATGTGCTGAGTGTCCTGGCGGCCACGACAGCGTCGGGCAGGATGGCCAGCCTGTGGTCAGGCGGCTGAGCGCGGCACGGACGCGCTCGTCGACGGAGCCACCGATCACCACGTACGGAATGGCCAGTTCGTCCAGGGTGGCCGGCATCAGTCCATCGGACGTGCCCGCATCGCCAGCCGACAACCCTTGGCGTGACGTCTGCTGGTGGTCCGGATGCGGAGGTTCGGCAACTCGACGAGGCGCTGCGGGGGGTGGTCGACCGGATCGACGCGCTCGCCTCGGCGACCCGGCCGTGGGGGAAGAGCTGGCGCCTGGCGACTACGTGGCCGAGCACGCCGCGCTGACCGTTCGCCTCGACGAACTCCACACCGCGGCCATCCGCCTCGCCGACGGTCGCACGGTCGGCGGGCATTCTTCACCGGTGAACCGGGTAGCCGGTCGGCGATCGTTTGAGCGACGTTGCCGGAGCGTGCTGCGGTGCGTCGGTGATACCTCATCGGGTCAGGTCCCGCCCGAGCCGCTTCTGCCGGGTTGACGGTGCTGTGCTGGTGATGGCGCGGGGTGCGGGTGGCCTGTTATGGGATCGGGGTTGGATTGCGATCGGTGTGGCGCTGTGGAGGCATAGCTTGGGTTTCGAGCCCTCGGCATGGGTTGATCGTTTTGTTTGAGGATCTTCGGATCGGAGGCTACTGATGCGAGTGCTCCGGTTGGGTTTGCTGGCGGCGGTGCTGGTGGTCCTCCTCAGCTGTGGTGCCGGGGCGGGCACGTCCGGTCCTGGCGGTATGCCGCCAGGGGATTCCGGGGCAGTCGCGTCGGATGTGGCGGCTGACGGGCGGGTGGCGTTGGTGTACGCGGCGGTGATCCGCCATCACCTGACCACGGCGTTGGCGGCGACGGTGCCTCAGGTGGTGTATGTGCTGGACCGGGCCGTGCCGGACGCGGCCGACGCGATGCGCCCCCTGGACGACGAGCGCGGTGTGGCAATTGAGGACCGGGTCCAGCAGCAGGTGGCGGCGGAACTGGCCGGCCCGGTCGCGATCCGCTTTGTCGCCAGCACGCAAGCGGTGCTGACGGTCGACCAGGGCTGTTCCACGATCACCGAGCACGTGGTGGTGCTGATCTTGGCGCCGGTGCCGACCAGCGGGGATCGAGTGGAACTCGGGCTGGCCGAGCTGAGCAACGCCTGCCTCAGCGGCCGGTGGCAGACCTATGTCCTGGTCCGCACCGATGCCGGTTGGTCGGTGGAAGGAACCACTGGTCCCCTGGTCATCTCCTGAACCGCGTGCCCCTTCACGACTGATCACCGTGATCTCGCACGCCGGCCGCGGACGTTGAGTGAGAGCTGCGGTCTCGAGCGCGGGATTGTCTGCTGGGGTTGACGGCGGGGTTGGAGCGGACGAACGGCTGGACGTTGGCCGAGCGGGCCGGTGAGGTGTCTCCGGACGGGATGCAGCCGCTGCTGCGGTGGGCGGACTGGGACGTCGACGGAGTGCGCGATGACCGGCGCGACTGTGAACCGATGTGATCGGGCATGGCCAGGTTTGCCGGCCCGCCGGCGCAGGTCGAAGCGCTGCCCGACTCCGGTCATCGCCGGACGACGGAGCGGTGAGCGTGTTCGTTGCTGTGCCGTCCATGGCAGCGTCGGAGAGTGGATCGTCAGTCCGCGGTCAGATGGCTGAGCGCGGCACGCACCCGGTCGGTCGGCCGGGTTGAGCACCTCGGTGGGACAGCCGGTGCGGACCCGAACCACGCCGAGGGCCGCGAGGGTGGCGATGGCGCTGTGCGCCGTGCCGACCGACGTGCCGTACTCCCGGGCAAGGGCCTTCACCTTCACGTGGCTGCCGGGTGCCAGTTCACCGGCCAGCCACCGCGCGTGGAGCTCGCGGGCGATGCGTTCGTGCGTCAGCACCGGGCCACCCGCAGCGGGAAGATCCGGAAGACGGTCCGGAACGGTGGGCAACAGCCGACTTGACGGGGCAGCACGGACGACCGTCGACGGACGCTGTGGCATGCGGTTCATCAGCACCGTCGAGGCGTGCTGATCGGCGGCGGACACCCACGCCGCGTACACCTTGAGCGTCGTCGCCCCACCACCGGCGTGGCCGAGGCGACCGGCGACGGTGCGGATGTCGACGCCGGCGGTGATGAGTTCGGTGGCGGAGTAATGCCGCAGGCTCTTCAGCGTGGTGTCGATGCCGAGGCGTTTCGCGCAGCAGCGGTAGCGGTCCGACATCGACGACGGCTTGCACGGCTCCGCATCACCCGGCGTCACCGGGAACATGTGATGGTCATCGGCGATGGAACGGCCCAGGACCGTCGTCTGCTTCACGAGCTGGTCGCGGTGCTCCACGAGAACGGCCACCGTCTCGGTGTCGAGGGCGACGTCGCGGCGCTGGTGCTGCTTGGTGTCGGTCTCCCACAACTCGTCACCACGCTGACCGACCGCCCGGCGGATCGTCAGCGTCCACTGACACACCGCAGCCACACACTCGTGCTCACCGAGCACGCCATGCCGGACACGAAAGTCCCGCCACCACAACGCACACAGTTCCCTGCGGCGGGCACCGGTGGTCATGGCCAGCCAGACGAACGGGCCGAGATCCCACTTCCAGCACTCCGACACCGACACAGCGGCCTCCTCCGGCGACGGAGGCTGCTGATCAGGAGACGGCGGAGCCGGCTTACGGCCGCGCAGCATCAGGTTGACCGAGATCCACTCCCACCGGATCGCATCGTTGTACGCACCGCTCAACAAGTAGTGGACCTTGCGGATCGTCCACGCCGCCAACGGCCGGCGCCGATGCGCACGACCCCGCTTGTCACACGTGTGCCCACCACGAACCCGGTGCAGAACACCCGATCCATCGCAATGGTCACGGCACCGGCGCAATTCCGCATAGAACGCATCAAGAACGTCCGCCGACATATTCCCGATCGGCCGAGCACCCAGGAACGGAGCGATGTGTTTGCGCAGATAGCCCTGCAGGGTCGCCTTCGACCGCGGCTCCACCGGGGACACCTCGAGGTGTCGCTCCACCAGCTGCAACACCGACGCGTTCGTCCGCGGGTGACGACCCTCCTCAACCTGGCGCAGCAACCTCTCCCGGACCTGCTCCGCCTCCTCGCGCGCCGACGGACCGGCCGGTACGAGTTGCTTGAGGTAGATCTCGCGGCCGGACAGCACGTCGACGCCCGCGTACACGCGGACGCGCAACGAACCGCTGCTCAGCTCCTCGATGCTCCCCCGCGGCCGCGCACGCCGACGCCCATTGGACGAACCTCCCGGCCACGACCGGCCGACCGCACGCCGCGACGGAGTCCCCCCGAACTCCCCCACGACACCAGAGTAAAAGCGATCACGCCCGGAGCGGGCGTCGTCACGCCCAACCATGCCACGAACCATGCCACGCGACCCCTTCCAAGATCGCTGGCAGAGGGCCCGAGGTACCCCGGAGACGGGAAAAGGCCAGGTCAGAGACCTGGCCTCCCGAGTAGCCCCGACGGGATTTGAACCCGCGCTACCGCCTTGAGAGGGCGGCGTCCTAGGCCGCTAGACGACGGGGCCAGGACTGGGCAGAACGAATGGTTCTGCGTCCGCTGGGGTACCAGGACTCGAACCTAGACTAACTGAACCAGAATCAGTCGTGCTGCCAATTACACCATACCCCACCGGTTTCTCCTGTGATCACCGGGGGGGTCCTACCCGCTCGGCCACCTCAGAAGCACCGGCGCAGATGCTAGCGGACGTGGGGGCGAAGTGACGAATCGGCTGGTCAGAGGCGTGGCATCGTGGGGGCCAGGTCGGCCAGAAGATCAGGCAGCGCCATCAGGTCCGCCAGGACGTGCACGCCGGCGGGGGCGGCGGTCCGCGAGCCCGACCGGTCCAGCCAGATCGAGTGCAGACCGGCGTCCAGGGCGCCGAGGGCGTCCAGGTCCAGGCGGTCGCCGACGTGGGCGGTCTGGTCGGGGCGGACGCCGAGGCGGGAGCACGCGAGGTGGAAGATCGCCGGGTCGGGCTTGGCGACGCCGGCCTCCTCGGCGATCACCAGCACGTCGAAGGCGTCGATGAGGCCCACGGTGGCCAGCTTGGCGCGCTGGTACGAGCCGGCGGCGTTGGTGACGGCGGCCAGCATCAGGCCGGCGGAGCGCAGCAGGTGCAGGCACGGCAGGGCGTCGTCGAAGAGCTGCCAGGCGCCGCGCATGGCGGTGGCGCGGCGGGCCTCGCGGTGCAGGACCTCGGCGTCGGACAGCGGCTCCCCCAGCTCGGCGAAGAACGCCTTGGTCCGCTCGTGGCGCATCCCGTCGAACGAGATCTCGCCGGCCATGAACCGGTCGTAGTGCGCCTCGGTGAGCCGCGTCCAGCGCGACCACTCGCCGTCGTGGCCGAGGAGGGCGGCGAGGCCCGCACGGCCGGACGCGGCGTAGTCGACCAGCGTGTCGTCGATGTCCAGGCACACCGCGCGCAGCCGGGTACGCGCGGTGTCGAACGTCGGGGCGAGCACGGGAGCCGGGTGGGACAGGTTCGGGGAAAGCACTGTCACCCGACGCAGGTTAGGCCCGTGACCGGGCGTGTCACCTCGGCCGAACTGGTGATGATTCCCCGGCTGGCTCGATCAAGATCCGTTACGCGGGGCAGCGGGGACCGGGTTCAGCCGCAGGCGGCGGCCGCCCGGCGCAGCCGTCCGAGCGAGCGCTCCCGGCCCAGCAGCTCCATCGACTCGTACAGCGGCGGCGACACGGTACGGCCGGTGACCGCGACCCTGATCGGCGCGTATGCCTTGCGGGGCTTGAGACCCAGGCCGTCGATGAGCGACTCGCGGAGGGCCTGCTCGATGCTGCCGGCGGTCCACTCGGGGCTGTCACCCAGGGAGCGCAACGCGGCGTCCAGGACGGGCGCGGCGTCGGCCCCGAGGGCCTTGGCGGCGGAGTCGGCGTCGGGTGTGAAACTCGTCTCATCGGCGAACAGGAAGGCGAGCATCCCGGCCGCGTCGGACAGCACGGAGCAGCGCTCCTGGACGAGGGGCGCGATGGCGTCGAGCTGGGCGCGCTGCTCGTCGGTCGGTGTCCCGTCGATCAGGCCGGCGGCGGCGAGGTACGGGACGACCCGGGCGACGAACTCGGCGGGCGGCAGGGCGCGCAGGTGCGCGCCGTTGATCGCCTCGGCCTTGCGGAGGTCGAAGCGCGCCGGGTTGGACGACACGGCGGACACGTCGAACGCGGCCACCAGTTCGTCCACGGTGAACACGTCGCGGTCGGGGGCGATCGACCAGCCGAGCAGCGCCAGGTAGTTGAGCAACCCCTCGGGCAGGAAGCCGCGCTCGCGGTGGTGGAACAAGTTGGACTCGGGGTCGCGCTTGGAGAGCTTGCGCGCCCCCTCCCCGGTGACGAGCGGCACGTGCCCGAAGCGCGGCACGCCCTCCCCCACGCCGACCCGGGCCAGCGCCTCGTAGAGGGCGATCTGGCGTGGGGTGGACGACAGCAGGTCCTCGCCGCGGATGACGTGGCTGATCCGCATGAGCGCGTCGTCCACGGGGTTGGTGAGGGTGTACAGCGGCGTGCCGTCGCCGCGCACCAGCACCGGGTCCGGCACGTTGACGGCCTTGAAGGTGATCTCGCCGCGCACCAGGTCGTCCCAGGTGAGGTCGCGGTCCGGCATCCGCAGCCGCAGCACCGGCAGCCGGCCCTCGGCGCGGAACGCGGCCCGCTGCTCCTCGGTCAGGTCGCGGTCGGCGCCGTCGTAGCCGAGCTTGGGGTCACGGCCGGCGGCGCGGTGTCTGGCCTCGATCTCCTCAGGGCTGGAGAACGACTCGTACACCTCGCCGGCCGTGACCAGGCGCTCGATCACGTCCTGGTAGATCGCGCCGCGCTGGCTCTGCCGGTACGGGCCGTAGGCGCCGCCGACCTCCGGTCCCTCGTCCCAGTCCAGGCCCAGCCAGCGCAGCGCATCGAGGAGCTGCTCGTAGGACTCCTCGGAGTCGCGGCTGGCATCGGTGTCCTCGATGCGGAACACGAACGCGCCGCCGTGGTGGCGGGCGTGTGCCCAGGAGAACAGCGCGGTGCGGATGAGCCCGACGTGCGGGATTCCGGTGGGCGAGGGGCAGAAGCGGGTACGGACCGACACGGCGTGCAGCGTAGTCCTGCGGTACCGTGAGCTGTATTCAACAAACGTTGAACAGCGAGGGGTGAGGGCGATGACGAGGTGCTGCGTGGTCGGCGGCGGGCCGGCCGGCATGGTGCTCGGGCTGGTGCTGGCCCGCTGCGGCGTGGAGGTGGTGGTGCTGGAGAAGCACGCGGACTTCCTGCGCGACTTCCGCGGCGACACGGTGCACGCCTCGACGCTCACGCTGCTGGACGAGCTGGGGCTCGGCGAGCGCTTCGCGGCGATCCCGCACCGGCTGATCGACCGGGCCCGCGTGCAGCTCGACTCCGGCACGTTCACCCTGGCGCAGCTCGACCGCCTGCCGGGGCGGCACCGGCACATCGCGCTGGCCCCGCAGTGGGACCTGCTCGACCTGCTGGCCGACGCCGGACGAGCCGAGCCCGGCTTCACGTTGCGCATGAGCACGGAGGTCACCGGGCTGCTGCGCGGGGACGGCGGCCGGGTGCGCGGCGTGCGGTACCGGGACGCCGGCGGCGAGGGCGAGCTGACGGCGGACCTGGTGGTGGCCTGCGACGGGCGCGGCTCGGCGACCCGGGAGGCGGCGGGTCTGCGGGCACGCTCGTTCGGCGTGCCGATGGACGTGTGGTGGTTCCGGCTGCCGCGGTTCGGCGGCGACGACAACGGCGCGGTGTTCCGGGTGGCCGCGGGCCGGGCCATGGTGCTGATCGACCGCGGCGACTACTGGCAGTGCGCCTACCTGATCGGCAAGGACCGCGACCGCGAGCTGCGCGCCCGGCCGGTGGACGCGCTGCACTCGGAGGTCGCCGAGCTGGTGCCCTGGGTCGCGGAGCGGGTCACGACGGTGACCTCGTGGGACGACGTGAAGCTGCTGCGGGTACGGCTGGACCGGCTGCGGCGCTGGTGGACCGATGGGCTGCTGTGCATCGGCGACGCCGCGCACGCCATGTCACCGGTGGGCGGCGTCGGGATCAACCTGGCCGTGCAGGACGCCGTGGCGGCCGCCCGCATCCTGGCCGGGCCGCTGCGCTCGGGACCGCCCGCGCCGCGGGACCTGGCCCGGGTGCAGGCCCGCCGCTGGCTGCCCACGGCGGTGACCCAGGCCGCCCAGCGCGCCGCGCACCGGGTGATCATCGCGCCGGTGCTCACCGGCGACCGGACGGCCGGCACGGCCACCCGGCCCCCGCTGCCGTTCCGGCTGCTGACGCGCGCCCCCGCCCTGCGCCGCCTGCTGGCCCGCGCGGTGGCCATCGGCCTGCTCCCCGAACACCCACCCGCCGCCGCCCGCCGCTGAGCGACGGCACGGCAGAGCGACGGCACCGGGTGCGGCGTCAGCTGCGGGGTGCGGGCGCGGCCGTGACGGGGTTGGTGAGGGTGCCGAGGCCGTCGATCGTGACGGAGACCGACTGGCCGGGGGTCATCGGGCCGACGCCGGCGGGGGTGCCGGTGAGGATGACGTCGCCGGGGAGCAGGGTCATGACGCGGGAGATCCAGGCGATGAGGGCCGGCACGTCGTGCAGCAGCAGCGAGGTGCGCGAGCGCTGCCGGACCTCGCCGTCCAGCTCGGTGGTGAGGGCCAGGTCGGACGGGTCGAGGTCGGTGTCGATCCACGGGCCGAGGGGGCAGAACGTGTCGTGGCCCTTGGCGCGAGTCCACTGGCCGTCGGCCTGCTGCTGGTCGCGGGCGGTGACGTCGTTGGCCACGGTGCAGCCGAAGACGATCTCCATGGCGCGCTCGGCGGGCACGTCACGGGTGCCGAGGCCGGTCCGCAGGTCCGCCGGCGGCAGACCGATCACGACGGCCAGCTCACCCTCGAAGTCCACGCGCGTGGAGTCCGCCGGCAGCCGGATCGGCGCGTTCGGGCCGATCACCGTGGTGGACGGCTTGAGGAAGATGATCGGGTCGGCCGGCGGCTCGTCCCCGCCCATCTCGCGGACGTGGTCGGCGTAGTTCTTGCCGACGCACACGACCTTGCTGGGCAGGATGGGCGCCATCAGCCGCACGTCGGCGAGCGGCCAGACCCGGCCGGTGGGACGGATGTCGGTGAACGGCTGGTCGGCGAGCTCCGCGGCGACCAGCTCGCCGTCCGGGCCGGGGGCGACGGCGGCGAACAGCAGCCCGCCGCCGTCCGGGTTGGTGATCCGGGCTATGCGCACACCGGCACGTTATCCCGCGCCCGGGAGCCGGCCCGCAGGGAGGCGTACGCCCACGCGTCCACCAGGGCGAGCCACGAGGCCTCGACGATGTTGCCGTGCACGCCGACGGTGGTCCACGCGCGGTCGCCGTCCGAGGACTCGATGAGCACCCGGGTGACGGCGTCCGTGCCGTGCCCGGAGTGGTCCGCCACCGGGATGATCCGCACCTTGTAGTCGGCCAGCTCGACGGAGTCCAGCCACGGCAGCACCGGCCGCAGCGCCGCCCGCAGCGCGGCGTCGAGCGCGTTCACCGGGCCGTTGCCCTCGGCGGTGCTGATCAGCCGCTCCCCCGCCACGTGCACCTTCACGGTGGCCTCGGCGACCACCTCGCCGTCGGCGCGGTGATCCACCTGCACCCGGTAGGACTCCAGGCGGAACGGCGGCGCCGGCGGCCGGTCGTCCAGCTCGCCGCGCATGAGCAGCTCGAACGAGGCGTCGGCGGCCTCGAAGGACCAGCCGCGGGCCTCCAACTCCTTGATCCGGTTGGTGACCGCGCCCACCGCGGCGCCCTGGCCGGCCAGGTCCAGCCCGAGCTCGCGTCCCTTGAGCTCGACGCTGGCCCGGCCGGCCATCTCGGTGACCAGCACGCGCATGTCGTTGCCGACGGTGGCCGGATCGGTGTGGTTGTACAGGTCCGGGTCCACCTTGATCGCGCTCGCGTGCAGCCCCGCCTTGTGGGCGAAGGCGGACGACCCGACGTAGGCCTGGTGGGTGTCGGGGGCGATGTTCGCGATCTCGGCCAGCGCGTGCGAGACGCGGGTCAGCTCGGCCATGGCCGCGGGTGGCAGCACCGGCAGGCCGAGCTTGGTCACCAGGTTCGCGGCCACGGCGAACAGGTCGGCATTACCGGTCCGCTCGCCGTAGCCGTTGGCGGTGCACTGCACGTGGGTGACGCCGGCCTGCACGGCGGCCACCGTGTTGGCCACGGCGCACGCCGTGTCGTCCTGGCAGTGGATGCCGAGCCGCACGCCGGTCGCGGCGAGCACCTGGCGCACGGTCTCCGCCAGGCCCAGCGGCAGCTGCCCGCCGTTGGTGTCGCACAGCACCACGACGTCGGCTCCGGCGCCGGCCGCGGCGCGCACCACGCCGAGCGCGCACCCCGGGTCGAACGCGTGGCCGTCGAAGAAGTGCTCGCAGTCGACGAACACCCGCCGGCCCTCGCGCACCAGCAGCGCCACGGTGTCCCGCACCATGGCCTCGTTCTCCTCCGTGGTGGTGCGCAGCGCGCGTTCCACGTGCCGCCGGTCGGACTTCGCCACCAGGGTGACCACCGGCGCCCCGGAGTCGAGCAGGGCGCGCACCTGCGGGTCGTCGGCGGCTGCGGTGGCCGGGCGGCGAGTGGCGCCGAAGGCGACCAGCTGGGCGTTGCGCAGCCGCAGCTCCCCCGCCGCGGCGCGGGCGAAGAACTCGGTGTCCTTGGGCAGGGCGCCCGGCCAGCCGCCCTCGATGAAACCGACGCCGAGGCCGTCCAGCAGCCGGGCCACGGCGAGCTTGTCGGACACCGAGTACGAAATGCCCTCGCGCTGGGCGCCGTCGCGCAGCGTCGTGTCGTACACGTGGAAGGCATCGCCCATGGGGCGGTCGAGGGAGGCGGGAGTGGTCATCGGAAGTCAGCTCCAGGGTGGTGCTCGTCGCGGGTCCGGCAAACAAAAAGACCCCCCGCCGGGAGGCGAGAGGTCCGCGCGCCGAGGACGACTGTGGTCGTCAGCCGGCGCGCCTGCCGATAATGATGGCGAAGGTGGTCACGGCCGGATCATTGCACGGCGCCGGCGTGATGACCAACAGCCGGGAGCGTTCGTCCCAGATCATGGGAGCGCGAGCGGCGAACACCCCGCCGGTACCCGTACCGAACCTGCGAGGCTGGGCCCATGACCGAGCTGGACGAGCAGCGCGCTGCCCTGCGGGAGATCGCCGAGCGCGGCCTGGACGCCGAGCTGGCGGTGCGCGTGCAGCGGCTGGCCCGGCCGGCGCTGCGGCTGCGCGCCGTCCCGCTGCCGGAGGGCACCGACCCGGAGACCGTCCCGGGCAGCCGGCTCGGCGGGGACGCGCTGCTCGCGCCGGGCACCCCGTGGCCGCGCTGGGGCTCGACGCCGCTCAGCCTGCTCGCCGTGATCGACCTGTCCGAGGTGGACGCCACGGTGCTCGGCCTGCCGCTGCCCACGGCCGGGCTGCTGAACTTCTTCTTCGAGGCGCGGCGCCAGCGGGCTTGGGGGTACGACCCGAAGCACGCCGACGGCTGGCGGGTCATCCTGGCGCCGGCCGACGTCGCGGTGCCGGCCGTGGCCCCGCAGGCCGCCGTGCGCACCCCGGCCACGCCGGTGCGGTTCGAGCCGCGGATCAGCTTCCCCGGCTGGACCGAGCACGTGTTCGCCGACCTCAAGGAACCGCAGATCGACGCGGTGTGCGACGTCGGCATGGAGTGGGAGCAGCGGATCGCCGACGACGACCCGAGCCACCAGCTCGGCGGCTGGCCCGGCCTGATCCAGATGCCCATCTGGCGCGAGTGCCAGCTCGGGTACCACGGCGTGCCCTACGCGGACCAGCCGAACGACCCCCGGGTGGAGTCGCTGGAGTTCGGCAATCCCGACTGGACCATGCTGTTGCAGTTGGATTCGGACCTGGCGCTGCGGTGGTCGTGGGGCGACGGCGGCCGGCTGTACTACGCGGCCCGCCAGGAGGATCTGGCCGCAGGGGACTTCAGGTCGAGCTGGATGGTGCTTCAGTGCAGTTGATCGTGTTCGTGGTGGTGCTGGTCGGCCTGATCGGCCTGCTGCACTGGTACCTGTGGAAGCGGCTGGTCCGCGACGCCACGCGGCCCGGCACGGTGCGCCGGATCGGCACGGTGGCGGCGTTGGTGCTGATGGCGCTCGTGCCGGCGACGCTCATCGGTGGCCGGGCGCTGCCTCCGGACACCGCGCGCTGGCTCGCCTGGCCCGGCTACGTGTGGATCGCGCTGTTCTTCTACCTGCTGGTCTTCCTGGTGCTGCTGGAGATCCCGCGCGCGGTGCTGATGCGCTCGGCCAGGCGGCGTGCGGCCGCACCGGCGGCACCGGAGCCGGTCACGGTCGCCGCACCCACCGGCGAGCGGGCGGAGACCGCGGCCACCGCGACGATCGGGACCGGCGACGAGGACAGGGCGCGGCTGATCGGCCGGCGGCTGCTGATCGCGCGTTCCGGGGCCGCCCTGGCCGGGGCCGCAGCGGCCGGCGTCGTCGGGTACGGCATGGCCACCGCGCTCGGCGGACCGCGCATCACGCCGATCACCGTGCCGCTGGCCAAGCTGCCGGCCGGCCTGGACGGGCTGCGGATCGCGGTGGTGAGCGACATCCACCTCGGGCCGCTGCTCGGCCGCTCGCACACCGAGCGCATCGTGCGGGTGATCAACGAGCAGCAGGTGGACGTGGTGGCCGTCGTGGGTGACCTGGTGGACGGCACGGTGGCCGAGCTGGGCGAGGCGGCGGCGCCGCTGCGGGACCTGACCAGCACGCACGGCAGCTTCTTCGTGACCGGCAACCACGAGTACTACTCCGGTGCCACGGCCTGGCTGGCCGAGCTGGAGCGGCTGGGGCTCACCGTGCTGGCCAACGAGCGCACCGAGATCCGGGCCGGCGGCGGCGTGCTCGACCTGGCCGGGATCAACGACGTGTCGGCCGGCGAGGAGGGCCGCGGCGGCGTGGAGTCCGGCGTGGAGGGCGCGGACTTCGACCGCGCGCTCGGCGGCCGGGACGAGAGCCGGCCGGTGGTGCTGCTGGCGCACCAGCCGGTGGCGGTGGACGAGGCCGCGGCCCGCGGCGTGGACCTGCAGCTCTCCGGGCACACCCACGGCGGGCAGATGTTCCCGTTCCACGGCATCGTGCGGCTGGAGCAGCCGGCGCTGGCCGGGCTGTCCACGGTCGGCGGCACCCGGCTCTTCGTGACGCGCGGGGCGGGCTTCTGGGGGCCGCCGGTGCGGGTCGGCGCCCCGCCCGAGGTCGCCGTCGTCCGCCTGACCACTGGCTGACAGCCCGGACGTACGAAACGCCCGGCGCGCGTGGCGCCGGGCGTTCGTGGGATCAGCGGTGGCTCAGCCGGCGCGGGAGGCCGGGGCGGCTGAGGACACCAGGGCGGCCAGCCGGTCGCCGATGGCGTGCGTGCCGCCCGGGGCGGCGCTGTCGCGGGTGGCCAGGTCGAAGGCCACCGCGGCCTCCACCCGGCGCGCGGCCTCGTGGTCGCCGGTGTGGTCCAGCAGCAGTGCCACCGAGAGCACGGCCGCCGTCGGGTCGGCGACGCCCTGACCGGCGATGTCCGGCGCCGAGCCGTGCACCGGCTCGAACATGCTGGGGTTGCGCCGGGTCACGTCCAGGTTGCCGCTGGCCGCCAGGCCGATGCCACCGGTCACCGCGGCCGCCAGGTCGGTGAGGATGTCGCCGAACAGGTTGTCCGTGACGATCACGTCGAACCGGCCGGGGTCGGTCACCATGTGGATGGTGGCGGCGTCCACGTGCTGGTACGCCACGCTCACCTCGGGGTGCTGCAGCGACACCTCCTCCACGATGCGCGACCACAGCGAGCCGGCGTGCGTGAGGACGTTGGTCTTGTGCACCAGCGTCAGGTGCTTGCGCGGCCGGGCCGAGGCCCGGGCGAACGCGTCGCGCACGACGCGCTCGACGCCGAACGAGGTGTTGATGCTCACCTCGGTGGCGATCTCATGCGGGGTGTCCTTGCGCAGCAGGCCGCCGTTGCCGGCGTACAGGCCCTCGGTGCCCTCGCGCACCACCACCATGTCGATCTCACCGGGCTGCGCGATGGGGCTGCGCACCCCCGGGTACAGCCGGGCCGGCCGCAGGTTCACGTGGTGGTCGAGCTCGAAGCGCAGCCGCAGCAGCAGCCCCCGCTCCAGGATGCCGCTCGGCACCGACGGGTCACCCACCGCGCCGAGCAGGATCGCGTCGAACTCGCGAAGCTCGGACAGCACCGATTCCGGCAGCAGCTCCCCGGTGGCGTGCCACCGGGAGGCCCCCAGGTCGTAACGAGTCACCTCCGCACCCGGCTTGACCTCACCGAGCACCTTGAGCGCCTCGGCGATCACCTCGGGGCCGATCCCGTCACCTGGGATCACCGCGAGCCGCATCCGCCCACCTCCGCCGTTATACGGGTTCCGGTAGGCACCGGAAACCCTCCGTCGCGCGAAGGCTACCCGGTGCCACCCTCAGAGAGTCACCATGGCACACCCGAACGGGTGGCTTCGTGACCACGACATCCGTCCAACGAGGCTAATGGACGCGGGACGCGGGGCGGGGCGGCCGAAGGCCGAACCTTCACCCGTCGGGGTGTAATGCGCCACAGACGGGCCGGTGCCCGGGCCCGCCGGGGTGGCGGACCCGGGCACCGGGTGTTCACGAACCAACGGTCGTCAGATGCGCCGGCCGTCGGTGTTCGCCGTGGGGCCGTTGACCTTGACCACCGAGGCGCGGTCGCCCTTGGCGTTGTGGTGGTTCAGCACGAGCAGGCTGTCCGCGCCGTCCGCCGCGAGGGCGGCCGGGTCGCGGTTCACCACGAGGGCGGTGCCGGGCCGCGACTGGTAGGCCAGCGCGGCGTCGCCGCCACCCTGCACCCACAGACCCGGCTTGAGCGGGTCGAAGGACAGGGTGTTCGGGATGTAGTCCACCAGGCCGTCGGAGCTGGCGTAGAAGCCCGCCACGCCGACGGAGTAGGTGATGCGCGAGGTGTCGGCCGTGGGGTCGATGCCCAGCGCGGTCAGCAGCACCGGCAGCACCGCGACGTTGGTGTCGAACACGTTGGTGTCCACGTCGCCGAACTGGCCGTTGATCGGCTGCAGGTCCACGGTGGCACCGCTGTTCAGGTCCACCGTCGCGGCCACCAGCACGTCGGTGTCGGTCGGCTTCGTCAGGAAGGTCTCGAAGTCGAACGTCCCGTCGCCGTCCACGTCGATGTCGACGAAGGGCTGGGTGTTGCTGCCGATGTTGTACCAGTCACCCCAGGTGGCGATGCCGAAGGCGAGCATCGCGTTCTCCGGGTTGCCCTGCGCGTTGGCCAGCGGTGCCGTGGAGGCGGCGCCGACGTAGCGCAGGTCACCGCCCTTGGCGGTCTCGTTCATCGCGCAGTTGGTGGTGACGCCGTTGCCGCAGTCGGGCAGCCTCGGGCTCTGCGCCTGCAGCTCGAGCACCGAGATGAGCGAGGCGTACCGGGCGTCGCCGGAGCCCTGGGCGATGCCCCGGCCCGACAGGTTGAGCACGCCCTGACCGCTGCCGCCGACCCGGATGTGGGCCGGGGTGTTGATGTCGGCGGTCGGCTTGGGGGCCGAGTACACCGACACCCGCAGCGGGATCGACGAGCCCTGCGTCGGCGTGAGGTCGACCCGGCCCGAGGCGTCCGCCACGAACTGACGCGGCACATCGAGCTGGAGCTTCTCCACCGTCGGGTCGGCGACCTTGCGCAGCGCGCCCGGGTCATCGATCTTCAGGGTGACCCGGATCTTCGCGATGCCCCGCGGGTTCAGCGTGACGCTGGACCTGTCCAGCTCGTAGCGCACGCCCGGCATCTGGGTGATCGGGGTGTACGCGACGTCGAAGCTGACCCGCTGGGTGCTCTTGTTGACCACGCGGATGATCTTGCTGAGCGAGACCGGCGCGGTGCCCACCTCGACCACGCCGAAGCCGGCGGTGACCACGCCCGGCCGGTCCTCCACGTAGGCCAGGACCTGGTTGTCGACGGCGTTCTTGGCGTCGACGCGGCCGGTGCCCACGCGGTTCGGGGCGTGGATCGGGCCGCCGTGGTTCTCCTGGGAGAACACGTTCGCGGACGCGGTGTTCATCACCGCGGCCTTGACCTCGGCCGGGCTCCAGTCGGGGTGCGACTGGCGGATGAGGGCGGCGATGCCGGCCACGTGCGGGGCGGCCATCGAGGTGCCGCTGTTGACCGACGGCTTGAAGCCGGTGCCCACGCCGACCGACGCGATGGTGTCGCCGGGGGCGGCCACGTCGGGCTTGACGTTGGTGCGGGTGCCGCGCGAGGTGAACGAGGACGGGGTGTCCTCGATCGCCGGCTGGTTGGTCTTCAGCGAGGTGAGCAGCTCGGTCGCCATGCGCACGCGCAGCGTGCCGGCCTCCATGGCCGGGCGCAGCTGGTTGGTGCCGGCGCCGGTGAGCTGGAAGACCGGGATGGCGGCGTTGCCCGCGATACCGGCCGGGAAGTTCTCCAGCGTCGAGGTGAGGACGGCGCCGACCGCGCCGGCCGCCGTGACGTTGTTGGTCCGGCCGCCGGAGCCGCAGCGACGGGTGGCGTCGTTGTCGTCCCACTCCAGCCAGGCGATCTTGCCGTTGACCCGCGCGGCGTCGGTCGCGTTCAGCGGCGCGCAGCCGTCCAGGTTGTTGGCCTGGGTCAGCTGGATCACGTCGTCGGTCAGGTCCAGGTTGGCGTAGTTGTAGTTGACGCTGTACTGGCCCGCCTGGCCACCGGCGACGTCCGCCGGGGCCACGACCTCCATGGCGTCCCGCAGGACGTAGGAGTCGCGGGTGCTGGCCACGGTGAGCGCCTCGGGGGTGTTGCCCGGGGAGCCGCCGATGTCGTACAGGTCGTTGCCGTTGCCCGCGGAGAACACGGTCAGCACGCCGTTGGCGTTGAGCTTCTTGACGAACAGGCTGTCCGGGTCGTCCGGTGCGCCGTAGTCCGAGCCCAGCGACAGGTTCACGATGTCCAGGTGGTCGGTGAAGTCACCGTCCTGGTCGGGGTCCAGCGCCCAGTCCAGGGCCTGCGAGGTGACGTCGGTCGAGCCGTCGCAGCCGAAGACCTTCAGCGCGTACAGCAGGGCCTTCGGCGCCATGCCGGGGCCGACCAGCATCTGGTTGAGGCCGTCGCCGGTGAGCTGGGTGTAGTCGCCGGTGAAGGTGGAGCCGTCGGCGTTGACGCCGATGCCCGCCGAGGTGCCGGCCACGTGCGAGCCGTGCCCGTTGCAGTCGAGCGGGTTGGGGTCCGGCACCGGGGTGGCGACGGCCGGGTCGTCGCTGCTGGCGTCGTAGGCGTCACCCACGAAGTCCCAGCCGCCCACGACCTTGGCGGTCGGGAAGTTGGGGTCCGCGACGTCCGGGTTCACCGCGTCGAACGCCGCGGCGGTGCCGGGACCGCCGAAGCCGGCGTGGGTGTAGTCGATACCCGTGTCGATGATGCCGACGCGGACGTTGTCGCCGAGCTTGCCGGTGGTCTGCCACTCGGTCAGCACCCGGGTGAGCTGCGCCGCGCCGGAGTTGTCGATGGTCTTCGGCACCGCGAGGCGGATCGAGCGCACGTTCGGGTCGCTGCTCAGCTCACGCAGCTTGGCGGCGTCCGCGACCACGGTGAGGCCGGGCACCGCGTTGCGGGTACGGCCGAGCTCCTTGGCCGCGCGGTCCTTGCCGCGCAGGGTCGCGAGCACTGTCGCGGCGCGGTTGTCGACCTTGCTCTTGGCGGCCTTGCCGGCCGCCTTGGCCGCGGCCTTGCCCCGGCGCAGGTCGGTGTTGTAGGCGTCGACCGCCGGTGTCTCGGCCAGCTCGATGAACGCCGTCACCGGGCCGTTCGCCGACGCCAGGCGCGGGGCGAGCTTGCCGCCGGAGACGGCGCTCTTCGCCAGCGACTTGGCCGGTGACGGCGCCGACGGCGCCAGGTTGCTGGGTTGGCCGGCCGCGCTGCCCGCGCCGGTGAACCCGGCGGTCAGGGCGGCCGCCAGCACCGCGACGGCCGAACGCGCCGCGATCCGGCGCGCCGACCCCGGTACTCGGGTACGACTCACTGTTGTCCCTCACTGGCGAGGCGCACCGTAGACCATGCCGCCCCGCACGTCCCCGATCACGGTGTCACCACCGTCCGCGCGGGATCGTCCTCGTGGGACCTCGGCTCGGCGCTGAGCCCTCTTACAGCGCCTGGTCCGGCCTCGCCGGGGCCGAACGTAACTGACGTCACCCGGCCGCGCGACCAACCTTGGGATGTTTTTTCCACCCTCGGACAAGATCGACGGCGGATCACCCGTTCAGCGGTATCGCGGTCTCAGTCGAACGTGACGGAGCGCACGACGTGTGCGCCGACGGCCGACCCGATCGGGCCGAGCAGGTCGCCGGAGACCTCGCGGTCCACCCGGAGCAGCATGATCGCGTCCGAGCCGTCGGTGGTCTGGCTGATCTGCGCGGCCTCGATGTTGACCCCGGCCTCGCCGAGCAGCGTCCCGACCCGGCCCATCACGCCCGGCTTGTCCGGGTACTCCATGATCAGCAGGGCGCCCTCGGCGCGCAGGTCGAAGTGCCGGCCGTTGACCCCGACGAGCTTCTCCACCTGGTCCAGGCCGGTCAGCGTGCCGGAGACCGCCTGCGAGGTGCCGTCGTCGTGGCCGGCCCGCACGGTCACCAGGCTGCGGTGGTTGGGGCTCTCGGGCTGCGAGTCGACCGCCACCGTGACCCCCAGCTCGGCCGCCAGCGTCGGGGCGTTCACGAAGGTCACCTGGCTGTCCACCAGGCCGGAGAACACGCCGCGCAGGGCGGCGAGCTGCAGCACCTGGACGTCCTCGCCGGCCAGCTCGCCGCGTACCTCGACGGTCACCGAGACCGGGGGCCGCGGGCTGAGCGCGGAGACCACGCGGCCCAGCTTCTGGGTGAGCGGCAGGTACGGGCGGACCTCCTCGTTCACCAGGCCGCCGGACTGCACGTTCACCGCGTCCGGCACGAAGTCGCCGCGCAGCGCGAGCAGCACGCTGTGCGCCACGTCGGTGCCGGCCCGGTCCTGGGCCTCCGCGGTGGAGGCGCCGAGGTGCGGCGTGACGACCACCTCGGGCAGCTCGAACAGCGGGCTCGCGGTGCACGGCTCGGAGACGAACACGTCGATGCCGGCGCCGCCCACCTGGCCGCTGCGCACCGCGGCGGCGAGCGCGCTCTCGTCGATCAGCCCGCCGCGGGCGGCGTTCACGATGAGCACGCCGCGCTTGGTGCGGGCCAGCTCGGCGGCACCGATCAGGCCGAGCGTCTCCGCGGTCTTCGGCAGGTGGATGGAGATGGCGTCGCTGCGCTGCAGCAGCTCGTCCAGGCTCACCAGCTCGATGCCGAGCTGCGCGGCCCGCCCGGGAGCCACATACGGGTCGTAGGCCACCAGCTCGACGCCGAACGCCGCGACCCGCTGGGCGAAGAGCTGCCCGATGCGGCCGAGCCCGACCACGCCGACGGTCTTGCCGTTCAGCTCGATGCCGTTGAAGGCGCTGCGCCGCCACTCCCCCGCGCGCAGGCTGGCGTCCGCGGCCGGCACCCGGCGGGCGACCGCCAGCAGCAGGGCCACCGCGTGCTCGGCGGCGGACACGATGTTCGACGTGGGGGCGTTGACCACCATCACGCCGTTGGCCGTGGCGGCCGGCACCTCGACGTTGTCCAGGCCGACGCCGGCGCGCGCCACCACCTTGAGCCGCGGGGCCTTGCCGAGCGCCTCGGCGTCCACCCGGGTCGCCGAGCGCACGAGCAGCGCGTCGGCCTCGGACAACGCCTCGAACAACGCCGGGCGGTCGGTGCCGTCCACGTGCCGGACATCGATCTCGGGTCCGAACGCGGACAGCACCGACGGCGCGAGCTTCTCGGCGATCAGGACGACGGGCCTGGCCCCTGCGGTGGTCACGGGACGCCAGTCTAGTGAGGCCCTGGTCGGCCACGCTGTCGACGTCGAGGACCGCGCCACGCGGCGTTGGGTCCGCCACGGACGAGTTCGGCCGGTTCGGCCCGGGCCTCCGATTCGGTGGTGTCGCGCAGGGTGGCTGCATCCTGGGTGAGGGCCGTGGCCCTCGGGCCATCGACCGCGCCGCCACTGCGGCGGCTGATACCGCGTCGAGGTCGTCGGGGTGTGGCCTGGTGCCGGGCGTCGGCCCGGGCGCACTCGGCGAGGGCGGTCAGGTAGCTGGTCAGCAGTCGGTGTGGGATCAGTCCACGGTGGCCTCCGACCCGGCCCTGTCAGGGCGAGGTGTTCCGGTGGGCCGGTTGCATCAGGATCGGATCACCGGACGAGGCGCGGCAGCCTGCCGCAGTGACCGGCGCCAGGCCGGTGATCTTGGAGCCGAAGGTCCGATTATCACTGGTTGTGATAGTCATCGCCGATAGTTGCGGCACTCTCGGCTGTTCTCGTCCTACTCTCGGTGAGAAGCACCGAGGGGGACCGGGTGAACACTCTGAAGAGGCCGCCGCGAGAGGTCGACCCGTCGTGGTGGACCGTCACGAACTCCGCACGGCCCTGACGGGACGCAACAATCAGCGCGATCTACCGGTTCCTGCACCGGCGCGGGTGCTCGCAGACCCTGGCCACCGAGGCCGCCACCCACGATTCCACCGCCGCCGACCTCGCCCACCAGCTGACCAACCGGGCCAAGGGCTGACGGGCGGCAATACCGAGAACGAGGGAAGTCGCCAGGGCGTGCGCAAATTCATGGTTCTGCTGGCCGTTGTGGTCGGCTGTTGGTGGGTGCTCTCCTGGGGTGACAGCCCATTTGCCTGCGGTGCCACGAGCCGCGGAGCCGCGGACGAGTGCCCGGCCGATGTGTCCGCGGCCGCCGGTGACCGGCACTGGGCCGAGCAACGCATCGAGTCGATCATCGACGAGAAGCGGACCACCGGACTGTTCTTCTGGGACGACGGCGACAAGAAGACGTTTGTCAGCGGCGAGGACGAGCATGCCGAACGCGCCACTGAGGCTATGAGGGATGCCGGCGTACTGTTCCCCGGCCGAGGTGCTCCGCATCCCGCGGCCGCTCACGTCGAGACGAAGGTCGCGGCATGGATGGAGGAGGAAGACATCACGAGCGGCGTGGTCGTGATCAACAACGAACGTGGTCCGTGCGGCGTGGACGGGCAAGGCCCGTTCAGTTGCGCCGTCGCCGTCCGCGCGATCCTCTCGGAGGGCTCGTCCCTCGCGGTGTGGTTTCCTGGCGCCGTGGAACCGGTCATCCTGAACGGTGAACGTCCATGACTCCGTGGATCGTCACCGGCGGCCACAACGGTCTGGCGTACCCGCGTGTCATCGCCAACGGCAGGAATCAGACGGCGTGGTTGGTCGATGCGCTGCTCCGTGAATCTGGGCCGACCGAAACCTGGTTCTTCGTCTGGGATCGCCCGGTCGGCGGTGACACCGGCGGGCACCCTCGACGATGGTTGCGCATCGGGTACGACAACGGCGTCGGCGCCGCGCTGTTCCACGACGGCGGCGCCGCGCCTGGCGACGACTTCGCCTGGCTCACCGTCGGCTCGTCCCGCGCGGCGGCCGGGCCCGTCTACTACGACCGGGACCGCCCGACGATCTTTCCGGCCGGCTCCGTGCTACCTCTGGGCCGGCTGCGAGACGTCATCCTGGAATGGGTGCGCACCGGCGAGCGACCCACCTCCGTCGAATGGCTCCCCGTCAACAGCCTCACCTGGGATCTCACGGCCGCCGGCGAACTTCGGCGCTGACGACGAACTGGTCGCGCGGCCCGGGGCCACCTTCGGCGCGATGTGATCTTCC
>DASWTI010000645.1:0-3125 GCA_036402215.1 Pseudonocardiaceae bacterium
GGTCGCCGCGAACGGTCAGCGCGCGGTGCGCACGGCGGGTCAGGGCAACCGCGCAGTCGTCGTCGGCGGGTGCCTGCCGCAGGGCCGCGGGCCGGCACCGGCCGGGGTGGGCCGGGCGGCCGGTGCCGATCGCGGTGGTGCACATCCGGCTAGGCCTGGGCCGCCAGGTGCTCGCGCACGCTGCGCGGCCGCATGTCCGTCCACACCCGCTCGATGTGCTCCAGGCACTCCTCGCGGGTCCCGGTCGTCCCCTCGTCGTGCCAGCCGGCGGGGTTGTCCCGGTCGGCGGGCCAGATCGAGTACTGCTCCTCGTCGTTCAGCACGACCTTGAACACGGCCGTCTCCTCTCTCATCCGGTCCGGTCACCGGCGGCACGGTGCCGCCGGACGAGTTCCGCCCGCTGCTCCGGGGTCAGCCCGGCCAGCTTCCGCACGGCCCGCGCCACCCGCTCGGCGGCCCCGGGCTCCTGCTCCAGCTCGATGACGGCCGCGGCCAGGCCGGCCAGGGTGGGTACCCGGAACAGCCGCGCCACCGGCACCCGCACGCGCAGCACGTCACGGACCCGGGCGATCAGCCGCACCGCGTCCAGCGAGCGGCCGCCGAGCGCGAAGAAGTCGTCGTCCCAGGCCGCGTCCGGCACGCCGAGTACCTCGGCCCACACCGACCGCAGCAGCGCCCCGAGCTCGGTCCCCGCCACCGCGCCTGCGGGGTCGGCCGGCCGCGACCCCGTGCCCGCCGTGCCTGGCGTGTCCGGCGAGCCCGTTGAGCCGGGGGTGCCCGGCGTGCCCGGGGAGTCCGGGGAGTCCGGGGAGTCCGGGGAGTCCGGCGACGGGGTGCGGCCGGGCGGCGGCAGGGCGGCGCGGTCGAGCTTCCCGTTGGCGTTCAACGGGATCTCCGGCACCGCCACGAGGCGCGCCGGCACCAGGTGCCGCGGCAGCCGGTCGGCCAGATCCTCCAGCAGCGCCCGCTCGTCGAACGCGGCGACGGCGGCGTCCGGCACCACGTACCCGACCAGCCGGGGCCGCCCGGTCTCCCGCCGCACCACCACGACGGCCTGCCGCACCGCCGGGTGCGCGGCGAGCGCCGCCCGCACCTCCCCGGGCTCCACGCGGTAGCCGTCGATCTTCACCTGGTCGTCGAGCCGGCCCAGGAACGCCACGTCCCCGTCCGGCAGCAGCGTGCCGCGGTCCCCGGTGCGGTACAGCCGCGCCCCGGGCCGCGCGGCGAACGGGTCGGGCACGAACCGCTCCGCCGTCAGCCCCGGCCGGCGCGCGTACCCGCGCACCACGCACTCGCCGCCGATCACGATCTCCCCCGGCACGCCGACCGGCACCGGCCGCAGCGCCGGGTCCACCACGTACATCGTGGTGTTGCGGATCGGTCGCCCGATCGGGATCACCTCGCCCGGCCAGCCGTCCGCCACGGCGCGCACGCTGTTCGCCACCGAGGCCTCCGTCGGCCCGTACTCGTTGAGCACCGGCGTGTCCGGGTCGAGCCGCCGCCAGGCCGCGAGGCTCGCCGAGGGGAAGGCGTCGGCGCCCACCACGAGCCGGCCGGCCAGCCCGCGCGCCGTGGCGGCGTCGAGCTGTGCGGACAGCAGGTCCAGGTGTCCCGGGGTGAGCTTCACGAACGCGTAGGGTGCGTGCTCGGCCAGCCGCTCGCCCAGCTCCGCCGCGCCCAGCCCGGCCGGCAGCAGGTGCACCGGCTGCCCGCAGACCAGCGGCGGGTAGATGTTCGGCACCAGCATGTCGAAGGCGAACGAGGAGAACACCGGCGCGCCGCCGGTGCCGCCGGCCACGTAGTCGCGGACGCAGGCCCGGACGTAGTTGACCAGCCCCCGGTGCGGCACCAGCACGCCCTTCGGCGCGCCCGTGGACCCCGAGGTGTGGATGACGTAGGCCAGCGAGTCCGCCGTCACCCACCGCGGCGGGTCGTCCGCAGGCAGGTCGCCCAGCTCGGACAGGTCGGTGCCCTCCAGCCAGAGGGCCGTGCCCGGGTACCAGTCCGTGCCGGCCGAGCGGTGGCCGACGAGCAGCCGGGTGCCCTCGGCGAGCGTGCGCCGCCGCGCCGGCGGGTCCGCCGGATCGATCGGCAGGTACGCGCCGCCCGCCTTCAGGATGCCGAGCATCCCGACCAGCATGTCCACCGAGCGGTCCAGGCACAGCGCCACCGTCGACTCGGCGCGCACGCCGAGGCCGCGCAGCAGCCAGGCCAGCCGGTTGGCCCGCGCGTTGAGCTCGGCGAACGTCAGCCGCTCGGCCCCGCTCACCACGGCGAGCGCGCCCGGGGTGGCCGCCGCCTGCCGCTGCACCAGCTCGTGCAGGCAGGCGTCGTCGGACGGCGCGGCCGTGTCGTTGACCGCCGCGGTGAGCGCGCGGTCGGCGTCCGTGCGCAGCTCCAGCGCGGACACCGGCGTGCCGGGCCGGGCGCAGGCGTCGGCCAGCAGCACCACGAGCGAACCCGTCAGCCGCCGCACGGTCGCCCGGTCGAACAGCTCGTCGCGGTACACCGCCAGCCCGGTCAGCGTCTCGCCGTCGTCGGTCAGCGTGAGCGTGAGGTCGAGCTTCGCGCACCCGGTGTCCACCAGGCGCGTCGACCAGTCCAGCCCGGCCGGCGGCGTGCCGTGCGGCGGGCCGGACAGCTCCAGCAGCACCTGGAACACCGGCGAGCGCCCGGGATCGCGCTCGGTCACCAGGTGAGGCACGAGCTCCTCGAACGGCACCTCCTGGTGGGTGAAGGCGCCCAGCACCCGGCGCCGCAGCTGCTCGACCAGCGCGGTGAACGCCGGGTCGCCGCCCAGGTCGGCGCGCAGCGGCAGGCTGTTGAACAGCGGCCCGACCACGTCCTCCGCGCCGGGGTGCGCCCGGTTCGCGCTCGTGGTGCCGACGACCACCTGGTCCTGCCCGCCCACGCGGTGCAGCAGCGTGGTGAACCCGGCCAGCAGCACCACGAACGGCGTCGTGCCGCGCTCCCGGGCCAGGCCGCGCACGGCGGCGGCCACCGCGGGTGGCACGGTGAACTCCACGGTGCCGCCGGTGTGCCCGGGCACCGCGGGCCGCGGCCGGTCGGACGGCAGCTCCAGCGCGGCCGGCACCCCGGCCAGCTCGCCGGCGAAGTGCCGCACC
>DASWTI010000646.1:0-2404 GCA_036402215.1 Pseudonocardiaceae bacterium
GCTCGCCGCCGGCCGCCGCGGCGCCGGCCGGGTCGGCGGGACCGGCCGGGCCGCCGGGTCCCGGGAGCGCGTCGTGTTCGTCTTCCCCGGCCAGGGCTCGCAGTGGCCCGGCATGGCGGGCGACCTGCTGGACTCCTCCGACGTGTTCCGGGCCGCCGTCGACGACTGTGCGGCGGCGCTCGGCCGGTACGTCGACTGGTCGCTGCACGACGTGCTGCGCGCCGCGCCGGGAGCGGCGTCGCTGGACCGGGCCGACGTCGTGCAGCCGGCCCTGTTCGCCGTCATGGTGGGCCTGGCCGAGCTGTGGGCGTCCTTCGGGGTGCGGCCGTCGGCGGTCGTCGGCCACAGCAACGGCGAGACGGCCGCCGCGGTCGTCGCCGGCGCGCTGTCCCTCGACGACGGCGCCCGCCTGGTGGCGTCGTGGAGCAGGACGCAGGTCCGGCTGTCCGGTGGCGGCGGCATGATCTCGGTGCCGCTGCCGGTGGCCGGCCTGCGCCCGTCGCTGGACCGCTGGGGCGACCGGCTGTGCGTCGCCGCCGTCAACGGGCCCCGCTCGGTGGTGCTGTCCGGCGAGCCGGAGGCCGTCGACGCGTACCTGGCCGAGCTCACCGACGGCGGGGTGGCGGCCCGGCGCATCCCGGTCGACCTGGCCGGGCACTCCCCGCAGGTCGAGCGGCTGCGCGACGAGCTGCTGCGGGAGCTGGCCGGGCTGGACCCGCGGCCGGCGTCCGTGCCGTTCCACTCCACGGTGACCGGTGGGCTGATCGACACCCGCTCGCTGGACGCCCACTACTGGTACCGCAACCTGCGCGGCACCGTGGAGCTGGAGCGCACCGTCCGGTCGCTCGCCGGCCACGACGCCTTCGTCGAGGTCAGCCCGCACCCGGTGCTGACGGTGGCTCTGCAGCAGACCCTGGAGGACGCCGGATCCGAGGCGGTCGTCGTGGGATCGCTGCGCCGCGGCCGGCCCGGCCCGCACCGCTTCCTCACCTCGCTGGCCGAACTGCACACCAGCGGCGTCCCCGTCTCCTGGCTCCCCGCCTTCCCGTCCGCTGCCGAGCCCCCACTCCCGCTGCTGCCCCCGGCCGGGGACCCGCAGTCACCCCGGCGCCCCGAACGACCAGGGGCGGTCCCGCCGGATGCCACGGAGGTGGTGGAGCTGGTGTTGGCGGAGGCGGCGGTGGTGCTGGGCGTCGACGCCGGCGAACTCGACCCGGCGACGTCGTTCACCGACCAGGGGTTCGAGTCCGTGACCGCCGTGGAGTTGCGCAACCGGCTGGTGGAGGCCACCGGCCTGCGGCTGCCGACGACGCTGCTGTTCGACCACCCGTCGGCCGAGCGGCTGGCCGCGCACCTCGCGGCGCTCCGGGCCGGCGACCTGCCCGCCCCGGCGGTGACCGCCGCCCGGGCCGTGGACGCCGGCGAGCCGCTGGCGATCGTGTCCATGGCCTGCCGTTTCCCCGGCGGGGTGACCAGCCCCGAGGACCTGTGGCAGCTCGTGCTGGACGAGCGCGACGCCGTCTCCGGTTTCCCGGACAACCGCGGCTGGCCGCTGGACACCCTGTTCGACGCAGACCCGGGCCGGGCCGGCCGCTCCTACGTGCGGCACGGCGGTTTCCTGCACGACGCCGACCTGTTCGACGCCGAGTTCTTCGGCATCAGCCCGCGTGAGGCGGTCGGCATGGACCCGCAGCAGCGGTTGCTGCTGGAGACCGCGTGGGAGGCCGTCGAGCGGGCCGGTCTCGACCCGGCGAGCCTGCACGGCAGCGCCACCGGCGTGTACGTCGGCGCGCTCGCCCAGGACTACGGCCCCCGGCTGCACGAGGCGGACGACCGGGCCGGCGGGTACCTGCTCACCGGCACCTTCACCAGCGTGCTGTCCGGCCGGGTCGCCTACGGCCTCGGGCTGGCCGGACCGGCGATCACGGTGGACACGGCGTGCTCGTCGTCGCTGGTCGCCCTGCACCTGGCCGCGCAGTCGCTGCGGCACGGCGAGTGCGACCTGGCGCTGGCGGCCGGCGTGACGGTGATGTCCGGCCCCGGCGTGTTCGTGGAGTTCAGCCGGCAGCGTGGGCTGGCGCCGGACGGCCGGTGCAAGGCGTTCTCGGACTCGGCCGATGGGACGGGCTGGGCCGAGGGCGTCGGGGTGTTGCTGCTGGAGCGGTTGTCCGATGCCCGGCGTCACGGTCATCAGGTCCTGGCGGTGCTGCGGGGCTCCGCGGTGAACCAGGACGGGGCGAGCAACGGGCTGACGGCGCCCAGCGGCCCGGCGCAGGAGCGGGTCATCCGGTCCGCGCTGGCCGCCGCGGGACTCTCCCCGGCTGACGTGGACGTCGTGGAGGCGCACGGCACCGGGACGAAGCTGGGTGACCCCATCGAGGCCGCCGCCATTCTCGCCACCTAC
>DASWTI010000647.1:0-2073 GCA_036402215.1 Pseudonocardiaceae bacterium
AGGCACCTCGTCACCCGCCACGGCGCCCGGCACCTGGTGCTGACCGGCCGCCGCGGCCCCGCCGCCGGCGGTGTGCCCGAGCTGGTCGCCGAACTCCGCGCGCTGGGCGCCGAGGTCTCCGTCGTGGCCTGCGACGTCGCCGACCGGGCCGCGGTGGCCGACCTGCTGGCGGCCGTCCCCGAGCGGCACCCGGTGACCGCCGTGATCCACGCCGCCGGGGTGGTCGCCGACGCCACCCTGCGCAACCTCACCCCGGAGCACGTCGAGCGCGTGCTGCGCCCCAAGGTGGACGGCGCCTGGCACCTGCACGAGCTGACCCGGGCCGCGCCCCCGGCGGTCTTCGTGGTGTTCTCGTCCATCGCCGGGCTGCTCGGCAACCCCGGCCAGGGCAACTACGCGGCGGCCAACGCCTACCTCGACGCCCTGGTCCGGCACCGCCGCGCCCACGGCCTGCCCGGCACCTCGCTGGCCTGGGGCCTGTGGGACCCCGCCGGCGGCGGCATGGCGGCGACGCTCTCCGACGCCGAGGTGGCGCGGTGGGGGCGGGGAGGCATCCGCGTGCTGTCCGCCGAGCGCGCCCTGGAGCTGTTCGACGCGGCGCTGCGCGCCGACGAGCCACTGCTCGTGCCGGTGGAGCTGGACCGGGCCGCCGCGGCACGTGACCCCGGCGGGCCGCTGTCCGAGCTGCTGGGTGACCCCACGTCGCCCACCCGGCGGCGCGCGGCGGCGGCCGGGTCCGGCGGGTCCGGCGGGTCCGGCGGATCGGCCTGGGCGGCCAGGACGGCCGGGCTGCCGGCGGGGGAGCGGCGCCGTGCGGTGCTGGATCTCGTGCGGACCACCGTGGCGGCGGTGCTCGGGCTGCCGGACGTCGCCGCCGTCGGTGTCGATGCCGCGTTCCGCGAGCTGGGCCTCGACTCGCTGACCGGCCTGGAGCTGCGGAGCCGGCTCGGGACCGCCACCGGCCTCGTCCTGGCACCCACCATGGTCTTCGACCACCCGACCCCGGCGGCGGTGGCCGACCACCTGCTGTCCCGGCTGGACGGGGCCGTGGAGGTGCCCGTCGCCCCGGCCGCCGGCCCCGCCGGCCAGGACGATCCGGTGGTCATCGTCGGCATGGCCTGCCGTTACCCCGGTGAGGTCCGCACGCCGGACGACCTGTGGCGGCTGGTGTCCACCGGGACCGACGCCATCGGCCCGTTCCCGGAGAACCGCGGCTGGGACGTCGACCGCCTCTACGACCCGGACCCCGACCGGCCGGGCACCTCCACCACCCGGTACGGCGGTTTCCTCTACGACGCCGACCTGTTCGACGCCGAGTTCTTCGGCATCAGCCCGCGTGAGGCGGTCGGCATGGACCCGCAGCAGCGGTTGCTGCTGGAGACCGCGTGGGAGGCGGTGGAGAACGCCGGCATCCCGCCGACGGCGCTGCACGGCAGCCGTACCGGCGTCTTCGGCGGCGTCATGTACAGCGACTACACCTCGCGGCTGCCGGTCACCCCGGCCGACGTGGAGGCCTACCGGTTCATCGGCAACTCCCCGAGCGTGGTGTCCGGCCGGGTGTCCTACACGCTCGGGCTGCGGGGGCCGGCGATCACGGTGGACACGGCGTGCTCGTCGTCGCTGGTCGCCCTGCACCTGGCCGCGCAGTCGCTGCGGCACGGCGAGTGCGATCTCGCCCTGGCCGGTGGGGTGACCGTGATGGCGGCGCCCAGCACGTTCGTGGAGTTCAGCCGGCAGCGTGGGCTGGCGGCGGACGGGCGGTGCAAGGCGTTCTCGGACTCGGCCGATGGGACGGGCTGGGCCGAGGGCGTGGGGGTGTTGCTGCTGGAGCGGTTGTCGGATGCCCGGCGTCACGGTCATCAGGTGCTGGCGGTGCTGCGGGGTTCGGCGGTGAACCAGGACGGGGCGAGCAACGGGTTGACGGCGCCCAGTGGCCCGGCGCAGGAGCGGGTCATCCGGTCCGCGCTGGCCGCCGCGGGACTCTCCCCGGCTGACGTGGACGTCGTGGAGGCGCACGGCACCGGGACGAAGCTGGGTGACCCCATCGAGGCCGCCGCCATTCTCGCCACCTAC
>DASWTI010000648.1:0-6936 GCA_036402215.1 Pseudonocardiaceae bacterium
GTCGTCGCACACGGCACCACCCAGTGGAACCCCCGCTGGGCCGTGAGCCCGCCGCTGCTCGCCGACGCCCGGCCGCTGCCCCCGGCGGTGCGTGCCGGCCTGTGGCGCGACCACCTGCGCGACCACCGCCTCGCCGCCGGCGTCGACCCCGGGTCGGACACCGCGCACTTCCAGCTCGGCCCCACCCAGATCGCCCGGGCCGCCCGGGCCGCCGGCCTGGCCGCGCTCGCCGACGGCCGGCCGATCGGCGTCGAGCACCTGCGGGCCGGCGCCCGCAGCCAGAACGCCGCCGGGTTGCAGCGCCTCGCCCGTCGCATCGAGCCCGCCGTCGGCTGGCCGGACCTCGTGCTGCCCGCGCCCGTGCTCGCCCAGCTGCGGGAGCTGGCCGTCCGGGCCCGCCGCCGCGACCAGGTGCTCGACGAGTGGCGGATGCGCCCCGGCGGCGGCCGCGGCCGCGGCGTCACCGGCCTGTTCGCCGGCGACTCCGGCACCGGCAAGACCATGTCCGCCGAGGTCATCGCCTCGTCGCTCGGCCTGGACCTCTACGCGGTCAACCTGGCCACCGTGGTCGACAAGTACGTCGGCGAGACCGAGAAGAACCTGGAGCGCATCTTCACCGAGGCGGCCGGGGTGAACGGCGTGCTCTTCTTCGACGAGGCCGACGCCATCTTCGGCAAGCGCTCCGAGGTGCGCGACGCCCACGACCGCTACGCCAACATCGAGAGCGCGTACCTGTTGCAGCGGATGGAAACCTTCGACGGCATCGCGGTGCTCGCCACCAACCTGCGGGCCAACCTGGACGAGGCCTTCACCCGCCGCCTCGACGTCGTCGTCGACTTCCCGCTGCCCGACGTGCCACTGCGCCGTGCCCTGTGGGACCGCTGCCTCGGCCCCGCCCTGCCCCGCGCCGACGACCTGGACCTCGACTTCCTGGCCTCCGCCTTCGACCTGGCCGGCGGCCACATCCGCTCCGCCGCGGTCACCGCCGCCTACCTGGCCGCCGACGCCACCCGCCCGGTGCGCATGGCGGACCTCATCGGCGCGGTGGCCCGGGAGTACCGCAAGCTCGGCCGCCTGTGCCTGGAACGCGAGTTCGGCCCCTACCTGCACCTGCTGGCGAGCGGTGATGCGGACCTCGGCGCGGCGAGCTGACGACGGCGGTGGGGGGTCAGCGGCGGGCCTTCATTCAGCTCCTACGGGCCTGCGCCACCGTCCGGTGAGCCTGCGTCCGACGCCGGGGGGCCTGGCCGCGTTGCAGGCGGCGGCCGGCAACCGGGCGGTCGGGTCGCTGCTGTCGCCGGTGCAGCGGCAGGACATCGACGCCGGGCTCGGCGCCCGCCCGCCGGCGCCCGCTCCGGCCGCCCCTCCGGTGCCGCGGTCGGCTGACACGGAGCTTCGGCTGCGGCTGCGCCACGCCGTCGAACTGGAGGTCCGGCTCGACGCGCTGCGCGCCAGCACTCCGCGGCGGCGGGCCGTCGAGGCGGAGCTGGTCGAGGTCCGGCTGGCCCTGATCGACCTGCTGATCGACCGGATCGCCCGCCGGGAGCAGCAGCTCGCGGATCTCGGTCCGCCCGTCAGCGCACCCTCGTCACGACCGTCCGGCTCCGTGGCGGACCGTCTCGCCGCCCAGGAACGCCTGGAGCGGGAGCAGGCCGCCGACCGGCACGAGCTGGTCCCGTTGCTCGCCTGGCGGACCAGGCTGGAGCTGCGCGCCATCGACCGCGGCCTGGACGCCGAACGCCGCTCGTCGGCGCGACGGGTGATGCTGGAGCGGCAACGCCGGGACGTCCTGGCCGTGGCCGTCGCCCTGACCGCGCCGGTGCGGGGCCGGACGCTCAGCGACGCGGGCGCCGACCTGATCAAGAGCTTCGAAGGCGGGCCGTACCTCGACCGGTACGACCCGGGCGACCCGCAACGGGCCACCGTGGGCTGGGGCCACAAGATCGTCGGCCCCGGTCATCCGAACGGCGGTCCACCAGGTCCGTGGGTGCCGAGGGAGTTCCGTCCCGGCGTCATCACCCTCGCCGACGCGGAGCGCCTGTTCCGCGGCGACACCGCCACCGCGGTGGCCGCCGTGAACCGTCTGGTGACCGTTCCGCTCACCCAGGAACAGTTCGACGCCCTGGTGAGCTTCGCCTTCAACGGCGGGCCCGGCATGCTGCGCCAGCTCGTGGAGTCCAGTGGGCTCAACGAGGGCCACTACGACGCCGTGACCCAGCGGCTGCCGCGGTTCAACCACGCTGACCGCAAGGTCAGCTCGGGCCTCACCCGCCGCCGGGCCAGGGAGGCCACCCGGTACGACGCCGGCAGCGAGGTCGGCCGGTTTCCTGATCCACCCCGACCACCACGCCTGGTGCCGCCCGGTGAGGTGATGCTGCCGCGGTGACGTCCATCGGGGCAGCCGATCCCGCCCCCACGGACGGCGTCGCGGCATCTGGCGTGTCGCCGGGCGTCACGCCACCCTCGGGGCGAACACCTCCGAGCCCATGGGGGGCCACCGTGCGCGGACACGATCACGAGCAGGAGACCGGCTGCCGGCCCAAGGGCGACCGGATCGACCGCGAGGAGCGCGACCTCCTCGGCCGGGCCGCCGCCGCCGGGCGCACCGACGTCCTGGGCCCCGCCGGCCTGCTGGGCCTGCAACGCGCCGTCGGCAACGCCGGCGTCGGCACCCTGGTCGAGGAGGAACGCTCCCCGGTCCACGACGTCATCAACTCCGGCGGCGGTGCGCCGTTGGACCGCGACACCCGCGCCGACATGGAAACCCGCTTCGGCGGCCAGGACTTCGGCGACGTCCGCGTCCACACCGACGCCGCCGCCCACGAGTCGGCCCGGTCGGTCAACGCCCAGGCCTACACGGTGGGTTCGAACATCGTCTTCCAACGCGACACCTACAACCCCGCCTCCGACGCCGGCCGCCACATGCTCGCCCACGAGCTCACCCACGTCGTCCAGCAACGCAACGGCCCCGTCGACGGCACCGACACCGGCGGCGGCGTCAAGGTCAGCGACCCCTCCGACCGCTTCGAACGCGAAGCCGTCGCCAACGCCGACCGCCTCATGTCGGCCCCCGCTGTTACGGCGGCCCCGGTCCAGCGCCGCGCCGACGACACCCACGACCACGCCCCCTCGGTCCAGCGCGAGGAAGTGCCCGAGGAGGACGAGTCCGCCCAGACCTACGTCCAGCGCCAGGACGAGGAAGAGGAACCCGCCCCGGCATAGCGGTCGCCGGGCAGCGACCTGCTCGCCCACGAACTCGCCGGGACCGACCGGCCACCTCACCTGTCGAGCAGCTTCTCCAGCTCCCGGTCGTAGAGACCGTCGTCGGCCATGACGAGACCGTCCAGCTCACGGGCCAGGTGCGCCGTGATGGTGTCGAGCAGCTCCCATCCGTCCTCGTCCAGCGTTTCCGGGAAGAACTCGATGCCGATCACCTGCCGGGTGCCTTCGATGGCGGTCCTGAGGTCGTCGGTGAGGTTGCCACCGAGTTCCTCGACGGCCTCCCTGACGAGTTCGGCGACGGCGTCCGCGGCCGTGTCGCGGCGCACGACGACCGGTCGGTCCCGGCCGGGCAGCCGGATCTCCAGCACGGTCCCGTCCGTGCCGCCCTGGTCCGTGGCTCCTCGGCCCGGTGCGAACTCCAGCGGTTCGTCCTCGTACCAGGACTCCTCCGCGAAGTCCGCGAGGGCGGCTCGGGCCGGTGCGTCACCGGACCGGCAGAGAATGTTCGTGAACTGCGACATGGTGTCCGTTCCTCCCGGTCGGGTCACATGGTCTTGGTGGCAGCGTCGTCGCCGGCCCGGTAGGTGATGCGGTCGCCGGGATTCTCCTTGCTCACGAAGGTGATCGTGTCGCTCGGGCCGAGGGCGTTGATCTGGTCCTGCAGCTTCGTGCGCTCGCGGGCCTCGGGCATCCGGCTCTGCAGCATCTTGCCGACCTCGAAGTAGGCCTTTCCTCCGGCCGCGTTGGGTTTGGTGGCGACCCCATCGGGGAAACGCCCGCCGAGCCGGACGTTCTCGACCTCCTGCACGCCCTCGGTGGTGAGCTGTTCCTTGGCAGCAACCTGTTGGGCGCCACCGCGGCGGCCGGGACGTCCCCCGGCCGCGGCAGCCTTGTAGTGCGTGTCCCGCCACTGGGGGAACGGCAGGCAGTCGGCGGCCGACTTGCCCTTCTTGCCCATCGTGTAGCGGTATCGCTCGTACCGCCATTCGGCCGCGCCGGCTTCACCGAACGGTGGCTTCGGCCCCGCCGGCCTGGGAGGTGGCCAGCCGTCGGTCGCGGTGGCCTGGCTCGCCTTCTTCTTCTTGGGGTTGATGACGCCCTCGACCGCCCAGACGGTGCCGTCGCGGACCGGCGTGAGCGAGGTGAGGCCGTAGCGGAGGCGGATCCCGGCCAGCAGGGGCCGGAGCACGGCGGCCCCGACGGCCCGTCCGGCGAAGCGGTTGCACGCCGCGACGCCCGCGTTCACCGCGCCGTCGAGCCGTGCCTGCTTGCCGGCGGGGCTGTCGTCGCCGCCGCGCACCTTGTCGCGCAGCTTGCCTGCCTTGCTCTTGAGCTTGGCCCAGATCTTCTTGCCGAAGCCGACGATCTTGTCCACGACCAGGTCGACGGCCTTCATCACGGGCTTCGTGAGCGACTGGAAGAACTTCTTGATCTTGTCGGCGATGCCGCCGATGCCGAGGATGGCGGCGAGGGCCCCGATGAGGACCGGAATCGACCGTGCCAGGGCGTTCTCGATGAGGGCGGGCACCCCGCCGGTGCCGCCGCCGGCGATGGCGATGACGGCGTCGAGGACGGCGTTGACGAACTCGATGATCTGGGCGCCGCGTTCGACGATGAACGTGACGATGTCGATGATCATCTTGCAGGCCTTGACGAAGGCCGACGCCGGGTTGAGCAGCGAGACGATCCAGGTGATGCCGGCGACGAGCACCGTCGGGATGAGGTACTCGCTGATCTTGGAGAACACGTTGGCCTTGAGGTCGCCGACCTTCTCCTTGATGGTTTCCCAGATGCCGCCGATGCCCTCCGACCGGAGCTTCTGGGCCATGCGCACGGCCTGCTCGACGGCGCCCATGGCGGCGGCGGGGACGCCGCGGGAGATGATCCGGCCGCGCAGCGCCCCCCAGGTGAGGCCGAGCAGGGACGCGACGAGCTGGATGACGCCGCGCAGGTCGAACTTCGCCGGTAGCTGCAAACCGGCGGAGGCGAGGGCGCCCATGAGCCAGCCGAGGAGGCCCTTCTTCAGGTGCGCGCCGATGTTGGCCAGGAACGCCTGAAGCCCCGCGCCCACCGCGGAGACGAGCTTGCCGAGGAAGCCGATGGGGTCCTTGATGATGGCGCCGACGGCGGCCGCCGCCTTGGCGAGGACGCCGAGCAGCATGTCCTTGAGCTTGAGAATCGTGTCGACGACGCCCTTGACGGCGTTCATCGCCCTGGCGACCAGGCCCTCGTTCGCGGCCTTCTCCGCGGCGATCTCGTCGTCGACCGCCTTGAGCGCCTCGCTGTACTTGGTGGCGAGGGTCTGGACCAGCTCGGAACCCTTGGCGTCCACCGACTCCGTGAGCTCGTCGAACTTCGACGCGAACTCGCCGGCGGCCTCCTTGCCGATGGCCTGGAGGTCGGCGGGCAGCTTCTTGACCTCGGCCTGCAACTGGTCGCGGCCGGTGGCGATGCGTTGCTTGGCCCTGGTGAGCTCCGCGCCGATGAGGTCGGCGACGCCGGAGATGACCTGCTGCATCCGGGTGACGTAACCCTGGCGGGCCTGGACGAAGATCTGGTTGGCCTCGTCGGGGAGGCCGGCGAACTTGTCGCGGATCCAGCGGCCGGCGCCGGCCAGGCCGGAGTACCGCCGGTCCTTGTAGGCGTCCATCTGCCGCTTGTGCTCGGCGGTGAAGGCGTCGCGCGCGGCCTTCTCGCCGGCGGCGAAGGCGCTGTCGACCTTCTTGTCCAGCTCGGACAGGATCTGCTCGACGTCGCGTTTGGTGGCGTCGAAGACCTTCTGCAGGGTCGCGGTGACCTGGGCGCGTTTCTGCTCGTCCTCGCTCCTGGCGCCGTCCTTGCCCTGGGCGACGGCGGCGCCGGACGCGCGGCGGTCGGCGGCGAGGGCGGTCATGGCGGTGGCGCCGACCTGGGCGGCCTGGGCCTTGGCGCCGCTCAGGGTCTCCGCCTCGGCGGCGCGGAGCCGGCCGGGGGCGGTGGCGGCGTGCTCCTCGCCGGCCTGCTTCTCCTCCAGGGCGCCCGTGAACTCGGGCTCGTTGGACCTCGCCAGCTGGTCCTCGGTGACCTCGGCGTCGGCCAGCTGCCTGTCCACCTGGGCCGGCCCGGCCGACAGGTCCGTGGCGGCGGGCGGTGCCTTGTCGGGGACGGCCTTCGCGGGGTCCGGCGCGGCGGGCGTGGGCGGCGGCTGGTCCGGCCGCAGCGGGGTGACCGGCTTGTCCTTGGCCTGTGCGGTGTCCGGGGCAGCGGCAGTGGTGGTCTCGATGGCCTTGGCCGACTTCTCCTTGCCCTCGCCGACCTTGCCCTGCACCTGGCCCTTGACGGCGTCGGCCTTGCCGGAGTCGCCGAACCTGTCGGCCTCGTCGAGGTTCTTGGGTGCCTGCGCGGCGATGGCCTCGTTGACGGCGCGGACGAACGCGGCCTTGTCGAACTCGCCGGGTCTGGCGGCGTTCATCTTCTCCGCGTTGGCCGCCTTGCCCTGGGCCTCCTTGTCATCGGGTGGGGCCTGGGCCGCGTGCCGGGCGGCGGCGGCCTCGGCCTGCGGCGGCGGGTGCGCGGCCATTCGTCGCTGCTTCGAGCGCACATCGGCGGTCAGCGCGGCGAACTTCGGGGCGGTGTGCGGCCCGGGCCGCGCCCCGTCGGCGAGCCGCTGCACCGGGATGTCCGGCGTCACGGAGACGGCTGTGTCGGCGGTTGTCGTGGTGGCGGCGGTGGGCG
>DASWTI010000649.1:0-4974 GCA_036402215.1 Pseudonocardiaceae bacterium
CGGCGCTCGCCCTGCGCCAGCAGCGGATGGCCGCGGCCGCCGCCGAGGCCCGGCACCACGCCCGCGCCAGCGAGCTGCGCACCGCGCTGCTGTCCGCCGTCGGCCACGACCTGCGCACGCCGCTCACCTCCATCAAGGCCGCGATCGGCTCGCTGCGCGACGGTGAGCTGCGGCTGTCCGCCTCGGACACCGCGGAGCTGCTGGCCACCGTCGAGGAATCCGCCGACCGGCTGCGCGCCCTGGTGGACAACCTGCTCGATTCCTCGCGGCTGGCGGCCGGCGCGGTGCGCCCGGTACGGCGCGCCGTGGGCTACGACGAGGTGGTCGCCCGCGCGCTGTCCACCGTCGACGGCGCCCCGGCCCGGGTCCTGGTGGACGTGGACGAACGGCTGCCGCCGGTGCTCGCCGACCCCGGCCTGCTGGAGCGCGTGGTGGCCAACGTGGTGGACAACGCGCTGCGGCACGCGCCCGGCGCCGAGGTGGCGGTCCGGGCCAGCGCGCACGCCGGGCGCGTCGAGCTGCGCGTGGTGGACACCGGCCCCGGGGTTCCCCGCGGCGAGCAGGACGCGGTGTTCGAGGCGTTCCACCGGGCCGGCGGGGTGGCCGCCACCGGCACCGGCCTGGGGCTCTCCGTGGCCCGCGGGTTCACCGAGGCGATGGGCGGCGCGATCGCCGCCGAGGACACGCCGGGCGGCGGGCTCACCGTCGTGCTGTCCCTGCCGTCCGCCGAGGTGGCGGTGCCGGCCGAGGCCGAGGAGGTGGCGCGGTGAGCGAGGGCACCACGGTGCTGGTGGTGGACGACGAGCCGCAGATCGTGCGCGCGCTGCGGATCAACCTCGCGGCCCGCGGCTACACGGTGCTGACCGCCGCGGACGGCGCCGGCGCGCTGCGGGCCGCGGCCGACGGGCACCCGGACGTCGTGGTGCTCGACCTGGGGCTGCCGGACATCCCGGGCCGCGAGGTGATCGCCGGGCTGCGCGGCTGGACCACGGTGCCGATCATCGTGCTGTCCGCCCGCGCCGACTCGGCGGACAAGGTGGAGGCGCTCGACGCCGGCGCCGACGACTACGTGACCAAGCCGTTCGGCATGGACGAGCTGCTGGCCCGGCTGCGGGCCGCGGTGCGCCGGGCCGCCGTGGCCGCCGGACCGGACGCCGGCGCCGTGGTCAGCACGCCGACGTTCACCGTGGACCTGGCCGCCAAGAAGGTGCTGCGCGACGGCGCCGAGGTGCGCCTCACGCCCACCGAGTGGGGCGTGCTGGAGCTGCTGGTGCGCAACAAGGGGCGGCTGGTGGACCAGCGGCGGCTGCTCCAGGAGGTGTGGGGCCCGGCCTACGGCACCGAGACCAACTACCTGCGAGTCTACGTGGCACAGCTGCGTCGCAAGCTGGAGCCCGAGCCCTCGCGGCCGCGCCACATCGTCACCGAGGCCGGCATGGGCTACCGCTTCGAGGAGTAGCCCTCACAGCCCGAACGCGCCGGGCGGCGGCTCCGGCGACCCGGTGGCCGTGGCGTCGGTCGGCACGGCGATGCCGCCGGCGAACCGGCGCAGCTCGGCGCCGACCACCACGCGCGCCGGGAACGGGTCACCCGCGGCGGCCCTGGTCAGCGCCCCCAGCGGGGGCTCCTGGTCGCCGCCGACCAGCACCAGGTTGCCGAAGCGGCGTCCGCGCAGCACCGCCGGGGCGGCGATCACGCACCCGTGCCCGAACACGTCGAGCATGGCCGCCACCTGCCCGCGGGCGAACGCCAGCGGCGCGCCGTCGGCCACGTTCGCCGCGTACAGCCCGTCCGGCCGCAACACCCGCGCGGCCTCCCGCACGAACTCCACGGACGTCAGGTGCGCCGGGGTGCGCGCCCCGGCGAACACGTCCAGCACGACCAGGTCGGCGCGCCCGTCCGGCATGGCGGTCAGCAGCTCGCGGGCGTCGCCCACCCGCACCCGCGGCCGGTCGGCCGGGTCCAGCGGCAGCTCCCGGCGGACCAGCTCCACGAGCTCGCCGTCGGCCTCGACCACGATCTGCGCCGACCCCGGACGGGTGGCCGCCACGTACCTCGGCAGGGTGAGCGCACCGCCCCCCAGGTGCACCACCCGCAGTGGCTCCAGCCGCGGCGCCATCGCGTCCACCACGTGCCCGAGCCGCCGCACGTACTCGAACTCCAGGTGCGTGGGGTCGTCCAGGTCCACGTAGGACTGCGGCGTCCCGTTCACCAGCAGCAGCCGCGCGCCCGGCAGGTCCAGGTCGTGCAGCAGCTCCGCGGTGCCCATGCCCACCCGCTCGCGCACGGTCAGCGCGTCCCGGTCCCGGCGATGGCCCACGTGTTCATGGTGGCGATCATTCCGCCCGGTCGCACCCGCCGTGCGGGCGGCCGTCAGGTGCTCGGTGGAGGTGTCGTGCTGACCGGCCGCCGAACCGGCCGTCAGCCTCCGGGCGCCGTGGTGGTCGTGGTCGGGGCCGTGGTGGTCGTCGTGGTGGTCGTGGTGACCGGCGGCGGCGGTGGCGGCGGCGGGGGAGGAGGCGGCGGGGCCGGCCGGGTGGTGGTGCGCGGCCGCGGCCGGGTGGTCGTGACCGGCGCGCGAGGCGCCGTGGTCCCGGCCGGTGGCACCACGGTCTCCACCGGCGGCGCCGGCTGCGGCACCGCGGTCGCTGTGGTGAGCAGCCAGGACGGCACGGGGAACGGCACCCGGCTGCTGCTCGGGCCGTTCGTGGCCGTGCCCGGCTCCTCCGAGAAGGGCTCGCCGCAGGCGGCGAGACAGGTGAGCGCGGCGACGGCCACCGCACCCACGGCCAGGCGGGGGATGCTGGTCAGCACCAGGCTGCTCCGTTCCGCTGGACGAACATCGACGCTCCGCGACTGCGCGGACGCTATCAGGGGTCGCCCATTAGGCTTAACAACGGTCTCATCACAATGGCGCCCATGGATAACGCCCGCCTCGTCGCGGTGGTGCATGGACACGTGCAGGGCGTCGGCTTCCGGTGGTGGACCCGCAGCCGGGCGCTCGAACTCGGGCTCGCCGGCCACGCCCGCAACCTGCCCGACGGCCGCGTCGAGGTCGTCGCCGAGGGCCCCCGGCCGGACACCCGCGCGCTGCTGGCCGCGCTGCGCGGCGGGGACACCCCTGGCCGCGTGGACCGGGTCACCGAGCGCTGGGAGACCCCGACCGGGCAGTCCCGCGGCTTCGTCGAGCGGTGAGCGCGGGCCACGCCGGACGGTGAGCGCGGGCCACGCCCGACGGTGAGCGCGGGCCACGCGGAGCGGCGAGCACCGGCCGCCCGGGTGTCGCGGCGGCGCTGACGCGGGAGAACACCTGCTGGGAGGTACCCTCTGTGAGCCGTTCGGCCGGGCGGCGCACCACGGCGCCGGGCCGCGGGGTGCGGCGGGACCCGGCTGGGGACCGCGCCGGCCCGGACGGCCCGACGGGGAGAGGGAACCGCCCACCGTGCACCTGAAGAGCCTGACGCTGAAGGGTTTCAAGTCCTTCGCCTCGGCCACCACGCTGCGCTTCGAGCCGGGCATCACGTGCGTCGTGGGCCCCAACGGCTCGGGCAAGTCCAACGTCCTGGACGCGCTGCGCTGGGTGATGGGCACGCAGGGCGCCAAGGACCTGCGCGGCGGCAAGATGGAGGACGTCATCTTCGCCGGCACCGCCGGGCGCCCGCCGCTCGGCCGGGCCGAGGTGACGCTGACCATCGACAACGCCGACGGCGCGCTGCCCATCGAGTACACCGAGGTCTCGATCACCCGGCGGATGTTCCGCGACGGCGCCAGCGAGTACGAGATCAACGGCGGCACCTGCCGGCTGCTCGACGTGCAGGAGCTGCTGAGCGACTCCGGCATCGGCCGCGAGATGCACGTCATCGTGGGTCAGGGCCAGCTCGTGGACATCCTGCAGGCCAAGCCCGAGGACCGGCGCGCCTTCATCGAGGAGGCGGCCGGCGTCCTCAAGCACCGCAAGCGCAAGGAAAAGGCCCTGCGCAAGCTCGACGCGATGCAGGCCAACCTCACCCGCCTCACCGACCTGACCGCGGAGCTGCGCCGTCAGCTCAAGCCGCTCGGCAAGCAGGCCGAGATCGCCCGCCGCGCCGCCGTCGTGCAGTCCGAGCTGCGCGACGCCCGGCTGCGCCTCGCCGCCGACGACCTGGTGACCCTGCGCGTCGAGCTGGCCCGCGAGGAGGCCGACGAGGCCGCCGCCCGGGCCCGCCGCGCCCAGGTGGAGGCCGAGCACGAGGCGGTGCGCACCGAGCAGCACGCCCTGGAGGAGCGGGTCGCCGAGGTGGCGCCCCGGCTGACCCGCGCCCAGGAGACCTGGTACCGGCTGTCCGCCCTGGAGGAGCGGCTGCGCGGCACGGTGCGGCTCGCCCAGGAGCGCGCCAGGCACCTGGCCGCGCCGCTCGGCGAGCAGCGTCCCGGCCGCGACCCCGACGAGCTGGAGCGCGAGGCCGAGGAGGCCGCCGCGCAGGAGGCCGAGCTGGTGGAGGTCGTCGAGGTCTCCCAGGAGGCCCTGGCCACCGCCGTCGCCGCCCGCACCGAGCTGGAGGCCGCGCTGGCGAGCGCCGAGCGCCGGCACCTCGCCGCCGTGCGCTCCATCGCCGACCGCCGCGAGGGCCTGGCCCGGCTCGGCGGCCAGGTCGAGGCGCTGCGGTCCACGACGGTGGCCACCGCCGAGGAGATCGAGCGGCTGTCCACCTCGCTCGCGCACGCCACCGAGCGGGCCGCCGCCGCGCAGCGCGAGTTCGACGAGCTGCAGTCCCGGATCGGCGCGCTGGACGCCGGTGAGGTCGGCCTGGACGCGCGGCACGAGTCCGCGCTGGCCGCGCACGAGGCCGCGAGCGCCCGGGTGGCCGAGCTGGCCGCCGCCGAGCGCGAGGCCGAGCAGGCCGTCGCGCACTGGAAGGCCCGCATCGACGCGCTCTCCCTGGGCCTGGCCCGCAAGGACGGCGCGGGCACGCTGCTCGCCGCCGCCGACCGGCT
>DASWTI010000650.1:0-4483 GCA_036402215.1 Pseudonocardiaceae bacterium
CCAGCCCCGCGGGCCGTGGCCCCGGGAACAGCCGTCCCCTGCGCCGCCGCGCCGGGGGAACCGGTGCCGTTGACCACCCCGTGGGCCGTCGGCCGACGTGCCGCCGGGTCGGCGGGCGCATGCCCCGGCAACGTCGGGTCGTCGTACGACCCGGGGGAGTCGTCGGACGACGGAGGCGTGCTCCGCGCGAGCAGCTCCGCCACGGTCACCGAGGTCTCGGTGTTCGCGTGCCGTGCGCGACGGGCGGAGGGCTCGTCCACGCGGTCCAGCTTCTCACCGCCAGGGCCGCCCTCGCCATGCTCCGTTCGGCGGCCCGGGCCCCGCACGGTCAGCGCACCGGCTCGTTGCCGGCGTCCGGCAGCAGCAGGATCTCCTCGATGATGAGCGAGCTGCCCATCCGGAACACCATGCGGAAGCGCTGGGTGTACGCCAGCCCGTCGGTCGTCACGAAGCGGACCGTGCTCAGCACCGAGCTGTCGCCGGCGTCCACCACGACCTTCTGCAGGCTCACCTGGGCCGCGCTCCACTGCTTGTGGAACGCCTCGTACCCCATCACCCGCACGCGCGGCCCGACCATGGCCCACGCGGCGTCCACGTTCTTCGGCAGCTGCTCGTAGAACAGCCGGGTCGCCGACACCAGGTCGTCGGCGCCGACGGGCGGGCGGCCGGTCGACGGCACCAGGCTCACCGACGGGGAGGTGGACGCACCGTTCGGCCCGCCGGGCTCGGACGTGCTCGCCGGACGGGGGTCCGGGCCGGGGCCGGCGGGACCCCCGTCGGGCGGGTCGCCCTGCTCCGCGCCCACCGCGTCGGAGCCGGTGCGGGGGCGCTGGTCCGGTGCCCCGCCGGGCGAGCCGGGCTCCGCGCCGGTCCCGGGGACCGTCCGGGCGGGCGTGTCGGGCTGGGTCACCTGCGGGCCGATCGGCTGCGCCGTGAGCAGGCCGCCGGTGGGCAACCCGGGGAAGGCGTCGATCCGGTCGAACGGGCTCTCCGGGCCGGCCAGCCGCGCGGCGGCGAACACCAGCACGGTCAGCACGACGCACGAGGCACCCACGGTGAACCAGGCGGCCCGCCGCCAGGTGCTCGGCGGCGTCACCGACACCGGCGTGATCACGAGGTCGAGCTCGGCGAACGAGCCGGGGTCACGCGTGCCGAACGGGCTGTCGACCGGGTTACGGGGTGCCTCGGCCGCGATCCCGGTCAGCCCGGGCGCCCACGCGACCACGCGGCCGGAGTCGCCACGCTGGTCCTCGGGTCGAGCCGGAACGTCCCGGCCGTCCGGTCGCATCAACCCCTCCTCCCGGCCTACGCCGTGGGCACCACCTGGAATGCCTCGGCGAGCCGGCCGCTCGCGAGACCGTGCCGGCCGGCCACCATGGACAGCCAACCACGCACCATGTCCTCCAGACGATCCATGTGACCCGTCTGCGAACGATGCGCGCGCAGCGCCGAGATCTTGGCGTCGAACGTGTCGGTCACGTCGACGCAGTGGTTGATGCGCTCCGGCGGGGACGCCATCAACCAGAGCTCCGGGACGGTCCAGGCCTCCAGGCCCTCGTCCTCCAGCAGCTCCGGGTGCGCGAACGGGTTCCGCGCGTCCGGGTAGACGGCGGCCAGCGCGGCCTCGCCGGCGGCCCGGTGGTCCGGGTGGGAGGCCACGATCCGCTGCCAGAAGATCTCCGGGGACTGGGTGAGCACCCGGTCCGGCCGGAAGCGGCGGATCTCGCGGCTGATGTCGCGCCGCAACTCGATGGAGGCCGTCAGGCGCCCGTCCGGGTATCCCAGGAAGGTGACGTCGGAGACGCCCACCGCCTCCGCGGCGGCGCGTTGCTCGTCCTCACGCAGCAGCCGCATCTGTTCCCTGGGGGTGTCGTCGAACCCACCGGCGTCGCCCGAGGTACAGATGCAGTACGCGACCTCGACCCCGGCCTTGGTCCAGGCGGCCACCGTTCCGGCCGCGCCGAAGTCCACGTCGTCGGGGTGTGCCGCGACCACCAGTACCCGCTGGGCGTCTCGCACGGTCGCTGCGGCAGGAGCACTCACGAATCGCAGCGTAAGGCCAGGCCACGCCGTGATGCCGCGCGCCCCGGACTCACTTGTGTCACGTCACTGTCAGCCACCGGTGCGGTAACGCTGACGGGTGCCGTCCAATGCCTTCGTGGCGACCGCCGCGCTGCCCGCGCCGATCATGATCGCGAGCACGTCCGCCACCCCTCCGCCGCTGGTCAGCAGCAGCGCGAGCAGCGCGACGGCGGTCGCGCCACCGGCGATCGGCCACCGGCTGCGGACGTAGGCCGCCACCGGCGCGCCGCCGGCCCGCTTACGCGCCGCGGAGGACAGCAGCGCCAGGTACGCGTCGTTCGCCACGGCGGCCACCAGCCCGGCCAGGGCGACGATCACCGCCAACAGATGCAACACCATGCCCCCAGTCTGCCGGTCCGGCGCCGTCCGTGGGGCCCGGACGACCCTGGTCTTTCCCTGATGCGCCAGGGGTGAGCGCCGGAACGCGCCCCACGGGCGCCCATCGGTCGCCGGCCCCCCGGCGTGACGTTCGCGCGCCGCCCGGCGCCCACCGTCCGCCGAGCGCCGGTTCGCCCGGCTCGCGGCCCGCCGGGCCGCTGTTAGAGTCCGAATTGCAAAAGGGAACCGCCGCGGCGCGGCCCGCGTCCCAGGTTCCCGGCAGGTGCAGAAGGCGTGAACTCGCAAGGGGTGTCCGCATGTTCAACGTGATCGGCGGGGCGATCGGGGGCGCGGTCGACGGCATCGGTGACGCCATCCGGCGCGCGGTGGCCGACCTGCCCGGCGGCGCGGTCGGCTTCCGGGTCGAGCCCGACCAGGTGTTCGCCCTCGCCAACCGCTTCGACGACATCGCCGACCGCATCCAGGGCAGCGTGGCCCCGGAGATCCGGCGGCTGCACGTGGCCCCGCCCGGCGCCGACAAGCCCAGCCGTGACGCGGCCGACCGGTTGCGCGACACGGCCTTCGGCGACGCCGGACTGGTGACGCGGCTGTCGGCGTACGCCACCCAGCTGCGTGAGGCCGCGGCGAGCCTGCGGCTCACCGGTCAGCAGTACGGCCTCACCGACACCACCGAGGGCGGGCGTCTGAGTGCGTCCTCCCTCTAGGTGGTTCGCCGTGGCGCTCGCGGTGACGGCGGCGTTCGCCGTGGCCTGCGGCGGTGACCCCGAGCGGGGTACGCCGTCGCCGGGCGGCTCCGCCGCGCAGGACACGGCCACCGGCACCACGGTGCCGCCCGCGCCACGGCCCGCGGAGCTCCCGCTCGACACCGTGCAGCCCTGCCGGCTCGTGGCCGACGACCTCCGCGCGGCGTTCGCCATCGACCGCCCGGACCAGCCGAGCTCGGCCGGCCCCGGCACCGAGGTGTGCACGCTGCTGTCGTCGACGACCGGCAGCTACCTCGTGGCGCTGGAGCGCCAGGCCGGCATCGACCGGCTCGAACGACCGGTCAACACCACCGTGGGCGGCTTCCCCGCGGTGGACATCCGCCAGGAGGGCGTCCGGATCGGGCACCTCAGCATCGACGTGGCCGACGGCCAGCGCCTCGACGTCGAGGTGCAGCGGCTGTCCGGCGATCAGCCGGTGGACCTGATCCACCAGGACACCCTGCGGTTCGCCGAGGCCGTGCTGGCCTCGTTGCGGCAGCAGCTCGGACGTTGAGACAGGGACGGGGAATCTCATGGGTCGCAGTGGCGTGAACTGGAACAACGTGCCGCACGAGTCCATCCTCGGGCAGATCAACGGTGGCGCGGGCGTGGCGCCGGTGAACGAGGCCGCGGTGGGTTACGCGCGCATCGCCGGGACGCTCCGCGAGGCCGACGCCGACCTGCGGAACGCGCTGGCGGGCGCCGGCGCCTCCTGGGAGGGCGTGGCCGCCGCGGACATGACCACCGCGGCCACCCCGCTGGCCACCTGGGCCGACGAGGCCGACCGGCTGGCCAGGGACAGGAGCGACGCCACCGACACCTTCGGCGGCCAGTTCGCCAACACCCGCACCGCCATGCCGCCCGCGGTGAACGTGCCGTCCGGGAGCTGGGTGGACGACCTCGGGCTGAGCAGCCTGCCGGGCGTCACCACCGACCGGGAGCGCGCCGAGGAGGCCGCCGACGCCGCGCAGCAGGAGGCCGCGCGGCGCATGGAGGTCTACGACAACGCCAGCTACGAGACGGTGCGCACGCAGTACTTCTCGCAGCCGCCCGCCGTGGTGCTGGAGGTGCCGCCGCCCTCGACCACGGGTGGTCCCGGCGTGGGCGGCACCACGACGTCCACCGGGTCCCCGGTGAACAGCACCTCGGCACCGCCGGCCGGCGTGTGGACGCCGCCGCCCAGCTCGGTACCGCGGTCCCCGCAGGTCGGCACGGGCTCGCCGACCGGCCCGTCGGGCGCCGTGATCCCCGCGCCCACCACCCCGTCGTACACGCCCGGCCCCGCGGTCGTCGGCGGTCCGGGCCACCCGGTGCCGACC
>DASWTI010000651.1:0-5597 GCA_036402215.1 Pseudonocardiaceae bacterium
CGGGAGGGCGACGGGCGCCGTCCCGTGGATCGGGGCGGAACAGGTGGCAGCGCTGCCCATGGCGGAGGCCGTCGCCGCCCTGGCCGGTGCGCTGCGCGACGGGCTGGACGTGGCGGGCGGGCCGCCGCGGGTCGGCGTACCCACGACCGCGGGGCAGTTGCTGCTGATGCCGGCCGAGGGCGGCGAGCGGGTCGGCGTGAAGGTGGTGTCGGTGGCGCCCGGCAACCCGGCGCGCGACCTGCCGCTGGTGCAGGCGGTGTACGTGCTGCTGGACGGCCCGACCCTGACGCCGGTGGCCCTGCTGGACGGGACGGCGCTCACCGCGCTGCGCACCCCCGCGGTATCGGCCGTGGCCGCGGACCGGCTGGCCGCGCCGGACGCCGCCCGGCTGGTGGTGTTCGGCTGCGGCACGCAGGCCTGGGGTCACGTGCAGGCGCTGCGGGCCATCCGGCCGCTGCGCGAGGTGGTCGCCGTGGGCCGCGACCCCGGCCGGATGGCCGCGTTCGCCGCGGGCGTGACCGAGCTGGGCCTGGCCGCCCGCCCCGGCACCCCTGCCGACGTGGCGGAGGCCGACCTCGTCGTGTGCGCCACCACCGCCGGACGCCCCCTGTTCGACGGCACCCTGGTCCGCCCCGGCACCTGCGTCCTCGCCGTCGGCACCCACGAACGCCACCGCCGCGAACTCGACGGCCACCTCCTCGCCCGCTCCACCGTGGTCGTCGAGGACCTCACCACCGCCCTCCGCGAGGCCGGCGACATCGTCCTGGCCGTCGAGGACGGCTCCCTCGACCCCGCCCACCTGCACAGCCTCACCGACCTCGTCGCCGGCCGCGTCACCCGCACCCCCACCCGCCCCGCCGTCTTCAAGAGCGTCGGCATGGCCTGGCAGGACCTCGTCATCGCCACCGAACTCCACCGCCGCCTCTGACCGCCGCCCCGGCCCGCAACCCACCCCTCCCGCCGCCGCCTCCGCGCTGCCTCCTCCTCCACCGCCGCCTCCGCGCCGCCGCCGTTTGCCGCCCCACCGCGCTGCCACCGTCACGCGTGCCCTGTCGTCCTCGCCCGCGTCTCCTCGCAGCCATGTCCTTTCCCCGCTGCACCGCACTGCCGCCGTCCCCGCGCGCCGTCCCCTCCCCTGTTGCCCCTGCGCTCTCACCGTCCCCGCGCGGCTGTCCCCCTGCACCCGGCGCTCCCGCCCGTCCGGCGCGGCCGTCCCCTGTCCCCTGCACTCTCACCGTCCCGCGCGGCCGTCCCCCTACCCCTGCGCTCTTACCGTCCCCGCGCAGCCGTCCCTGCCCCCTGCCCTCCCGCCGTCCCCGTGCAGCCGTCCCCTGCCCCTGCCCTCCCGCCGTCCCCATGCAGCCGTCCCCTGCCCCTGCCCTCCCACCGCCCCCGCGCAGCCGTCCCATCCCCGTTGTCCGGCACTCCCGCCGTCCCGCGCCGCCCGCTCCCCGCGGGGACCGCCGGGTCCGTGGGATGGACCTTTCGGCGGCAGCGGAACGTCGGGTCGGCCCCGCGACGGCGGGTGGTGGGGGTGCCACGCTCAGTGGGAGTGACGGATCACCGGCGGAGGAGGTCGCGGCATGTGTGAGGCGCACGATCAGGAGGAGCCCGGACCAGGAGCGACGGCGCGGTCCGGCGTGAGCAGGCGGGCCGTGCTGCGGGGCGCGGCCGCCGGCGGGCTGGTGGTGGCCGGTGGGCTGGCGGGCGCCGGCAGCGCGGCCGCGTCCGACATCTACAACCCGTTCTCGGCGTACGGCATCACCAGCGGCTGGCAGGACCACCTCAACCGCGGTTCGCTCGGCGGCATCGACTACGGCATGGGCGTGGGCACGCGCCTACCGGCGTGCGGCAGCGGCACCGTGCGGAACATCCCGTACAACGGCACCGGCGGCCACACCGTCACGATCCACCACCCCAACGGCTACCGCAGCCAGTACATGCACCTGTCGCAGTTCCTGGTGGGCGACGGCGCCTACGTCGGGGCGGGCGCCGTGGTGGCGCTGTCCGGCGGGGCGGCCGGGGCGCCGGGCTCCGGCAACTCCACCGGCCCGCACCTGCACTGGCACATGATCAACCCGTCCGGCACGCGCATCAACCCGCTCGCCTACCTGGGGCAGAACCCGCCGACCGGGCTGCCGAAGACCACCACCGAGTACGACGGCATCCCGGGGCCGATCTTCTGGATGCGGTGCCAGAAGTGGCTCTCGCTGGAGGCCGGGTACACCGGGCCGATCGACGGCGTGCCCGGGGTGAACACCTACGCGGCGCTGCAACGGCGGATGCGGGCCTACGGCTACACCGGGCCGATCGACGGCATCCCCGGCCGCAACACGTACGCCGCCTGGCAGCGGCTGGCCACCGGCTACGGCTACACCGGCCCGATCGACGGCATCCTCGGGCCGAACTCCTACCGCGCCATCGCACGCCACCTCAACCAGGACCGCTACGACTAGAACGTGCGGCGGATCGTGGTGCTCGGCCGTGGCGGCGCGGGGAAGTCGACCCTCGCCGCCCGGCTGGGTGCCGCGCTGGACCTGCCGGTGGTCGAGCTGGACTCCGTGTTCTGGCCGCCGAACCTCACGCCGCTGCCGCCCGCCGTCTGGGCCGCCTGCCAGGAGAGGCTGATCGCCCCGCCCACCTGGATCCTCGACGGGGACCTCGGCCCGTACGACGTGCTCGCGCCACGCCTGCGCGCCGCGGACACGGTGGTGCTGCTGGATTTCTCGATGCCCCGCTGTGCCTGGCGGGCGCTGCGCCGCGGGCGGGAGACCTGGCCCTTCTGGCGCTGGCTCCTCACCTACCGCCGCCGCAGCCTCCCCACCGTGACGGCCGCCATCCGCACGCACGCCGCCGGAGCGCGGGTCCACGTCCTGCGCACCCCGCACGCCGTCGCCGGATTCCTGGCGGCGCAACGGATTCCTGACGCCGGAGCAAGGTCACGTCGCCTGATCCGCTGACATCGGCCGGTTTCAGCACGGGCGGGCGGAGACGTCGTGGGCGCCGTCGCCACGACGACCGTGCACACCTGAACGGCGCGGCCGGGGACGGCCAGATGGGGGGGCCGTCCCCGGCACTGTTCGCGGTCGAGCTGTCAGGCGGGTGAGGTCACCGGCGTGGCCTCACCGGGGTTGGAAGCCGCAGCCGGCCGGGGAGCAGGGTGGGGGCTGCGGTGGGTTGCCGTTGCGTACCGGGGCGGGGCGGCCGACGAAGGTGGCGACGGCGCGCTGGCCGACGACGGCCACGTCGAGGACGCAGGCGTCGTGCCAGCCGGCCACCACACCGGCCTGGCGGCAGGCGTTCTCGCCGACCATCCGCTGCGTGTACGGCAGGTTGCCCGAGTAGAACGGCGCTGTCGGGTTCCCGGCGGCCACGGCGTTGCAAGGCTGGAGCAGCGACGACTGCGGGCTCACCCGCCAGCTCGCGCCGAAGCGGTTGTAGAGGTCGTTGAAGGACAACGGAACGGTGTAGATCGTGCCGTCGCGGCCCTCCAGCAGGCCGGGGTTGTTGCCGGGGTTGCCCAGCAGGCCGCGCGCGACCACCGACGAGCTGCCCAGGCCGACCTCCAGGTCCGTGTACTGCGGGCTGGCCGCGGTGTTCGGCGTGACCTTGATGCTGTTGCCGGCCAGGTCCCGCACGAAGTACACGTTGCCGTCACGGCGCACGGTCACGCCGGTCGCCAACGTCAGCGTGCCGCCGGGGGCCAGCGAGGTGGGACGCCCGTCCACCACCAGGTTCGTCCCGTCGCAGACGGCCACCCTGGTGGCGCCCATCCTGGTGCCGACGGACCGGTTGAGCGAGGTGTTCGGCCAGGTCGGAGCACCGGACACCTTGCGGGTCTGGACCTGGAACGCGGAGCCGACCAGGAGCTCGTCGAAGTCACCGGTGGCCTGGAAGTCGTAGAGCAGCCCGGCCACCGTGTTCTGATGGGTGTCGCCGATGGCGACCGCCGCCAGACAGCCGGCCACGGAGGGCAGGCCGGTCTTCCGCTCCCGGAAGAGGATCGCGGGGTTGGTCCCGGTCGCGGTCGGGGCCGGCGGATGGAGCGAGAGATTGTTGGTCTCGGCGGTGAAACCGGTGGCGTGGCAGATCGGCTTGAGGACCCCGCCGTAGTCGATCCGGAGTCGCACGTTCATCTGCGGGACCGGGTCACCGGTGTTCATGTTGAACTCGGCCTGGGACTCGTTGCCGTAGCCGAAGACGTTGAACTCAGCCATGTCCCAGCCGGGAAGCGGCGTCGTGGGAGTCGCCAGGCTGGGGCCGGTGGACGCGTTCAGCATGGTGCCGCTGTCGAAGATGGCGGTGTCGGTGCCCGCACCGGCGTTGTGGACGCCGGTCAGCCTGAGGTTCGAGAAGGTCATCATGTTCGTGATCGGCACGTCGGGGTAGGCGGCCGCCGTGCTCGTGATGAAGCAGTGGTTGTCCCACGGGGTGGCCGTCGGGACGTACGGGGTCCACCCGGCGGGGCAGGTGTTGTTGTACGTCAGCAGCCAGTACTGGACGAACAGCGCGCCGCTGGTGCCGTTGTTGGCGAAGACGAACTGCTTCCAGCCCAGGCAGATGGCCGGGATCGACGCGCCGCTGCACTCGTTGGCCTGGAAGAAGTTGGTGTTGAGCTGGTACGTGTAGGCGTTGTTCACCGGCGGCCCGGCCGGCCAGATCGGCGAGCGCACGTTGGCCACGCCGGTGACGCTCTCGAAGGTGCCGTGGGCCTGGGTGATGGGGCTGCCCGGGGTCGGGGTCTGGGCCGCGATGCTGTTGCCGTTGCCCACGATGAACGGCGACGGTCCGGGCACCTTCGGCGCCATGGGGACCGACGGCGCGGTGACGCACTCGATCTTCTCCCAGGCCAGCCGCGGGTAGTTCGCGGTGACGCACCCCTCGACCGGCGGCGGCGCGATCTTGATCATGCCCGCCCGCCATGCCTGGACGTTCTCCGCGCTCGGTGGCGCGCTCTCCGGCGTGCTCTCCGCGATCCCGGTGAGCACCACCAGTGGCAGCAGCGCCGCCGTCACGGCGCCGATCAGCCGCCGCCTCGTCCCGGTTCTCCGCAAGAGTAGTCGCATTGCCTTTCCCCTCCTTGTCATCAACGAAGTGCCTCGGAGCACGGCCGGTGAATCCGGCCGCCAAAATCTGGGCGCGACAACGCCGGCGCCCTTTCGATCCATTACCGGAGATCACGTCCGGCCGGCGCGGCGGCCCGGGACCGGTGCTCGCCGCAGGGGTGACGCGGTCGCCCGGACCGTCACCGTCAGGTCGATCAGCAGTGGTGGCGCGTCACCTCACGAGAATTCCGGGCTCGTGCCGATGACCTGGGCGTCCTGCCCCCGGGGGGCGGGCGACGACCGGCGGACCACCGTTCGATCGACTCATTTCCCACCCCGCTCGTCACCGCACCACCACCGCCGGCCAATATTGCCCGCCGGCAAATATCGACTCAACGGCGACGTAATCACATCACCCGAATGCAACACGACGAGCGCGTTCACACGTCCGCTCGGAGCACATTCGGCACCATTGTTCGGATCAGCGCTACCTGCCGCGCGGGCGCACGGCGCGGCGGAGCTCGGCGGCGATCACGGCCATGGTGGCGCGGG
>DASWTI010000652.1:0-13867 GCA_036402215.1 Pseudonocardiaceae bacterium
GGGGGGTCACCCTAAACCCCCGTTGGGGGGGGGGGGGGTTTGTTTTGGCCGGGGCGGGCTAACCCCCACCGGGGTGTTAATTGGTATGCCGTGCGGGGTGGGGGGGGGGGGGGGTGCGGGGTTGTGTCCCCCCCCCCGGCACCGCCCGCCGGCTATATGGAGGTCAGCCTCGCGAGCAACTCCATGCACCGGTCCAGTTGGGCGTAGAGCCACGCACCCGCTACCGCGGCCACTGCGTGGCTCTTCGCGTAGCTCCAGGTGGCGGACAACTTCGCCCGTTTCCCGCCGTCGTGCGTCACGACGGCCTCCTTTCGGCGGCGGGATTGCGTCCCGCTCCGCCATCGCCGTTGCTGCGGCGACGCCGTGGACCGGCTCATGCCGGTGAACCGGCGGCTGCCGAAAGGGGAGTGTCCTCCTTCCTCGTGGGAACCTACTGGCTCTGCCGGGTCACGAAGGTCATCGCGACACCAATAGTGGGTGCGCTAGCACGAATCCGTACTGTGACGCGCCCTGTTTACTCAGCGAACGAGAGATAGCACCTCACGTGATGTATAGACTGTGTGAAGTAGGCCCGGCCTCGTCGAACACCTGACGCGCGGTGGCACACGGCCAGCCCGGCTGCTCGGCATCCCTCCCGGCGACCTCGCAGCCCTGGCACTCCACCCACGGTTCGTTCTGGCTGCCTGCGACGGCGACCGGGGCGTGCAGCCGCAGCACCGCGGCGAGCAGGCCGTCCGCGGCCGCGACCAATTCGGCGTACCGCTGCTGCTCGACGCGCTGGTGTGCCAGGTCCGTCGCGTGCTGCTCGGCGGCCGCCGCGAGCTCGGCCTCGGTGGGCGGCCGGAGCAGCTCGGCGGCGATGGGCAGGGTGACCGAGACCTTCTGCACGGTGAGCGGCCCGTACCGGCCCTCCAGCCGCTGGCCCAGGTCCGGGTCGTCGGCAGGGGCCGACGGCCGGGCGCGGCGGATCGCGTGGGCCAGCCCCGCGCGGATCGCGTCGGCCAGTCCGCGGGTCACGGCATCCACCCGTCGGGCGCCGCGAACCCCGCCCCGGCCGCCGGGCTCGCCGGCTGGTCGCCCTCCGGACCGTCGCCGGCGTCCGCCTCGGGCAGGTGGGACGGCGCGACGCCAGCGGTGTGCGCGGTGTCCCAGCGTTCCCGGGCCTCGGCCACACCGGCCGGGTCGAGCACCGCGTCCAGGTCGATCAGGCAGGCAGCGCCACCGGCCCGGCTGAGGTGGCAGCGGCGGCCGGGGCCGACCCGAGGCGTGGCGTCGTCCAACGCCACCAGCAGCACCGTCAGCTGGTCCGCAGTGAGCGTCGCCGGGGTGGTGAGGTAGGTGACCAGCACCGAGCCGGGCAGCAGCGTGGTGTAGCCGTCGAGGAACGTCGCGGCGGGCCGGTTGGCGTGGGGCAGGTCCCCCGCGTCGCGCGGGAGGCGCCAGGCGTTCTCCACGCACACCAGGCGCAGCGGTTCGATGGTGACGGCGTCGCGGCCGACGCCGAGGGTGGCGTCGAGCGGCAGCGGCGAGGTGTCGGGGTGGACGCCATCGCGGGCCAGGCGGCGGGCCACGGCCGCGCGGAGCTCGTCGAGGAGCGTGACGCCGGGCAGGTAGGGGGCGGTGGCCATGGTGCCCTGGTCGGTGATGACGCGCTCGCCTTCGACGCCGTGGAGGGGGTCGAGGAGGGTGAGGAGGACGGGCTGGCGGAGCCGGGTGGTCATGGGTTCGGGATCTCCTGGTCGGTGGTGCGGAGGACGGTGCGGGTGGCCGGACAGGCGGCGCACAGCTCGAGGCGGTCGGCCTGCTCGACGCTGGTGACGTCGAGCCACCTGTGGTGGTGGCCCTCGGCGATGAGGTGCCCGTCGTGGTCGACGAGGCGCCAGCGGCAGGGTTGGAGATCCGTGTCCTCGACGACGCGGATTCCGAACAGGCTGGTGGCGGCGACGTCGGTTGGCGTGTTGGTGGTGGCGTAGAGGTGCTGGAGCGCCCCGGTACCGACCTTGAGGTGGTCGGCCAGCGGCACGCCATGGTCCGCGAGCGGCCAGGCGTGCTCTGCTACCACCTGGACCAGGTCCCGCGGGGTGACGATGGCTGGCGGGCCGCACCACATCGGCGGCCGCTGCGCGGCTTCGGTGAACCGGCGGCGGAGGTCGTCGGCGACGCCCTCGGGGACCGGGCCGTCGAAGCGGAGCAGGCCGCCCGGCACGTGCACGGCGTCGGTGAGGCCGGCGACGGTGGGCGTGACGTCAGCGAGGGCGGCGCGCCAGCGGGCGGCCTCTGCCGGGCTGACGATCGACCGTGCCCACGGCGGCGATGCCTGCACCCTGGCGAACGCCGCGGCCACGGTGTCGGCGTCGATCCTGCCGCCGGCCGCCGACGGGCCGGTGAGGATGCCGATGGGCTTCCACCCGTCGAGGTCGCCGAGCAGCGCCCCGTCCGCGGCCTCCGTGGTGCGACGCTGCAGGTCGTCGCCCACCAGCAAGTAGACGGCCAGCATGTCCCCGGACAGGAGCTGCTGCTGACGCTCCCACTCGTCGGCCGGGATACGGACGTCGACCGGTCGGCCGTCCACGGTCGCGGTGATCCGGACGAGGGGTGGCAGGTCGGCGAAGAAGTCGTGCTGGTCGAGGATCTGCGCGGTCAGGCTGGTGATTCCCGAGCCGTTGGCCGGCGGTTCACCGGCTTGGGTGCTGCGTCGCCTCAACCACTGCCGCGGGGGCGGCAGGACGGCTGCGATGGCGACCAGCGCGGTGAGCCCGTCGACCACCAGCACCACGACCGCCGCGATGGCGGCCCACGTCGGCACGATCACGCCGGCGTCGGCGGCCACTGCGGCGGCCACCGTGAGGAGCAGCGCCACGACCAGCCCGACGATGCCGATGCGCGCGCCGACCGGGCCGCGGAACACGTCCTCGACGTGGCCGATCACAGCTCGCTCCCGCCGGGGCCGCGCGTGATCAGCTCATGCACCTTGCCGCTCACCTCGCGGGCCACGTGGTCGGCCAGGGTCTGGCGATCGGTCGGCGGTGGGGAGTCCGGCGGGTTGTCGTGGTGGTGCTGACCGGTGGTCACGTGGTCCTCGTTCCGTTCGGGTCGATGAGGGCGCCGATGAGCCGGTCCACCCGGCCGCGTTCGGCGTCGTAGTCCTCGCGCAGCTGCCGGGTGTCGCCGGTGCCGCCGTAGTGCGCGGCCAGCGCGTCCAGCAGCGCGCGGGCCATGTCGTCGTCGAGCAGCGGCAGCTCGTGCGGGTCCGGGCCGCGCTCCGACTCGGGGATCTCCACGGTGCGGGTTCCGCGCGGTGACAGGCCGGCCGCCCGTTCGGCCGGATCGAGAGCCAGCACCACCTGCACCGTCGGGTCCCGGTAGAGGCGGCGGGTGAGGGCGACGCGGACGCCGCCTGCGTAGGGGTCGGGCAGGATGTGGGCGCGCCAGGTCACGGGCTTCTCCGGGTGGTCTCGGTGGGCTCGATGGGCTCGGGCTGCACTGTGTGCGCGACGGTGCGCAGCGGCACCGGCGTCCACGCGTCGTGGCCGGCCAGGTCACCGAGCTGCTGCGCGGCGTCACGAGCGGCCTCGGCCGAGGGGAACGGGCCGAGCACGCTGAGCAGCGCCGACTCGCCGTGGTAGTGGCGCACCAGCGCCCAGGCGTCCGGCTCTACCGGCAGGTACAGCGGGCCGGTCATGTGAGCTTCCCCAGGTCCACGCCCTCGACCGTGTACCGCACCAGGGTCTGCTCGACCTCCTGCCGCGTCGGCGCGTCCAGCCCGAGCAACTTCGCCCGGCGCTCCTGGATCCGCAGCAGCGTCTCCACCGCGCGCAGCACGGGCGCGTCGTCCTCCACCGGCACCGGCGGCCCGCCCTCCTCGGCCGCCGGCAGGGTGCACAGCCGGCCGTTCTGGAAGGCGAAGTGCTTCGCCTCGAGCACCTTCGTCGCTGCGGCGGTGAGCCGGTCCAGCTCCTCCAGCTGCGCCTGCCGCAGCTCCGCCGCCGCCTCACCGGTCACCCGCTCCGTGTGCGCCCTCAGCGCCCTCCGGACGTTGGCCTCGTCGCCGTACCCCAGCTCGACAGCGATCGCCGGCAGCAGCCACCCGCGCGACCGCAGCCGCATCGCCTCCGCGTCCCGCTCCACCGACTCGACTCCCTTGATCCACCGGCCACGCGCGTCACGCGACGGCTCCGGCACACCGCCGCGGCGGTCAGCGTCTGGGGCGGTCACGGGATGGCCTTGATGCGGATGCGGCAGCCGGTGCGCTCGTCCAGCTCGGCGATGCGCTTGGTGACGCGGAGGTCGACGATGAGGGAGTCGTCGCGGTAGACGCCGGCGGAGGTGAGGGCGTCTTCGGTGGAGCGGGCGAGCTTGGACACGTCGGGTCGGGTGGTGGCGTGCGGGGTGCGGCGCTTGGGGGTGGACAGCGGGCGGGGCCGGACGAAGTCGAAGTGGGCGAGGATGGCGCCGTCGAGCGGAGGCCGGCCGGCCCAGGCGGTCTGGGCTTCGGCGCGGACGTCGGCGCGCCACTGGTCGACGCCCTGCTTGGACGACTCGACCTGGGCGACCTTGCCGGTGAAGACGCGGTTCTCGCCGCGGCCGCGGTAGATGGGCCGGGCGCGCTTGCTGCCCTGGGGGGCTGGCTTGCCGGTAACGAAGATGTCGAGGTCGTAGGCGAGGGCGACGAGCCGGTTCCACTCGGCGGTGACGGCGCCGCAGTCGCAGAGCATGGCGCCGTCGGTCCGGACGGCGGAGCAGCGCGGGTCGGTGTGGGTAACGCCTCGGCGCTGGATCTCCCACGCGGTGGGGAAGTCGAGCATGTCGAGCCGGATCTCGGGCGGCGTGGGGTCGAGCGGGAGGGTCATCGGTGGCTCCTGGTGGGGCACCCGCAGCGCGGGCACGTGGTGGGGTTGAGCTGCGCCGGTTGGCCGGTGGCCGCGGTGGTGCGGTGGTGGTCGGCCTGGAGGGCGCCGGGGGTGGGCCAGGCGTGGCCGCAGCCGGTGCACGCGGGCCTGGTGGCGAGTGGTGGGTCGTCGTGGACGGCGAGGTCGTGCAGGGCGGCGGCGACGCGGTCGGAGGGCAGCGGGTGCCGGTGGTGGTCGGCGTGCCGGTGGGGCATGAGCGGGCAGTCGCAGCTGCGGACGTGGTCGACGGCGGTGGCGATGAGGCGGTCCAGCTCGGGGAAGGTGAGGCCGGTGGCGGGTTCGTCGAGGGCGCGGCGCAGCTCGGCGGCCAGCTTCTCGACGCTGCGGGTGGCGGTCATGCGAGGCCGAGCCGACGGGACAGGGACGCGGCGCGCTGGTAGTGCCCAGCCCAGGACAAGGAAGTGGAGCCGGTGCGGCCGGCGCGGTTCTTGACGACGTTGAGCTCGATCTCGCCGGGTGGGATCGGGTCTTCGCGGTGAAGCAGGATGATCTGGTCGGCGGAGTTCTCGATCTCGCCGGACTCGCGGAGGTCGGTCATGGTGGGGCGGGAGGATGCCCGGCCGGACGGGCCGCGGTTGAGCTGGGCGAGGGCGACGACGGGCACGTCGAGTTCGCGGGCGAGGAGCTTGCAGCCGCGGGCCATGGTCGCGACCTGTTCCTGCCGGGGGACGCGGGTGTCGGCGGGCTTGAGCAACTGCAGGTAGTCGATGACGACCAGGCCAAGGCGGCTGGTGCGGGTCATCTCGCGGGCGGTGGACCGGATGGTGGCCAGGGACCCGGCGGGGTTGTCGTCGATGCGGATGGTGTGCCCGCGGAGGCGGTCGGCGGCGCGGTCGATGGCTTGCCAGTCGGACTCGGTGAGTTTGTGGTCGCGGATGCGTTCGTAGTGCACCGAGGCCTCGGCCGAGATGAGACGGTCCATCAGCTCGGTGGCGGGCATCTCCAGGGAGGCGAGGAGCACCGAGGCGCCGCCGGCGGCGGCGTAGCGGGCGAGGTTGGCGCCGAGCACGGACTTCCCGACGCCGGGGCGGGCGCCGATGACGGTGAGCGCGCCGGGGCGCAGGCCACCGCCGCCGAGGATGTCGTCGAGGTCGGGCCAGGGGGTGGCGAGGCCGGGTGGGATCTCGTCGCCGTAGGAGTCCACGGCGGCGTTGAGCAGGTCGGCGAACTCGAACACGTTGCGGCCGCGGCGGCGGTCGGCGACGGCGTCCAGCTCGGCGCGGGTGCGGTCGAGGATCTCGTCGACCTGGTCGACGTCGGCCTGCCCGGCGGTGGCCTGCTGGTGCATGCGCAGGCCGGCGGCGGCGATGCGACGCAGGTGCGCGCGGTGGGCGACGTCGCGGGCATGGTGGGCCCACGCGGGGCTGGTGGCGGCGTCGAGGGTGTGCAGGTAGGCGCCGCCGCCGACGCGGACCAGGTCACCGCGGTGCTGCAGCTCAGCAAGGACCGTGGCCGGCTCGACCGGCCGGCCGGCCTCGGCGAGGGCCTGGGTGACGGCGGCGATGGTGGCGTGGCGGTGCTGCGACCAGTCGCCGGGGTGGACGATCTCGGCGAGCTGCAGCGCGATGTCGGCGGAGTGCAGGGCGGCGCCGAGGCAGGCGCGTTCGGCGGCGACGTCGACGGTGTCGTCGACCTCGGGCAGCGGGTCGCGGTGCTGGTGGCCGCGCGAGTCCCGCCCGTACTCGCGCGGCGGTGGCTCGTGGTCGGCGGGGGGTTCGGGCGGCAGCGGGATCCGGCCGGGGCGCTCGGCGATGGCGGTCACCCGGTCACCTCGCCGGCGGCCGCGGCCTGGCGGCGGGTGAGCAGGGCGCGGGCCTCGGCGCGGCGCTCGGCGAGCCGCAGGTCGCGCTGGTCGGCGTACCAGGCGCGGCGGACGTCTGCCGGGCCTTCCTCGACCTCGTCGGGGGCGGGCGGCAGGGTGGCGGTGTCGGGGCCGAGGAGGTCGGCCAGGACGGCCGGGGTGAGGTCGTCGTCGCCGAGCTGCTCGACCGGGCGTTCGTGGACGGGGCCGGCGGCGAGCTTGGCGCGGCGCTCGTCGATGAGGTGGGGCAGCACAGCCGGCCCGGCGCCGCGGGCGGCCAGGGCGGGCAGCGCTCCCTCGATCTCGTGGCGGGCGACTTCGGCGTCGAGCAGGTCGTCGATGACCCGGACGTAGGTGCGGCGCACGTCCGGCAGCAGGGGCGCCCCGCGGTCCTGCTCGAAGGCGCTCACGATGGCCTGGGTGACCGCCTTGCGGGCCGTGGCGTTGAGGGCCTCCGCCCATTGACGGCCGCGGCTGGGGCGGGTATCGCGTGCGTGCTCGGGTGCGCTCGCGGGGGCGCGCCCACGCGCGGTCTGGAGTTTCACTCCAGACGCGCGCACAGGGGTAGTTCTCTCTTCCTCTTCCTCTTTGCGATCCGGGTGCGATTCGTCTGCGATCCCGGTGCGATCCGGGTGCGATCGCACCTGCGATGCGGGTGCGATCGCGGTGCGATCGGTCTGCGATCCGTTCTGCGATCGGCAGTGCTCGCAGCCGGGGTCCGTGATGCCTCGCTGCACGTGCCACCGCGTGTGGTTGCCCAGCGTCCCGGACGCCGCCTTCTCGGCCCGGCGGCCGGTCGCCCCGGCGAGCACCTCGGCCCGGGACGGGTGCCGGTCGAGCCACCCGGTGATCCGGTAGACGCCGTGCTCCTCGTCCCACGACCACGCACCGGACGCGACGAGCTCGGCGGCCTGGCGGCGCGCGGCCGCCGGCCGCTCGGGGTACGCGGCACGTTCGACCTGGGCCACGGTCAGCACGCCGTCGATCGCGGCCTTGCGGCACAGCAGCTCGGCGTCGAGCCACAGGGTGCGGGCGAGGCGGCTGACGCAGGCGAGGTGGAGGTCGGGGTCGTCCACGTAGTCGACGCCGATCTGGACGTACAGACCGCGCTTCGGTGTGCGCATCAGGCCCCCTCGGTGGTGCGCCGCCCGGACGGACCCTCGGGGTGGGTCTCGCCGGCGGCCAGGTGTGCGATGGACTCCCCGCGCAGGGCCTGCTCGGCCAGGATCGCGGTGGCCAGGCTGTAACCGCGGTGGCTGAGGATGGACAGGGCGAGGTTGATCCGGCCGCGCAGCTCGGCGGCCGTGTCGAGCAGGGGGACGCCGCATCTGACTGGCGCCCCGCACGGTGCGGGGCGCCAGGTCGGCAGGACGTCGGTGGGGTTGTGCACGGGAGGGGGTCAGTCCTCGTCGGTGTCGTCGGTGCGGTGGGGGTCGGTGACGCGCAGGGTCGAGTCGAGGAGGTCGGCCAGGCGGTCCAGCTCGTGGCGCATCTCGGTGACGGTGACCTCGGTGATGCCCAGGACGCGGCGGATCTGGGTGCGGCCGAGCTGCACCGCGGCGCGCAGCCGGGCGACCTCGGTGGCGTGGAGCTGGCCCGCGCAGCGCTCCAGCGTGGTCTGGGTGAGCTCGATGTCGCCGTGCTCGTCGAGGGTGCCGCGCGCGGTGCGCTGCAGGTACAGCGCGCGCTGGGCCTCGCGGAGGTGGTCCTCGGCCTCGGGGCCGGCGACCTCGAGCGCGGACATGCGCACGGTGACGGCGGGTTCGCGGTCGGCGCCGGGGGCGGGTTCGGTGCGCTCGATGTGCTCGAGCTCGATGACGCCGACGAGGCGGCGGCCGGGGGTGGCGTAGAGGGCGGCGACGAACGGTTCGATGCCGTCGCGGGCGGATCGCGTCGGCTTCCCGACGATCTTGAGGGCGGTCACGTCGCTCCTTGTTATGACGAGTTGCGGACGGTAGTGGTGGGGTGCTGGCCACGACCGGGTGATCCCCGGGCCTGGCGGGCCGCGGGCGTGGCACGCTGCGGCGATGAGGCGGCCGTGACCGCGATGTGCTGCCGGGGGTGGCGCATCGAGGTCATCACCCTGGACAGCCGCCGGCTGTACCGCGTCACGGTGGACGGGGTGCTGGTCGGCCGGGAACGGGCGTACGTGCGCACGGTGGGCGAGGTGGAGCAGCTGCTCGCGCGGTACGGCGGGCCGGCGCTGGCGGAGTTCGAGGAGTGCGAGTAGCTGGCTGGTTCAATACCCCGATGACGGTTGCCGCCTTCGTTGTGTCGTGCCTCGCCGTGGCGGTGTCCGTCGCTGCGGCCGTGATTGCCCATCAGCAGCGTCGGATAGGCGACCGCTCGGCCGCGGCTGCGGAGGCGTCCCTGCGCGAAGCTCGGCGGGCATCGCAGGCTGCCGTCGAGCTGGCCGAGATCGAGGCCGCCCGCCGGGCCGAGGAACTGGCTGCAGCGGAGGCCAACAGGATCCGTTTCGATCTCCAGTACCGGACCGGGGAGCAGTACCGACTCGTCCACCTCGGCACGCAGACGGCGTATGGCGTGAAGGTGGACACCCAAGACCAGGGTGTGCTCGGGGAGAGAGTCGACTTCGACGAGTTCCCGGCGGGTGACTTCCACGACTACGTGCTCGCTCCGACCGACCAGGTGGAAAACCAGCCTGTCGAGGTCACGTGGCACGAGCTGCCCGATCTGTCCGACGAGCCTCAGCGGCAGCTGCTGCGGTTCTAGCCCGCCGACCACCGGGGTCAGCGACTTGACCGCCGTCGGCGGCGCGGCCACCGGGTAGACGTCGAAGAGCGCGGCCGTCATGACGGTGCCCCGGGAGTCCAGTCGCCGAGCAAGCCGGCAACGGCGTCACGAAGCCCTTGGCTCGCGGCCGCCCGGTCGACCCCGCTCGTGCCGGGGTGGCGGTCGTAGTCGGCGACCAGTTGGTGCAGCGCGACAGCGTGGGACCGGGTCAGCACCGGCAGCGGCGGAGGCTGCGTGGTGCTCGCCGGGAGCCGGCTCCGGCGCGGTGAGGGCTCCGGCGCGGCCGCCGGGCGGCTGGAAGCGGGTGTCGCCGGCGTTGCGGCCGTCCCGCCGGTCTCCGCGGAGGCCTGCGCGGTGGCCACCGCGGTGGGCTCGGCCAGCCACCCGTACACCGTGGAGGGGGCGACGCCGAGCCGGTCGGCCACCTCGGCCACCGTCAGGCCGTGCCGGTCGCGCAGCGCGCGGGCGGCGGCGGCCTTCTCCTGGCGGGTGAGGTCCGCGCGCTGGAGGTTCTCGGTGAGCATCAGCCCGATCGCGGTGGCGTCGTCCACCGGGCGGGTGATCACACAGGGCACGGTGCGCCGCCCGGCGAGCCGGGCGGCGGTGTGCCGGCGGTGGCCGGCCAGGATGCGGTACACCTCGCCGCGGCGCTCGACGAGCAGCGGCTGCAGCACGCCGAGCTGGCGGATCGACCCGGTCAGCTCCCGCAGGTCGCCCAGGCTGCGGCGGACGTTGTTCGGGTGGTGCCGGAGCCGGCTGATCGGCAGCTGCACCACCGTGACACCCGGCGAGGTCGTGGGCGCGGCCATCAGGTGGACCTGTTCTCGGCGCGAAGCGGTCCGATCGCGTCGGTGAGCAGGTCGAGAACCAGCTGCCAGGCGTGGCGGCGGCCGGGCCACTGCGCGTCCACGTGGTCGCGACACAGGCGGCTGGTGTGCCAGCCGCCGGGGTCCGGCCACAGCTCGTGCGGGCGGGTCAGCCATCGCCAGCGGTCCGGCACGTCCGGGAGGCCCGCCACCCAGCGGGCGATCTCGGCGCGGCGCGGGTCCTGACCGATCACCCCGGTCAGCTCGGCCCAGGTGACCAGGTGGACGGGAGTGCGGTTCCAGCCCCAGGCCTCGCCGCGCTCCCGGGCACCGCGCCACCAGTCGTCGGCGGCCTCGACCCGGAGGCCGGCGCGGCACACGCAGTACGCCCAGTCCCCGCAGGCGCTGGGGTTGCGCCGGTCGTGCGACTGCGTGAACCGGAGGTCGACCACGACCTCCAGGGCCTCCGGGACGGCGTCGCGGAGGCAAGTCAGCGCGTCGCGGCGCCGGCGGTGTTCGGTGGCCTCGACCTCACCGAACAGGTCGAGCTGCACCGCGGCCGCCGTCACCGAGTCCTCCTGGTGCTGGTCGCGCGCGGGCGGAGGCAGCCGCACGGCTGAGAGGTCACGCCGCGGTCGTCGACCAGCATGTGCGAGGCGCGGCGCTCGCAGGTCGGGCAGTCGTGCGGGGTGTCGTACGTCGCGGAGGTGACCGCCCGCGGCGCCCGGCGGGTCGGACGGCGGACAGTGCCGGGCGGGTGGACCTCAGGCATCGCCGGTCACCTCCGTCCGGCGGGCGGTGAGGGCGCGGCGGCGTGCGTCCCAGCCGGCGCACAGCAGCCCGGGCTGCCCGTCCGCGCGGTACGGCACGGCGTCGACGATCGGTGGGGCGTAGTCGCCTGGGCCGGAGGGCACGGACATGGCCGGGTGCCCGGCCACCGTGAACGTGCGGCCCAACCGGCGGCGCATGCCGTCGTGGCACCAGAACCGGGTGCCGTCGGCGGCCAGGTCCTCGAGGAGCTCGGCGTCGCCGCGGAACCGGTCGTCGCCGGTGCGTTCCGGGGAGCCGGGGCGGTAGGCGCAGTCGCCGCACATCTGCGGCCGCACTGAGGGGGTGACGCCGGCGGCGAGCAGCTGCACGGCGGTGGGGTCGGGCTCGGCCTGGTCGCGGTCGTGGACGTCGGTCCAGCAGGTGCAGCCGTCCGGGCCGCGCATGACGGCGCCGAGGCAGCAGTAGCCGTCGCCGGCGTCGGGCAGGGCCGGGGTGTCGTGGAGGACCATCAGGTCACTGCCGGGTAGTCGTCGTGGGTGCGGCCGTCCAGCTCCCGGCCCGCCCGCTTCTTGCCGACGCGGTAGACGCCGACCCAGTCGCTGCCGTCGGCGAGGGCGTCGCCCTCGGTGCCGGTGCGGCCGTCGGCGTGCCGCACCCAGACGTGCGGAGGGGCGTCGCCGCCCAGCACGGCGGTGTGCTCGCCCCACTGCTTGAACAGGAACGGCACGCCAGCCGTGGCGCACTGGTCACGCAGGGAGCGCGCCCAGTCGGGGTGCATGGGCCGGGCACCGGGCCCGGACTCGCCACCGACCACCACCCAGCCGACCGGCAAGCCGGACATCAGCCGCTTGTCGGCGCCGAACACGTCGCGGCCGTGCACCTCGTAGCCGCCCTGGTCGCGCTCGAACCGGCGGGGCAGCCAGGGTGACAGGTCCACCGGGCCGAGCAGCGGCTCGGCGGAGATCCACCGCACGGCGGCCGGGATGTCGAGCAGCACCGGGACGCGGACGTCCGCCCACCGCTGAGACTCCACGCTGACGCCGATCCAGACGTTGGGGATCGGCCAGCGCCAGCCCGGCGTGAAGTCGCGGAGGTGGCCGCCGTTGGCCAACGCCTGGCACATGGCGTGCACCGTGCCCTCGAACAGCGGATCGCCGAGCAAGGAGCGCATCCGCCCGGGTCGCTTGGTGAGCACCTGGAACGTGTGCTGCTCAGCCAGGCGCATCACGGCGAACACCCGGGCGATGAACTCGTCCGGCACACCGTCGTGGAACAGGTCGCTCAGCGAGTTGACGAACACCCGGCGGGGCCGGCGCCAGCGCAGCGGCTGGTCCAGCCGGTCCGGCAGCGTCCGCACCAGGTTCGTCCACACCGGGCCGACGCCCGGCCGGTACGCCGCCAGCCCGGCCGCCGCGGCCGACACCGTGGCGTTCGGGTTGTGCTCCATGCGGTGCACCGACCGCATCGCGTAGCACCGGTCACAGCCGGGCGAGACCTTCGTGCAGCCCAGCACCGGGTTCCAGGTGGCGTCGGTCCACTCGATCCGGCTGCCGTCACCCACTGCTCGGCCCTCCCTGCCCGTCGGCGGGCGCCTCCTTGACGGGCCGCTCGACGGCGGCGCGGAGGCCCTGCTTGCAGACGCGGACTGCGTCGCCGTCGACGTTGTCCAGGGCGACCAGCACGTACCGGATCGCGTATCGCAGCGCCTCCAGCTCGGCCACCGCCCGCTGATGCTGCGCGCGCGCCCCGTCGTACCGGGCGCGCAGGTCCATGACCTCCATGTCCCGGGTGTGCAGCTCGGCGCGGGCGGCATCCCGCTCGGCCTCCAGCGCCGTCCAGCGCTCCGCCCACAGGTTCAGCGACCGGGTGAGGTCGGTGCGGATGTCGGCCAGCGAGTCCCGCTCGGCGGTGAGCCGAGCGACCTGGGCGCGCAGGCTGGCCACCAGCTCGCGCACGCCGACCGGCCCGAGGTCCAGCACGTCCGCTGGCACGGTGTGCGGGTCGCCGTTCCACCACACGCCCTTGCTCGGCGCGGCGTGCTCGTACTCGCCGTCCGCCTCGGCGCCGCTTTCCAGAGGCGCGTGACCGGCGGCCCCCTCGCAGGCGATGTGCTCGGAGCCGTCGCCCGGATGCCACTCGGGGCAGGGCCGATCCGCCGTGGGGGTGCTCACTGGGGCACCCCCGAGGCGCAGCACTGCGCGGTCCACGTCAGCGTCGCCCGGTCGAGCGTGATGGGCGTGCCGGCCTCGAACCGCTCGCCGCACACCCGGCAGGACCCCGGGTAGTTGGCCGCCATCCACGCCGGGTGGGAGAGCAGCGCGGCACGCTCGGCGGCGGCCTCGCTCCGTTGCCGGGCCTCGGCGGCCTTGCCGCAGTAGTCCACGGGCAGGTCGCAGCAGTCACACCGGGCGCTCACGACGCGCCGCCGGGGGTGGCTCGCTCGTCGAGCCATCGAGCGGCGGCCAGGTGGGCACGTCCGACCTCGACGTGCCAGGCAGGGTCGGACTCGTAGGCCGGCGCGGTGCGATCGGCCCACACGACCCCCTGGCCGGACGGGGCACGCCGGGTAGCCCAGGTGGCGGTCCAGCCGTTCTGCACCTGCGGCTCGGGCAGCTCGACCACCATCCGGCGGTCACCCGTGGCCTCGGTCGCCGCCGGCGCCGCCCGCCCCGCGGCCTCGGCCAGTGCTCGCCGCGCGCCCGTCAGTGCGGCGGCGTGCTCGACCGCGGCACGGTCCAGCTCCTGCAGCGCGTAGTCGCCCTCGGCCGCGGCGTGGGCGTGCTCGTCGGCACGCTCGGCCGCGAGGACGTGCAGGACCGCGCGGA
>DASWTI010000653.1:0-3202 GCA_036402215.1 Pseudonocardiaceae bacterium
GGACGTGGCCGGGCTCGGCCTGCTGCGCGGCGGCGCGTTCGTGCTGCCCGCGCTCGTCACCATCGGCGTGTTCCTGCTGTTCCCGGCGCTGTGGACGATCTACATCGGGATCACCAACTACCGGCTCACGGGCGAGGCGGCGCGCACCCCGCGGGTGGTCGGCACCGAGAACTACACGCGAGCCGTCGAGGACCCGCTGTTCACCAACTCGCTCGCGCTCACCGGGCTGTTCGTGCTCGGGTCGGCCGTCATCGGCCAGAACATGCTGGGCTTCGCGCTCGCCTGGCTGCTGCGCCGGGCCCGCGCCTGGGTGCGGCGCACCACCGAGGCGCTGGTGCTGCTGTCCTGGATCCTGCCGTCCACCGTGGTGGCCTACCTGTGGATCACCGTGCTCGACCGCGGCGACGGCACGCTCAACCTGTTGCTCGGCACGCCCGGCACGGCCTGGCTGCTGGAGTACCCGATGCTCTCGCTCATCGTGTTCAACACGTGGCGCGGCACGGCGTTCTCCATGCTGCTCTACTCCTCGGCGCTCGCCGCGGTGCCGCCGTCGCAGTTGGAGACCGCGCGGATGGTCGGCGCCTCCGGCTGGCAGACGGTGCGCGACGTGGTGTTCCCGCACATCCGTGGCCACGTGCTCACCAACACCCTGCTGATCAGCCTGTGGACGGCCAACGACTTCACGCCGTTCCTGCTCACCGCGGGCGGCCCGGACCACCGCTCGGAGATCCTGCCGGTGTTCGTCTACCGCACCGCGCTGGAGGGCGGCGGCGAGCTCGGCTACGCCTCGGCCATCTCGTTGCTGCTGCTGGTGGCGAACCTGGTGATCGCGCTGCTCTACGTGCGGCTGCTGCGCAGGCGAGGCCCGGCGTGACGGCGACCTGGGTGCTGCGGCGGATCGGCTTCTACACGCTGATCGCGGTGATCATGGGGTTCTTCGCGGTGCCGATGCTGTGGCTGGCCACCGCGCCGTTCGACGCCAACCCGCGGCTGGGGCTGCGCTGGCCGGACTGGTCGCTGGCCAACGTGCGCGCCACCTTCGGCCACCCGTACGCGCTCGGCTCGCTGGCCAACTCGCTGGTGCTGTGCACGGTCACGGCGGCGCTCACCTGCGCGATGGCCGCGCTCGCCGCGTACGCGCTGTCCCGGGTGCGCCTCCCCGGCCGCGACGCCGTGCTCTACCTGCTCCTGCTGCTGTCCAGCGTGGTCACCGGCACCGCGGCCATGGTGCCGATCTTCATCCTGATGTCGCAGCTCGGGCTCGTCGACTCGCAGTTCGGCACCGCGCTGGTGCTCACCGGCGGGCTGCTGCCGGCGGCCATCTTCATCCTCAAGGACTTCATGGACGCGGTGCCGCGCTCCTACGAGGAGTCCGCGCGGGTGTTCGGCGCCTCGCCGACGCAGGTGCTGCGCGACGTGGTGCTGCCGGTGGCCCGGCCCGGGCTGGCCACCATCGTGGTCTGGGCGTTCGTCAACGCCTGGGGCAACTTCCTCATCCCGTACCTGCTGCTGCGGCGCATCGAGGGGCAGCCCGCGGCGGTGGTCATGAAGACCCTGCAGGACGAGGGCGGCTCGGCGAACCTCACGGTGATCCCGGTGTTCTCGCTGCTGTACTCGATCCCCGTGGTGGTGCTCTACCTGCTGGTGAGCCGCCGGTACGGGTTCCGCTTCCACGGAGGGATCAAGCGCTGATGGCCGGTGTGACGATCGGCGGCCTGTCCACGGTGTACCCCAACGGGGTGCGCGCGGTGGACGGGCTGGACCTGGAGATCGCCGAGGGCGAGTTCTTCGCGCTGCTCGGGCCGTCCGGCTGCGGCAAGACCACGCTGCTGCGCACCATCGCCGGGCTGGAGCAGGCCACCACCGGCACGGTGCGGATCGGCGAGCGCGACGTGACGCGGCTGGAGCCGGGGGCCCGGCGGGTGGCCATGGTGTTCCAGGACTACGCGCTGTTCCCGCACATGACGGTGACGGAGAACGTGGCCTACCCGCTCAAGGTGCGCGGCGTGGCCCGCTCCGAGCGGACCGCCACGGCGGAGCGCACCACGGACCAGCTCTCGCTGGCCGGGCTCTCCGCGCGGCGCCCGGCGCAGCTCTCCGGCGGGCAGCAGCAGCGGGTGGCGCTGGCCCGCGCGGTGGCCGCCGGCGGCGACCTGCTGCTGCTCGACGAGCCGCTGTCCAACCTGGACGCGCGGCTGCGGCTGGAGGCGCGGACGTACCTGAAGCGGCTGCAACGCGACCTCGGCGTCACCACCATCTTCGTCACGCACGACCAGGCGGAGGCGCTGGCGCTCGCCGACCGCATCGCGGTGATGGAGCACGGCCGCATCCGCCAGCTCGGCACCCCGCGCGAGGTCTTCCACCGTCCGGCCTCGGTGTTCGTGGCCAACTTCATCGGGTCGACGCCGATGAACCTGCTGGCCGCCGAGGTGGCGGCCGGGGCGGCGCGGGTGGCCGGGGCGGCGTTCGCGGCGCCCGGCGTGCCGGACGGCCCGGTCACCGTCGGGGTGCGGCCGGAGTACCTGACGCTGCGGCCGGAAGTGCCGGGGGAGGGCGGCGCGGACGGGGTGCTGCGTGGCACGGTGGCGGTGGTGGAGACGCTCGGCGTGAGCTCGCTGGTGACCGTGGAGTGCGCGGACGAGGTGTCGGTGGGCGTCACCGTGCCCGAGGGCGCCGAGCCGGCCGTGGCGTCCGCCGTGCGGCTGGAGCCGGCGCCCGGGCGGCTGCTGTTCTACGCCGACGGCTCCGGCGAGCTCATCGGCGCCGCCGCGGGGGCCACGGATGCCGCCGCCGGTGCCGGGACCGCCCGGACGGCGCAGGCGGGCGGTGGCGCGGACCCCGGGGCCACCGGCGCATGATCGTCCACAGTGGACGGTGGACGCGAGCGGACCGCGCGGCCGGGATGTGGCCGCGGCTGCCGTTCGAGGTACCGGCGGGCTGCGCGGGCGTCACCGTGACGCTGGAGTACGACGCGGCCGGCGGCGCGGTGCTCGACCTCGGCTGCGAGGGTGCGGCCGGCTGGCGCGGCTGGTCCGGCGGGGCGCGGCGGACGTTCGCCGTGACGCCGGCCTGGGCCACGCCGGGGTACCTGCCGGGCGAGCTGGAGCCGGGGCAGTGGCACGTCGTGCTGGGGCTGCACCGGGTGCCGGCGGCCGGCGTGCCGTACGAGGTGCGCGTCGAGCTCGGCGCCCCGACGGTCGTG
>DASWTI010000654.1:0-26878 GCA_036402215.1 Pseudonocardiaceae bacterium
GGCCTCGGCCGCCGCGAGCTGGGCGCCGCCGTGCGCGCCGGCCGGCTGCTGCTCGTCGCCGATGGTGTGGTGCTCGCCCCCGATGCCCCGCGCCGCGCCGCCGAGCTGCTCGCCACGCTGCCGCAGCCGTTCACCGTGAGCGCCGCCCGCCAGGTCTGGAACACCTCCCGCCGGGTCGCGCTGCCCCTGCTGCGCCACCTCGACCGCCAGGGCGCCACCGTCCTGAGCGACGACGGCAGCCGCCGCCTGCGTCCGTGACCGGCGCCCGCGGACGCCGCGCGGTGCTCCGACCGGCGGCCCGGGGGAGCGGCCGGTCGGGCCTGTCCGACCCATCAGAACGTCGTTAGCGTGGACCACGTGGCCTGGCTGGGGACGATCGCGCGACGGGACGCGACCGGTGAGCTGGGCGAGGCGTACGCGGCGATGGCCGCGCGGCGCATCCCGGACGCCTACAAGCCACCGCACGACGACGCGCCCGGAATCGTGCTCGCGCACAGCCTCGACGCCGAGCTGCTGCGGCGGACGTTCGCCATGTCCGGCGCCTTGCACGGTGTCTCCCTGGACTGGTCGGAGCGCGAGCTGCTCAGCAGCGTCACCTCGCGCACCAACCAGTGCTTCTATTGAACGTCGGCCCACGCAGAGTTTCTGCGTGCCGCAAGCGGTGACGCCGCCCTGGCGACCGCCGTGCTCGACGGGTCCGACGACGGACTGTCCCCCCGCGAGGCCGCCCTCGCCCGGTACGCCACCGTGCTGACCGCGCGCCCCTGGGCGGTCGGCCGCGCGGACGTGGACGACCTGGCGGCACAGGGCTTCACGCCGGAGCAGATCGAGGCCGCCACCGGCGTGGTGGCCATGTTCAACTACTTCACCAGGGTCGCCGACGCCTCCGGCATCGACTTCGACTACGCCTCACCGCTGCCCCGGTTCCGCATCGAGCGCGACCGCGACGCCGTGGCCCGGCCGCCCCGGGACTCCTGGCCGGACATCCCGCCGGCCCCGCCGTTCCCCTCGTTCGACGCCGTCCGCGAGGCCTGGACCCGTTGGCACGCCTACGTTCTGGACTCCGACGCCCCGCTGCCCCGCGGCACCCGCCTGCTTCTCGCCCGCGCCGCCGCCGAGGAGTGCTGCGACCGCCGCCGTGCCGACGAACTGTCCGCCCACGCCCCTGCGACCGAGGCCGAGCACGCCCTCGACGCCTTCGCCCGCGACCTCAGCCGCACCCCCTGGCGGATGACCCCCGCGCACCTGGACTCCTTGCGCCGCACCGGTCTTCCCGAGCCGGCCATCCTGCACGCCATCTCCGTCGTCGCCCACCAGAACTCCGATTCCCGCCGCACCCTCGCCCACGCCGCCGCGTCCTGACCCCGGCCGCCCGGCCCCGACGAACCGCGCCCTCATCACGTCCTGAACGGAGTGCACCCGGACAGTCGATCGCTTCCGCGGTTGTTCGGCGTGTGTGGCACGGTCGTCACCGTGCCGTTGGACGATCTGCCGGACTGGCTGCCGGCCTGGTGCGTGGATCACCTGGGGGCCGAGCCGGTCGGCGTGCTGTTCGAGCTGCGGTCGATCTCGGCGGTGTTCGGGCTGCGGCTGGCCGGTGGACGGGACGTCGTGGTGAAGGCGCGGGAGGACGACGGCCGCGCCGCGTCGTGCGTCGCCGCGCAGGCCCTGCTGGCGGATCGGGGGTTTCCGTGCGCCCGGCCGCTCACGCCCGCGGTCGGCGTCGGTGGGCTGGCCGTGCACGCCGAGGAGTCCCGGCCCGGCGGTGAGCTGCTGCGCGGCGACTCGCCGGACGTCGCCGTGCGCTACGCGGCGGTGTTCGCCCGGCTGATGGCCGAACTCGCCGAGGTGACCGTCGCGCCGCCGCTGCCCAACCCGCGCTGGGCACGCTGGGACCACACCGATCCCGGGCTGTGGCCGGCGATCGGGTTCCTCGACGAACGCGACCAGGGCGCCGTGCCCGCGTACGTCGTCGAGACGGCCGAACGCGCCCGCATGCGCCTCCTGGCCGCCGGCCTGCCCTGCGTCCTCGGCCACGCCGACTTCGAGGCGCAGAACCTCCGCTGGCACGACGGTCACGTGTGGGTCGTGCACGACTGGGACAGCCTGGCGTGGCAGCCGGAAGCGGCACTGGCGGGTGCGGCGAGCGGCGCGTTCGCCAGCGCCTCACCGCCGACCCTGGCCCCGATCGAGAGCTCCGCCGCGTTCCTGACGGCCTACCAAGAACTCCGGCGGCGCCGGTTCACCGTGGAGGAGCAGCAGATCGCCTGGGCCGCCAGCCTGTGGCCCGCCGCGCACAACGCCCGCTGGGAAGCCCTGCACGGCGACCCCCCACTGTGCTGCGACGCCGTCCGCACCCAGGCAGCCGAACGCCTCCGCCGCGCCGACGCCTGACCATCACCGTCGGCGGGCGCAGTGTGCCGGGTCTCCGTCGGCCTCCGTCGGCCTCCGTCGGACACCGCCGTGACGCCCGGGTGACCGTCCGGCGACGGAGCACTCGGGGAGATGCCGGGGCGGGGAGCACGCGCGGACCATCGGGGCACCCGCCGGGCGATCTGTCGTGGAGGCCGCGTCATGACCCAGACCATCGAACCTGCCGCGTCGTCCCCCACCGCCTCGCCACCACCCCGGCGGGGTCATCGCCGCGTCGCCGTCGCGGCCTGTCTCGCGTCGACCTTCGAGTGGTACGACTACTTCATCTTCGGCATCGCCGCCGCCCTGGTGTTCGGCGAGGTGTTCTTCCCGGCGGCGAGCCCGGTGGCCGGCATCCTGGCCGCCTTCGCCACGTTCGCCGTGGGTTTCGTGGTCCGGCCCATCGGCGCCGCGCTGGCGGGGCACCTCGGCGACAAGTACGGCCGCAAGCCCGCGCTGGTGCTGGCGCTGGCCACCATGGGCCTGGCCACCACGGGCATCGGCCTCATTCCGTCGTACGCCTCGATCGGCATCCTGGCGCCGATCCTGCTGGTCGCGCTGCGGCTGCTGCAGGGCGTCGCGGTCGGCGCCCAGTGGGGCGGCGCGATGCTGCTCGCCACCGAGTACGCGCCGCCCGGCAAGCGCGGCCTGTACGGCAGCTTCGTCCAGGTCGGCGTGGTGATCGGCGTGGTGTTCGCCAACGCGTCGTTCAACATCCTGGACAGGCGCGCCGGCGACGCGCTGGTCGAGTGGGCCTGGCGGATCCCGTTCCTGGTCGGGCCGCTCGTGCTGATCCTCGCCTGGTTCATCCACACCCGCATCGACGAGACCCCGGAGTTCCGCAACCGCACCTCCGTGCCCACCCGCTCGCCGGTGCGCGAGGTGCTGCGCCACCACCGCCGCACCGTGCTGCTGGCCGGCGGCTCGTTCGCCGTGCACCTGGCCACGTTCTACATCCTGATCACCGGCGTACTCGACTACGCCACCCGTGAGCTCGGCATGTCCCGCAGCTCGGTCCTCGCCGTCACCATGGTCGTGGCCGGCGCCCAGATGATCACCATCCCGCTGGCGGCGCGCATCTCCGACCGGATCGGCCGGATTCGGGTCTACACGTTCGGCGTCGTCGGCCTGCTGGTCTGGGCCGTGCCGATGTTCCTGCTCATCGACACCGCCACCGTCGCCGGCCTGGCCACCGCCCAGCTCGTCGGGGCCACGTTCCTGAGCTGCATCTACGGCCCGCAGGCCGCCCTGTTCGCCGAGCTCTTCGACCCCGAGGTCCGCTACACCGGAGCCTCCCTCGGCTACCAGATCGCCTCGGTCCTCGGCGGTGGCCTCGCGCCGTTCCTCATGGTGCTGCTGCTGGAGTCCACCGGCACCTCGCTGTCGGTGTCCGCCTACATCATCGTGCTCGCCGCCATCGCCCTCGCCGCCATCGCCGCCCTCCGCCGCACCCGCACCCGCGCCACTACCCCCTGAGGCCGCATGCCGCCGCACCCCCGGCCGACCACGCCACGGGGGTGCGGCGGCATGCACCCGTCCGCCGTCGACAGGCGAGCGGGATCAGTAGATCGTGAACGACGTCCCCGTGACGAGCGTCCCGCCGAACGTCACCGAGATGTTCGGGCCGAACGCGTACTGGCTGCACGCATTCACCCAGCAGGCGCGGGCCGTGTAGTTCCCGGTGAACCACCCCCTGCGATACGGCCACGAGCCCCGAAGGTGCCCGGCGTGCCGTAGAAGCCCTGGTGCGCCTACGGGACGCGGCCCGAGTAGTAGCAGCCGTCACCGGAGTGGCAGATGTTGCGGTTCGAGATCAATGTGGAGATGGGCAGCCCCGCCGTGACGGACAGCGCCCTTTCCCGTCGCCGCGTCGAGCACCACGGTCTTCGGCGCATCCGAGGCAAGATCCGGCACCGCCGGGTCCGCCGTGGCCGTGCCCACCGGCCCCCGATCAGCCATTCTTGTCCCGGTTCAGGATCTAAGTGTGACAGGCCGACACGGTCAAGACGATTGCCATCCGTGCATAACGCGCGCCGCCGGTGAGTCCGTCAATTGATCGACAAATGCCACCGCCGGTCACGACGTGCCGCGCACCCGGGCGTCAGCGGGATGCGCCGTCGGCGGGGCCATCCCGGACGCCGGTGCCGGCCCGCGCGCCCGCCGTCGGGAGCGGGGCAGCCTGTCGAACGCGGCGGCCAGCCGGACGGCCTGCCGGAAGGCCGCCTCCGGCCGACCGGTGTCGCCGTCGAGGTAGGTGAGGGTCTGCATGCCCAGGTAGTACGCCACGACCGCGCGGGCCAGGACGGGCACGGCGAACAGCCGGGCCAACGCCGTCCCCGGCAGCAGCTCGGTGATCACCTGCTCGCCGAGGGCCTCCCACTCGCGGGTCTGCGCGGCCAGCGCGGCCGCGAGCGGTGACCCCGGCCGGGCCGCCGACATCAGCTCCTGCACCACCTCCAGGTGCCCGGACGCGACGTCCTCGTCGTAGAGCAGCCGCAGCCGCCGCACCAGGTCGACCGCGCCGGCGACCCCGGTCACCTCCGCGCGGTAGCGGGCGACCCGCTCGCCGCTGGAGTGCACGGCCACGGCGACGAGCAGCTCGTCGAGGTCGGCGAAGTGGTAGTAGATGAACCCCGGGGCGAACCCGCCGGCCGCCGCGATCGAGCGGGCCGTGGTCCCGGCGTACCCGTGCTCCACGAGCGACCGCTCGGCCGCCCGGATGATCCGTTCGCGGGCCTGCCCCCGCCGGTCGGTCACGGCACCCGCACCGGGCGCACGCCGGCGGCCGCCAGGTAGGGCTCCAGCCGCCGGGCGAGCTCGGGCAGGTTGTGGCTCGGCACCCGCGGGTACAGGTGGTGCTCCAGGTGGTAGGTGAGCTCCAGGAAGATCGCCGGGATCACCCGCCCGCGCAAGGTTCGGGTCTGCCGCACGGGTTCGTCGCCGTAGCCGTGGTGCGGCAGGTGGACGGTCAGCAGCGGGTAGGTCCAGCTCCCCACGATCACCAGGACGGCGTAGACCAGCACGCCAGGGGCCACGGACCACATCAGCAGCCCGATGGTCACGACCGCGACGGGCACGCACGCCTCCGCGACGAGGACGGCGCGGCCGGCGGCCGACGCCCGCCGCAACGACCACACCCACAACCGCACCAGGAACACCGGGCCGTAGGCGACCGCTCCCAGCCAGGACAGCTCCGCCGGGTAGCCCTCCGGGTCCGACGGGTCGGGGAAGACCGCGTGGTGCTGACGGTGGGTCATCCGGTAGGCGTGCCCGCTCTCCAGCAGCACGGCACCCAGCACGAACAGCCACACGCCGGTGGCCCGCTCGCCCAGTCCCAGCGCGCCGTGCACGACGTCGTGGGTGGCGGTGACGACCGCGACGAAGACGGCGAAGACGACCAGCGGCGCCAGCCACCACCAGTGCAGCCACGCGACGACGGCGAAGCAGCCGAGCCCGACGAAGGGCCGGGCCAGCGCCCGGTACCGCTGCGCCCGCGTGACGGCGAGCAGGTCCTCGCCGAGCTCGCCCAGGCTCGGCAGGTCCGCGGAGGCCGTCATCGCCGGCCCCGCCGGTCGCGGCGGAGCTCGCGCCGGACCCCGTCGGCCACGATCCGGCTGCCGAGGACGCAGGCGACCGTGCCGAGCCCGGGCCAGGTGGAGTCGCCCACCATCCACAGCCCGGCGCCGCCCAGGTCGTGCGGGATGGCGAACTGGTTGGTGTTGCGCAGCGACTGGTGCGGTCCGCCGACGGCGCCACCGGGGCGGAAGGCGAACCGGGCGTAGGAGCGCGGGGTGCCCACCTCGACGACGTCGGCACCTTCACCCAGCGTCGGGTAGACGCGCCGCGCGAGCTCGACCAGGCGCCGGCCGATGAGCTTCTTGCGCAGCGCGTACTCGTCCTCGGGCAGGCCGGCCCAGTCCGCCAGCGCGGTGTGGGTGGAGATCATCACCGCCCGCCGGCCGGGTGGGGCGCTGAGCGTGTCGCCCGGCGCGGAGACCGACACGAACATGTTGTTGCCGTCACCGAGCGGCTGCTCGTAGTCGTGCATGAGCTGGTGGTGGGTCATCGGCCGGCCGGCGACCTCGTCCTCGGGAACACCCAGGAAGACGACGACCGCCCCGCCCAGCTCGTCGCGGTCGCGTTCGAGGTAGCGGGCCAGCCGGCGGGCGAGCGGCCGGCCGGCGCACAGCCGGGCGGCCGTCTCGGCCGGGACGGCCAGCACGACGTGCGCCGCCGTCGCCGAGCCGCGGCGTGAGGTGACGGTGTAGGCGCCGCGGTCGCCCGCCACGCCGGTGACCGTCTCCCCGGTCCGCAGGACCCCGCCGAGCTCCCGGTACCGCGCCACCAGCGTGCGCCAGAAGCCGTGCATGCCGCCGCCGTGCCGGGTCAGGCCCGCGCCCCGGATCGTCACGCCGAGCGCGGCGTTGATCAGCGGTGCCTTCACCACCGTGGCGTGCACGGTGTCCTCGACGAGCATGCCCAGCAGCGCGGTCAGGGCCGTGTCGCCGGCCAGCCCGCGGCGTTCCAGCGCCGAGCCGAGCGTCGCGGTCAGGTACCGGGCAAGCGGCAGCCCCGCCGCGCCGACGGCGCGCACGGTGTGCAGGAGGTCCGGCGGTGTGCGGATCGGCATCTTGACGCCGGCCCGGCTGGCCGCCCAGAACACCTCGGCGAGGCGGTCGAGCAGCCGCCAGAACGCCCGGTGCGCCGGATCGTCGCCGAACGCCCGCAGCCGCTCGCCGTGCCAGGCATCCGGGTCGCGGTGCAGCGTGACCCGCCGGTCCGGCAGCCATGCCTCGTAACCGGGCAGCCTCTCCCCGGTCAGCGCCGCAATGCCGACGGCGTCGAGGAACTGCGCCCCCACGCCACCGGGTTCGAAGTCCACCAGCGTGGTGGCCCCGACGTCGAACGAGTAGCCACGGTGCCGCCAGTAGCCGGCGCACCCGCCCGCGTGGCCGTGCGCCTCCAGCACGACGGTCGACACCCCCGCCGCCTGCAACCGCAGCGCCGTGGCGACGCCCGCCAGGCCGCCGCCGACCACCGCCACGTCCACGACTGCCCGTCGCTGAACGCCCGTTCTGAACATTCGTTCATACTGCGTCCGCCCCAACACCCCGTCAACGCGCTCCCCACCGTGCCGGCGGCGTCCACGCACGAGAATCCACGCGCACGTGATGCCGTGAAGCGGCGCGGCCGGCTCGTCCGGCCCGAGGTGCTCACACGCCGGGATACTCGGCGTGGATCTCGCCGGCGAACAGTCTCCAGTAGAACGCGTTCATCCTCGCGGCGGCCGGCGCGTGCCGGGCCAGGATCGCGGCCACCTCCGGCGGTACGTCATCCGGAATGTCACCATCGGCGCACCGGAGCACGTACTCGTTTCGGGCGACCGGGCCGCCGCTGCCCGGCATCGGCACCCCGCAGACCTCGGTCACCAGCCAGTTGACCAGTCGCATGGCGGCGTACCCGGCGTCATGAGTGGCGTGGCGTTCGGCGAACTCGCGCTCGGCGGCCGACAGCTCGAAGCGCGGCGACGTGACCAGCCCGAAGTCCGTGAGGTAGATCCGCTCCCCGTCGGTGCGCAGGTTGCCGAAGTGCCCGTCCATGTGCAGCAGCTCCCGGCCGCGCAGGAAGGTCACGATCTGTGCGAACTGCCGCTCGACCGTGGCCGCCTTGCCCGCCGGGTCCTCGCGCAGCCAGTCCGTTATCGGGTGCGGGACGTATTCGAAGAACAGCACGAGGCTGCACGCTGCCGCGGCCAGCGCCTCGAACCGGGCACGCACCGCCGGGCAACCGCCCAGCGCGCCGACAACCGTGTCGATGTCGGCGTACTCGGCCGCGATCGGCGAACGGCCGGGCAGCACCCGCCAGTGGTGGAGCACCGGGAAGGCCTGCGTCTCGCCGGCCAGCACCGCGTCGGTGACGATCCGGTTCGCGGCCAGCTCGCGCCACGCGTTGAAGCCCGGGCTGACGACGCCGTACTGGCAGTACACCGGCAGGTCGAACAGGTTGGCCGTGGAGCCCGGGTGCGCGAGCTCCCGGTCGGTCAGCGGGATCCGCTTGACGAACACCGCCACCCCGTCGACGTCGACGACCGCCGAGCCGCCGCCCACGCCCACGCTGTTGGCCCGCCCCGAGTCCACCAGCGCAGCCAGCTCGGCGTCGCCACGGGAAGTCAGCACGGCCGAGAGTCTCCGGTGTCGGGCACGCCTGGCAGCTGTCATTTCACCACTGTGCCACTGACCAGGCCGTTGACCGGTTCCGGAGCCCGGCCCGGCGGTACCGTGGTCATTTCCTGCCCGGGTCTTGTACTGCCGCGATAGGCAGCTTCACGGACCTGCGACTCTCGGCGGCTATCCGAGGACCGTGTTTCGCTACCCACCGTGACGGTTATGGTCTCCGGGACGGAGGGCTCCCACCCCTGCCGGCCGGGAGCCCTCCGTCTGACAATATCAGCCTGGCGATTAGTCCAGTGACGTCTTCATGCGGTAGTACCAGCCGGCGCCACTGCCGCTGTAAAGCGCATTCGCCGGGTAGTACGTACATCCGTATGTCCACTGGCCCCACTGCGGCTCGTTGTAGGCGTCCCGATCTATGACGCATGCGGCCTCGTTGCCGTACGGCCCGTGCCATGTCCACTGGTACACCGTATCGGTGCTGGCCTGGGCGGGTGTCGCCGCAAATGTGGCGAGCACGAAGACTGCCGCGCCGAGCGCTGACCTCAATCGGACCGGAACTCTTGCCATGCTTCACGATCTCCTTGGCTGGTGATTGCAACGACCGGCATCGTTTCACTCGATCAAGATTCGCCGCGACCGAATTCGACCGCCTCACTCGAACGCTATGCAATTATCAGCAGATCGGCCGTACCTGTTCATGGCCGGGATCATGTTCCGATGGTTGCAATGACATGCAAGGTCAGGTGCGCGCCCTCTGGCAGGTGGGTGTTGTGCTACCCGGGCGTGCTGGGATCCGCCGACGTGCGGCGAACCAGCGTCCACGCCGCTCACGAGCTGGCGGTCGAACTGTGCGAACGCGAGCTGGTGGCACGCGTCGGCATCGACTCACACGCCGCCGTGGGGTTACTCGGCGCGGAAATAGTCCCCATTCGCGATCAATGGCACATGTAGCAATAATCAACCGGGGTGCGCCCTCAATTGGCGGATGTGCCACCCGTGCAACCGGCGGTATGTTGTCTACTTGGAAACTGCCTACTCCTGGAGGTGGGCATGGCGACTGCCCGAAAATTGATCCGCAGGATCGGCATTCCCGTTTTCTGTGCCCCCTGGGCTTAGGCTTCGCCTTTGCGCCAGTGGCCGTAGCGCATCCCCATATCGACTTTGCCGGTTGCGAATCCGGCGGCAGGCAATATTACTGTGACGTATCCTACAGTGGCACCTGCGGCCCCGTTGCTGTGCGCTGGGGCATCACAAGGGTGCTCAATATGTCGCCGCCTACTACGGGGGGACTGGCATACGTAGTTGCGCCGTCGGAGCCAGCTGCACCGCCTACGTATATGTCACCGACAGTGTGGCCACGTCCTCAAGTAGTAGCGGCTTCATCTGCTCCAGCGGCCCTTGGCCGTAAGATGGCCATTGTTCGACAGCAGGGGCCGAGTGGTCCGCGATCGGTCGCATTCTTCGGCGCCAGGTACTACGCGGCGCTGCGGCCGGAAGAGGCCACCAGGCCGCGCCGGGCAGGCCTGTTGACGGCTATGGGCCGGACGGTCAGCTGTTCCGCACTCTGACCGGGGAGAAGTCCACCACCGGCCGGATGGGGGAAAGGCGCGGAAAGCGGCGCCGAGCCAGGAGGGCTACGCGTCCACGCCGGCTCGGCGACCGTACGACCTCCGCCACGCGGGCCGGCGCACCGCGGACGTCCTCGGCCACCATGTTTCCGCTGGTTGGAGACTGGTTCGTGCGGGTAGGGACAGGGTGCCCCGGGTGGGAGTCGAACCCACACTGGACGGGTTTTGAATCCACGCCGGAGAAGCCTCTCACCAGCGCAAACGCTGCCGAGGTGGTCGACTTGGGGACGTATCGGGGCGTGGGGCCGCGTGAGTGAACCAAGAGCGGCTAGGCAGATCCATGTCTTTGATCTTGGTTGGGTTCGGCCGGAGCCTGGCGGCTGGACGGTCGCCGCGGTGGTGACCCTCAGGAGGCCAGGATCTTGGCTCTACGGGGCGCGTACAGGGCGCGCTGTGATGGCCTGCTAGGCGTTCAGCCGCGCCTTGGGCCGGCTCCGACTGGGTGCGCTCGTGGCGTCGCATGGCTCGCCTGCATGTCGTGCCGGAAGAACACCTCAGGTGCCTGCGCCCGTCAGCGCGTCGTATCCAAGATCAAGAACATGGATCTGTCTAGCCGCTCTAGGTGGTTGTGTCTCTTTCCGCTCGGCGCCAGGTCGGGAGACCTATCAAGATCAATATTTCTATCTGTCCAACTTCGTGATGGTTGCCGGCACTGCCTGATGGCAGGGTCGTGACAGCTGGCCGGGACAGGTGGGACAGGCTGATCCCGCCACCTGTCCCACGTTGATCAAGCGTCTACCTGCGGAAACGGGTGAGGTGGGACAGCTGGGACAGGTGGGACAGTTGTCGGATGGCTGAACCTGTCCCGCCCGTGCTACCTGTGACGTGAACTTGGCTCACGTCGCTCAGCCTAGTCCCGACTGAAACCTAGCCAGCTACTTGGCCGGGGCCTGCTGATGCGTGCAGGAGGTTGTGGCCGATGGAGCGACCGGATCCGTTCCTCCCACTGGCTGGTGAACACAACCCCTTCGGCCCGCTTCCCCGAGGCATTTCAGGTTGCCATGCATCAGCCTGAAAATGCGTCATTCGCACGATTTATCTCGTAGGCGGCACGGGAAACGCGCAGCGTTCCGGTGAACCAAAAGTTCTGGTTGCTGAGCAGTGCCATTACGTAGTCGTGCTGCGCTGAGTTCCATGCCGTTCCGCGAACTGCGCCAATACTGTGGGTCGTGAAGTCGAATACGTTATCGTCGAGATTTGCGTATCCGATCTTGTTGCTCCAGGTCGTTCCGAAGGGCGCCCCGACCGGAACGCCGTACCGGTGGAGGAGGGTTACCCTGGACATGAGCTCAAGAATATAGTCACGACGCTCCAAGTCCAGAGCAGCTTCATAAGGTGAGGTCAGGAACTTGAGTAGGTTGATCTGGTCCGACGCTGTGGTGGTCGTGGTGCCAAAAAACCCATTGGGGCCGGGGTGAGTGTTCGTCATGTTTGTAACAAGGATCGCGCTGCTGACGTAGGGCGACTCGGTGTGCAGTTGCCGCCAGAGCTCGCTAGTGGCATTATTATTGGACTCAATGATCATGGCCCCGGCCAAGTCTCGTTCATGGTCGCTAAGATCGCGGCCTTCCTCTTGCGCGCGTAACTGTAGTGCGACGGCGACGATCACCTTCACGATGCTTGCCGTTTGGAACTGCCGGGATGGATCGGTGAAGCAGGTAGTCTCCGTCTTGCGGTCAAAGAAGCCTATGGTGACGCCTTCCGAGGCCACCTTCGCCCTTGTCATTGCCGCAGTCATGTACACCGCATACGCGGGGTTCCATACGGATGAACATAGGACATCAGTCGAGGGTACGCCATCGGCTCCTGCCGGGGCGGGCGCCGCCATGATCGCAAGTAGTCCGACAAGCAGCAGGGCAATCGCCGACCGGAGCGGGTAATTGATCAAGGCCAACTTGGGTCCTCCTAAGATCCGGTTCTTCGAGTGCGGGTGAGGTCCCGCCGATGCTGACATGCCGCATCCATGTGCTGCCACATCGTTAGATTAGGGTCTAACAGGGCTGGTCGCCGGGCATGCGACGTGTAGTCTGGATCCGACAGCCCGAGCTGGGAGGCTCAGTCGTGGAAGGAAGACTTCGCATACACTTCACCAGTGAGGATCTAGCCAGGACTCGCTTAGCGCCTGGCCCGGATCCTTTGTGGGAGCTAGTTCTAAGTCTACACAAGGTGGGTAATTCAACGGATGGATTGGCCTTTGATTCATGGCGGAGAATGATAAGATCTATTCTGCCTGCTCGCCGTCCGACGGTGAACCGGGGGTTACTCCGTGGTCTGGTTCCGCAGCGGGGTGACTTCCCGGACTTCCTGACTCCGTCTGATGGTGAGTTTGGATTGGAAGCCGGCCTCGAAGCAATTATGCGCACACCGCCGATGCGGCTGCATGAAGAGTTGGAGTTCATTGCGCGAAAGCGACACTTGCCGACCTGGACCCGGGACCTGGCCACGGGTTCGCCAGTGGCGCTCTCTGCTGTCAGCCATGAGCTAAACGCCTACTATGACGCATATCTCGCCCCCTTCTGGCCGGTGATCAAGGCACATATTGACGCCGACCGGGCGCTGCGCTCGCGGGCCTTTTTGAATGGGGGATGCGAGGGGGTACTGGCTAGCCTGCGCCCAGTCGCATGTTGGGACCGGCCCGTACTTGAGGCGAACTACCCGGTCAATTGGGACGTTCATCTTCAAGGGCGAGGACTCACGCTCGTCCCGAGTTATTTCTGCTGGCGGAATCCCGTTACTCTGATCGACCAGCGTTGCCCGAAGCCGGTGCTGCTTTATCCAGTCGACCATAATCTCACGCTGACTGCGACGGTGAGTCCGATCACGGGCTCACCCGGGCGGCGCCTCTCCGTGCTGTTGGGTCGCACCCGTAGTAATATTCTACTTCTCCTAGCGGATGCCTACAGCACCGGCGAGATTGCCCGTCGGTTCGAACTGTCCGCTGCTACTGTCAGCATGCACACCACAGCTTTACGCGAAGCCGGACTGATAACCACCCGCCGGGATGGTTCGACGGCGTTGCATTTGCTGACCCCATTAGGCATCGCTCTATGTCAATCGTGTGCCACGTCGTGATGGGGAGTGTCCACTGCAGGACCAAGCGCCAAGGCTGGCAAAGCGGGCACAGATTCCGAGATAGGCGTACTGGCCGGAGAGTCGGTTGAGGTCGTGGGGCGGCCGAGCAGGGGGCTGTCCTACCCTGGCGAGGCGTCTACCTGCGGAAGCGCGTGAGGTGGGGACAGGGTAGGTGGAGGTCCTCAAGGCGGCGGTGTGTGTTCCATAAGTCTCCAGCGCGTTAATGGTATGGGCCAGCGGCCTGCGCGAGATGCGCCAAATGGCTCGTCAAGAGCGCCACGGGCGACCACTGTCCCTATAGTCAGACACCGGAATCAGCACGTCGCCCCGCCCGAGCTTGTCGGAATACAGGATTCCGCCAAGGTGGTCGACTTCGTGTGCAACTAGCCGTGCCTCGGCACGCTCAAATACAGTAATGTGGCGGGATCCATCTATCTCTTGGTGTTCGACGTGTATCAGTACTGGCCGCCGTACCTTGCCGCGAAAGTCGAAGAAGCTCCAACAGCCTTCGTACTGCTCTTCGGCTAATTCGGACTCCTCGATCACCACCGGGTTGAGCAATGTGAAGACCCGGCCGTCCGCCGTGCGGACTGTTGCTGCGGCGCGGTCGATGCCGAGTTGTGGTGCGGCGACGCCCATGCCTTTGGCAAAGTTGTGAATCTTGCGCGCGCGTTCCATCGCGGACATGAGCTGAGCGACGACGTGACGTGCGTGGTCGGCTTCTGCCGGCAAGTCGAATGGTGTGGCGGCCTTCCGTAAAATCGGGTCACCTTCCTGTACTACGCCGATGGCGGCCATCTTCTCGCTCGGCTTTCGCTCCGGCATGTCGGCCTCGCTTTGCGGCTGCAGCGAACGGAAGTTCCATTCGAGGCGGTACCGTGCGTGTAGCGGAGGCTCGTCCGTGGCCCATGAGTAGACGTCGGCCCCGTCGCGCTGCTCGTGCTGGATCGCGGTCCGGAAGGGATACGACTCGGCTGTCATGGACGTCTCCATTCCCCACACCGCGGCGCGTAGCTCTACCGGGAAGCGCAGCTCGACGCTCAGCCGAGCCGTCGGCAACCTGACAGCGCGCTGAAACCACGTGCCCCACTTCGATTCGCTGACGGTGTAGCCGTACTCGATCCACACCGACTGGTCGGGGTACAGCGGGAAGCGGCCGTGCTCGTTCTCGAAGAGCAGCCACACTTCCTTGAACGCGTCGCGGTCGTGCTTGACCTGCCAGTCCATCCGATCGTCGCCGCACCGCGCGAACAGGCTCAACTCGTCCCAGGTCAGCGGGTGTTCTCGATACAGTTCGTTGGAGCGCTCCGGGTCGCCCGGGTAGCGGTCGACAGACATGCGCATGAGGTAGCGCGTGATCGGTTCGGTCCCCACGTTGCGGATCTTGCGTCGCTGCACCGGTCGGTACATGCCGGCGGAGTAGGTCAGGGTTGCGTGGTCGTGTTCGACCACGATGCCGGCCGAGGGCTGCGGCGCGGCTTCTACCGGGATTGGTGGCTCCGGTCGTTTCTGCCCGCGTCCGGCCTGCTCGTACTCGCGCCACCGCCGCACGAGCGCGCCGCCAGCTTTGAGAAACTGGTCGGCGCGGCGGGTGAAGTCAACGGTCGGCACGTGCTGCTGATCGAGCGGGGCAAGCCACCGTTCGCGGGTGGCTGGGCGTTGCCGGGTGGGCACGTCGACCCCGGGGAGACCTCCGAGCACGCGGCCCGGCGGGAGCTGGCCGAGGAGACCGGGTTGGCGGTCGGCCGGTACGTGGACCTGATCGGCGTGTTCGACACTCCGGGGCGGGACCCGCGGGGCAGGTACGTGTCGGCCGCCTACCTGACGGTGCTGCACCACCCGGCGGAACTGCCCGAGGTGGCGGCCGGCGACGACGCCGCCCGCGCCCGGTGGGTCCCGGTCACCGACCTGGCCGCGGTGGAGTTCGCGTTCGACCACCGCACCATCCTGAAGACCGCGCTGAGCACGGCCCTGTGGCCGCACCATGACACCTACCTCCCCGGGTGGGGTGCGTGATGGCCGTGACCGTGACGCTCGGGCCGCGCCCGGGGCGGGTGCGGGCGGCGCTGTCGGCGTTGCCGCTGTCGGTGCTGGTCGTGGTGGTGGTGTTGGGTGCGGCGGCCGGGGTGTTCGGGTTGGTGAGTCTGCTGGCCGCCGGCCTCGCCGAGATCGGTGAGCGGGCCACCGTCGGGACCCTGGCCATGGCCGGCCGTGCCCGGTCGTGGCGGCCGGGGTGGGCGAACCACCGGGACGTGACGGACTGGGCGGACGCCTGGCACCGCGCCAACACCACCACACCGACGACTACGCCAAGGGCTACGGCGACCGTGGCGACTGCTGGACCGGCCGTGACGACCGTGACTGTGGGGATGGGGGGTGTGCGATGACGCCGCCGATGACGACCGGCGCGGCCGGTGGTGGTGAGCCGGAGGAGGTCCGTCGGGGCCTGGCCGAGTTGGAGCGGTTCCTGACCACTCAGCCGGCGCCGGTGCAGGACTCGGCCGGGGAGGTCACCGCGGACGCGGGGCCGGACCTGGACGACGTGCCGGGGGAGCTGCCGATGGTGGGGGAGACGGCGCGGGTGCGTCGGATGCGGGCCGAGGTGGCCGAGGCGCACGCCCTGGTCGACCTGCAGGCGGACACCGCGCCGTTGCTGATCGACTCCCCGAAGGTCCGTCGCCGCCGCCGGGCGGTCGCCGAGGCCGCCCGGCTGCACGCCCTGGGTCAGGACCCGGCGGCGCAGGCGTGGCGGGCGGCCCGCTGGCGCCGCACCCTCACCACCCTGGCGATGACGGCGTTGATCCTGGCGTTGGGGTGGTCGACGGCCGGGGTGCAGAAGTTCGCCGCGAACGGCGCCCCCACCTACTCGGCCGCGTGGTGGCTGGCCTGGCTGGTCGAACCGCTGATCTCGCTGGCCCTGTTGTTCGTGGTCGGCGCCCGGGCGTTCTTCGCCTCCCGCGGCCAGGCCCTCAGCGACCGGGTGTTGACCCGGATCGAGGTTCTGTTCCTCGGGATCACGATCACGATGAACGTGTGGCCCTACCTGCCCGGGGTCGCGGCCGGGTTCGCGTTCGCGCCGCTGCTGATCCACGCCATCGGCCCGATCGTGGCCGTGGCGGTGGTGACGGCGATGCCGCGGGTGCGGCACGGCTTCACCCACCTGAACATCACCCCGACCCCGCCGGCCGGGCACGCCTACCCGGGGGCTACCGCCCCGGAGTACAGGCACAACACCACCCCGGCGAGATCGACCGGCACCGGTGGGGTGGACCTGTTGGACCGTGCCCACGACCTGATCCGGCGGGGTGCGTTGCCGGCGCGGCCGTCGGCCAGTCAGGTCCGCACCGCCCTCGGGTGTGGCACCGACGCCGCCCGCCGGATCCGTGACGCTCTCGCCACTTCCGACCCGAAGGGCGGTGCCCGATGACCATCACGACCACCCTTGGCACGCCGGACCCGGAGCCGGACCCCGTCGTGGGCCTGGCCGTGGACAACCTGCACGGCGAAGTCCTGCCCTTCCCGGTCCGCCGCGGCAACGGCCCACAGGACACGCCCCCCACCGGGGACGCGGCCCGGCCGGCCGACGCCGACCCCGCAGCCACCACCGGCGAGGTGGTGGGTCCGGTCCTCGAAGGCGAACTCGTCGACGACACCCCGGCCCCGGGCGCGCCGGCGCAGCCGGCCGTGCCGGTGGACCTGCCCGGTGGGGACGTGGCGTCGCCGTTGGTGCGGTGGCGCGACGCGCAGCGCTTGCCGGTCATCCCGTCCTACCTGGCTTCGGTCCCGGCGGCGACGGAGGCCGTGGGCTGGGTGGCCCGGCACGTGGGGCACTCGGTGGCGTTCCACGCGGTGCGGCTGCCGCTGTACCTGATCCGCCTCGCGGCCCGGTCACCGCGCGGGTTCCTGCTGGTCACGGCCGGTGTGGCCCGGTGGGTGTCCGACGCCGAGGGCCGCCCGCTGCGGTCCCGGATGGCCACCACCGGCGACGCCGAGAAGTACCTCAAGCTGGCCCACGTCCGCGACGCCCGGGTGCGGTGGCGGTCCATCCTGCTCGGCGTCACCGCCACCGTCGGCGTGGTGCTGGTGTTCGCCGTGCGCGCGATGCTGCCGGACCACTGGCCGCTGTGGTTGCAGTTCGTCAAGTGGGCCTGCCTCGCCCTCGCGGTCGCCCTGCTCGGCTGGATCGGCGCCCCCGCCGACAAGCCCGTGGTCTCCGGCGCCGTGGTCAACGCCCGGGTCCAGAAGCTCACCGCGGACGTCGTGGTCCGCGCCCTGTCCGTGCTGGGTATCGGCGGCATCACGCAGGCGGTGTCGAAGAACCCGGGGGCGATCGGGTTCGTCGCGCCGATCACCCGCGACGGCCCCGGCTGGCGCGCCGACGTCGAACTCCCACCCGGTGTCACCGCCGGCGACGTCATCGAGCGTCGCGACCGGCTCGCCTCCGGGCTCGGCCGGCCCCTGGGCTGCGTCTGGCCCGAGGGCAACGCCGCCGTGCACCCCGGCCGGTTGGTCCTGTGGGTCGGTGACCAGGACATGTCCACCGCGAAGCAACCCGCGTGGCCGCTGCGCAAAGCACCGCGGGTGGACCTGTTCAAGGCTCAGCCGTTCGGCACCGACCAGCGCGGACGCTGGGTCGACGTCACGCTCATGTACGTCGCCGGGATCATCGGCGCCGTCCCGCGCATGGGCAAGACCTTCACCCTGCGCGAGTTGCTGCTCATCGCCGCCCTGGACCCGCGGGCGCAGCTGCACGCGTTCGACCTGAAGGGCACCGGTGACCTGTCCCCGCTGGCCCCCGTCGCGCACCGCTACCGGGCCGGCGACGACCCCGAGGACATCGAGTACGCCCTGGCCACCTTGCGCGGTCTGCGGGAGGAGATGCGCCGTCGGACGAAGGTGATCCGGGAGTTGCCGAAGGACCTGTGCCTGGAGTCCAAGGTGACCACCGAACTCGCCGACAAGCGGTCCCTCGGGCTGCACCCGGTCGTGCTCGGTGTGGATGAGTGTCAGGTGTGGTTCGAGCACCCCGACCATGGCGCCGAGATCGAGGCCATCGTGACCGACCTGGTCAAACGCGGCCCGGCGACCGGGATCGTGATCCTGTTGGCCACGCAGCGGCCGGACTCGAAGTCGATCCCCACCCAGATCTCCGACAACGCCATCTTCCGTTTCTGCCTCAAGGTGGCCGGCCAGGTCCCCAACGACATGGTGCTGGGCACGTCGTCGTACAAGAACGGGCACCGGGCGACCATGTTCGCGTTCTCCGACAAGGGGATCGGCATCCTCAAGGGCGACGGCGACGAACCGAAGACCGTCCGCACCGTTTACGTCGACGCCCCCGGCGCCGAAGCCATCGTGGCCAAGGCGAGGGCGATGCGCACCGCGGCCGGACTCCTCACCGGGTACGCCGCCGGCCTCGACGCCACCCCCGACGACATCGACAGCGGCCGGTCGTCGCTGCCGGCGGACGTGCTCACCGCGCTCGGCGACGCCGACCGCATGTGGTCCGACGCCATCGTGGACCGCCTCGCCGAACTGTTCCCCGACCGGTACGGGGAATGGGCCGCCCTGCCCACCGGCGCCGCCAAGGCCACCCAACTCGCCGCCGCGCTCAAACCGCACGGCATCTCCACCGGGCAGGTGTGGGCCACCGACCCCACGACCGGCGACGGCGCCAACCGGCGCGGTCTCACCCGCACGATCCTCACCCGAAATACCACGCACAGTAGCTGAACTGGCTCGTTCGGCGGTTCGAACGCGGGTCGCTAGGTCTAGCACGACACCCCGCTAGACCTAGCGACCCCGCTAGCGGACCACCTGATTCCTGACCAGCGCTCTAGTTCCTAGCGGCGTTGCGGTCCCGCACGCCCGAAACCGGCCCAGGAGGCCACTGTGGACCCCCACACCACGATCACCCTCACCCTCATCGCACTCCCCACCCTGGTCACGCTCGGTTACGTCGGGTCATGTGCGGTCTGGCCGTTCGCGGCGTGCCGGCGGTGCTCCGGCGGCGGGAAGAAGCGGGCGCCGATCGGCCGGGTGTTCCGCCACTGCGGCCGGTGCGGCGGCACCGGGCACCGGCTGCGGCTCGGCCGCCGGGCGTGGAACGCCTGGACCCGCACCCAGCGCGCCCGCCGCGCCGCCGGGACCACCCGGCCCGGGTTGCCCACCGGCCGCGACCACTGACGGAAGGAGGCCTAATGGGCACCTCAGTGTTGACTTCGACGGACCTGTTCGCCGGGGGCGGTGGATCTTCCGAGGGGATGCTCCGGGCGGGGTGGCATGTCGCGGTGGCGGCGAACCACTCGCCCGTCGCGGTAGCCACGCACCGGCTCAACCATCCGGACACCGAGCACCGCACCGCGGATCTGTCCGAGGTGGACTGGCGGACCTTCCCGACCACGGACCTGTTGTGGGCGTCGCCGTCGTGCGTGTGGCACGCCCGTTCCGGTGGTCGCGCCCGACCGTCGGCCGAGGTGGAACGGCTGCGGGCCGACGTGGGGGCGGTGGACCGGGCCACGGCGTTCGCGGTGATCGCCGCGGCCGAGGTCCACCGGTACCCGGCGATCGTGGTGGAGAACGTTCTGGAGTTCCGCGACTGGAGCCTGTTCCCGTGGTGGCTCTCCGGGCTGCGAGCCCTCGGTTACCGCGCGGTGCCGCTGACGTTGGACGCGGCGCACTTCGGGCACGCCCAGCACCGTCGCCGCCTCTACGTGGTCGCCACCCGCGACGGCCTGCACGTCGACCTCACCCCACCACCGGCGGTGACGGTGCCGGCCGCGGCGATCCTCGACCCGAACCCGGGGCGGCCGGTCACCCGCCGCCTCTACGTGACGCCGCAGATCGAGGCGATCACCGACCCGGGCCTGCCGCACCTGGTCACCTACCGCCGCAACGCCCACCCCCGCCGGGCCGACCGCCACCCCCTCGCCACCGTCACCGCCGGTGGCAACCACCACGGCGTCGCCACCCGGACCGCCACCGGCGCTCACCACCGGATGCTCACCAACCGCGAGTGCGCCCGCGCCCAGGGCTTCCCCGACACCTACCGGTTCACCGGGAACGCCAAGGAGGTCAAACGGCAGATCGGCAACGCCGTGCCCGTCCACGTGGCTACCTGGCTCGGCACCCGCATCGCCGCTGCCCTGACCGGACCCGCCCCCGGCCCCATGGGGAGGGCCGCATGACCACCCAGGACCCGATGGTGGGCGATCGGAGCCACCCCGCCGCCGCCGAGATCCACTACGAGCGGCCCACGTGGCTGCTGGGTGAGGTCGACGAGCCGACCGCGGTCATGGCCGGCGGACACGATCGCCGGGCCGTCGCCGCGCTGTCCGCGGCGCTGCGGAGCGCTGAACAGTGCGGCGGCATCCCCGGTGCCCGCACGGCCGACGTGGAACGACTGTGGGTGCAGGTCCACACCGAGTGTGGGTGCACCGAGGACGCGCACGCCCAGCACCGGCGGGCAGCGGACACCGACGACGCCGACACGCCGCTGTGCGGCAGTGCCTGCCTTCGCCCCGGATTACCGCCGTGCGCGCGCTGCGACCACCTGCACGGCTACGACTGGATCGCGGTCCCGACCACTGCGACCGACCCCGACGCGGTACCCGTCGTCATCACCGGGGAGGGCTGAGCCATGGCAGACACCACGGCACCCGGCGGGCGTCGGGAACTCCTCGACGCGGCACTGACCGCCGCCGGCCGCGGGTGGCGTGTGTTCCCCCTCGCGCCCGGCGCCAAGTACCCGGCCGTGCCGGACCACCCCGCCGCCCGGTGCACCCGCCGGGACCCGCGCTGCCGCGACGGGCACACCGGATGGGAGGCCCGGGCGACCACCGACCCCGACCGCATCCGACGGGCGTGGACGGCCCGGCCGTTCAACATCGGCCTCGCCTGCGGCCCGTCCGGGCTGTTGGTGGTGGACCTGGACCGGGCCAAGGCGGGGGACGTGCCCCCGGTCGGTTGGGCCGTGCAAGGCGTGACCTGCGGCATGGACGTCCTGATCCTCACCGCCGACACCGCGGGCGAACCGCCGCCGGTGGACACCCACACCGTCACCACGCCCAGCGGCGGGACGCACCTGTACTTCACCGCCCCGGCCGGGGTGCGGTTGGGCAACACCGCCGGTGACGGCGGAGCCGGGTTGGGATGGCGGGTCGACACCCGCGGCCACGGCGGCTACGTCGTCGCCGCCGGCTCCCTCATCAACGGCCACGCCTACGTCACCACCGACCCCCGCGACCCGATCGAGCTGCCCGCATGGCTGACCGGCGCGCTCACCCCGGCGCCACCAACTCCGGCCGGGCCAGTACGGCTCGCGATGCAGTCACGTGCCGAGCGGTACCTGGCGTCGGCGGTGGCGGCCGAGGTGGCCCGGGTGGAAGGCGCCAAGCGCGGGGACCGCAACGGTGCCCTGTACATCGCCGCCCGGTCCCTGGGGCAGTTCGTGGCCGGCGGCGCGCTCGCCGAGGAGACCGCCCGGGCCGTCCTGGAACAGGCATCCGCCGGGCACCTCGCGGTCGGCGCCTACAGCGCGGCGCAGATGCGATCCACCATCACGTCAGGCCTGCAGGCCGGTGCCTGTCGGCCCCGCACCATAGCCACCGCTCCAGCGGGCAGGCCGAGCACCACGGGCGGGGTGGCGGCATGACCGTCTACGTCGATGACGCCCGCATCCCCGCCCGGGTCGGCCGCCTCACCGACCGGTGGTCGCACCTGGTCACCGATTCCGGAGACGTGACCGAACTGCACCTGTTCGCCCGCCGGCTCGGCCTGCGTCTGGCCTGGTTCCAACCCGGTCGGACGGCGTGGCGGCCGCACTACGACCTCACCAACTCCCGCCGCACGGCCGCCCTGCACGCCGGAGCGACACCGTGCAGGTGGGCGGAGGTGCCGCAGATCCTGGCCCGCGCCCGGGAGGACCAGACTGCGAACGGCCGCCGGGTGCTGGTCACCGGGTCCCGCACCTGGACCGACCGCGGCGTCATCGCGGACAAGCTCCGCGAGGCCGCCCGCGCCCATCCCGGCGCCACCCTGGTCCACGGGGCGGCCCGCGGCGCCGACCGCATCGCCGCCGCCATCTGGCGCCGCTGGGGCCTGCCCACCGAACCGCACCCCGTCGGCCCCGCGGACTGGGACCGCGACGGACCGTCCGCCGGACACGTGCGGAACCGGCGCATGGTCGCGCTCGGCGCGGACCTGTGCGTGGCGTTCATCCACAACAACTCACCCGGCGCCACCGGCTGCGCCGACCACGCCGAACGCGCCGGCATCCCCACCGACCGCACCCACCACCAGGGGGACCAATGACCACCCCACCCGCCACCCACACGCGACGGTCCGCGCCGACGGGGGAGTGGCCGGCCCGCGACTGCGCCAAGTGCGGCACCGCCCCGGCCGGGCCGGGTGGCATCCTCTGCCCGCCCTGCACCACCGCCATCGCCGCCGTCGGGCAGGCCGAACGAGACGCCGCGGCCCGGCGATGACCCCCGCACAACCCGCCGCGGTCCTGCCCATCCGTCCCGGCGGGTCCGGGCGGCCGGATCCGTTCGCCGCCGCCTGGACCGCCGATGCCCTCATGGCCGCCCGCTTCCCCGAACCGAAATGGGCCGTCCCCGGGGTGCTCGCCGAAGGGGTGAGCATCCTCGCCGGACCGCCCAAGGTCGGGAAGTCCTGGGTGTCGCTCGGCCTGGCGCTGGCCATCGCCGGGGGACGTGACGCGTTCGATCGCATCCCGGTCGACCCGGGACCGGTGCTCTATCTGGCGCTGGAAGACACGCCGCGGCGTCTGCAACGACGCATGGGAATGCTTCTCGCCGGGCAACCCGCCCCGGCCGATCTGACCCTGTTGACCGCGTTCCCGGCCCTCAACCAGGGCGGTGACACCGCGATCGCCGGGTGGCTGGCCCGGAACCCGTCCGCGCGGCTGGTGGTGATCGACGTGTTTGCCAAGATCCGCGGCACCGCGGCTGCCGGATTGTCCGCCTACGATGCCGACTACGCCGCCGTCGGACGCATCAAGAAGGTGGCCGACCACTACGGCGTCGCCGTGGTTCTTGTGCACCACGTCCGCAAGGCCAGCTCGGACGATTTCCTTCAGGAAGTGTCCGGGACCAACGGAATCGCCGGCGCTGCGGACGCCACCCTTGTTCTCCGCCGAGCCCGGAATGAGGCCGACGGAATTCTGTCCATCACCGGCCGCGACGTCGAGGAAGCCGAACACGCCCTCACCTTCGACAGCGACACCGGCACCTGGCGCATGCTCGACGGCCCCACCATCGACCACACCATCTCCGGCACCCGCGCCACCATCCTGCGCTACCTGCGCGACCACCCCGGCGCCATGCCCCGCGAACTCGCCGCACCCACCGGCCTCACCCACGACAACGCCCGCCGCACCTGCGCCCGCATGGCCGACGCCGGCCAACTCACCACCGACGGCACCGGCCGCTACTACGCCCCCGCCACCACCGGTGGGACAGCCGACCGGACAGGAACTGTCCCACCTGTCCCACCCCAACCGTCCCCGCAGGTAGAAGCCCTGATCGAGGTGGGACAACCCGGCAGGGCGACTGTCCCACCTGTCTCACACCACCACGCCAAGGGGGAGCAGTGAGCCGGTCGACCAACTTCCTAACCATCACCGAGTTCTGCAAGGAGCTGCACATCTCACCGAGCACCTTCTACGAGTGGCGCGCCAAGGGCCGCGCGCCACGCTGCATCAAGCTCCCCAACGGAGCCATCCGCATCCGCCGCACCGAAGTCGACCGCTGGCTCGACAGCCGCCAGGAGGCCGCCTAATGCCCACCTCATACGACGTTCGGGTGTGGGCCATCGAATCTCGGAAGGGGAAACGGGCAACCACCTACCAGGTGGTCTGGCGGGTCGCTGGGCGACGCTTCAAGAAGGCGTTCAAGACTCATGCGCTTGCCGAATCGTTCCGTGCGACGCTCATCAGCGGCGCCCGCACAGGTGAGGCATTCGACACGGACCACGGACTGCCACTCTCCGAGCTGCGTGCACAGCGGATGGTCTCCTGGTTCGACTTCGCGTGCCAATACGTCGACATGAAGTGGAGGCACGCTGCGGCCAAGTCGCGGGCCGGCAACGCGGACGCACTGGCCACCGTAACGCCGGCGCTACTCCGCACCACGCGAGGTCGACCTGACCTGGCCCTGATACGGCGTGCGCTCACCGGTTGGGCCTTCAATACCGCGCGGCGGAACACGGAGCGCCCCGATGACGTGTCCGCGGCGCTCCGCTGGCTGGGCGCGAATACCGTGGACATGTCGGTTGTGGCCGAACCCGCCAGAGTCCGGGCGATGCTCGACGAACTGTCACTCAAGCTCGATGGGGAGCGAGCCGCAGCGAAGACCATTGGCCGGAAACGGGCCGTCGTCCACAACGCTTTCGAGTACGCAGTGGAACTCAAGCTGTTGAGCGCGAACCCACTCAGCGCTGTCAAGTGGACGTTGCCGAAGGCTTCACGGGCGATCGACAAGCGAGTGGTGATCAACCCGGAACAGGCACGCCGCCTGCTTGCGGCGGTGGGCAGGCAACTCCCAAGCGGACCGCGACTGGTGGGCTTCTTCGCCGTCATGTACTACGGCGCGCTACGTCCGGAGGAAGCAGCGATGCTGCGGGTCGGTGACCTCAAGCTGCCGGCGCAGGGGTGGGGAGAGTTGATGCTGTCCGAGACGGCACCCACGGCCGGCGCGGCGTGGACCGACACCGGCCGGCGGCGGGACCGGCGACAGCTCAAGCAACGAGGGCACGGAGAGGTGCGAGTGGTGCCGTCACCACCGCCTCTGACGGCGATCCTGAACGAGCACCTGGCGACGCACGGCGTAGGCGCCGACGGGCGACTGTTCCGCAACCTGACCGGGGGAGAGCTGGCCGAGTCGACCACCGGGCGAGTCTGGGACAAGGCACGCAAGGCGGCCCTGAGCACGATCGAATATGGCTCGCCGCTGGCCCGGCGGCCGTACGACCTGCGGCACGCCTGCGTGTCCACGTGGCTGGCCAATGGGGTGCCGTCCGCCCAGTGCGCCGCGTGGGCGGGCCAATCGGTCGGTGTGCTGCACCAGGTGTACGCCGCCGTGCTCGCCGACCAGGAGACCCAGGCCCGGGAACGCCTCGCCGCGGCCTTGGGCTGGCACTGAGTAAAGGGGACGCATAGGGGGCGGACAGCCGCCGCCAGTCGGATGCAACCGGAGTCAGCCGGACTGAACGCCGCAGGCCCCTCGCCTTGTTTGTGCAGGTGAGGGGCCTGTTCGTGCGGGTGGGGACAGGGTGCCCCGGGTGGGAGTCGAACCCACACTGGACGGGTTTTGAATCCGTTGCCTCTGCCGGTTGGGCTACCGGGGCCTGTCGTGGGGATCACTGTACCCAGGGGGTTCGTGTCATCTGTTCGTCACATGCCCCGACGTATTCTGCTGGTTCCGGCTGGCGACCGTCAGCGTGACGAAGCTGCAGCTAGGAGGGACGCCGGTGACGCAGGCCGAGGTGTTCGTGGACGGCGAGATCCGGGCCACCCCACCGCGGGTGCTCGTGGTGGAGGACGAGGCGCTCATCCGGCTGGACCTGGTCGAGATGCTGCGCGAGGAGGGCTACCAGGTCGTCGGCGAGGCGGCGGACGGGGTGCGGGCGGTCGAGCTCGCCGGTGAGCTCCGGCCGGACCTGGTGATCATGGACGTGAAGATGCCCAAGCGGGACGGCATCGAGGCGGCGTCGATGATCGCGGCGGAGCGCATCGCGCCGGTCGTCATCCTGACGGCGTTCTCGCAGCGGGACCTGGTGGAGCGTGCTCGTGAGGCCGGCGCGATGGCCTACCTGGTCAAGCCGTTCGGCAAGCGGGACCTGGTGCCTGCCGTGGAACTCGCGATGTCCCGGTTCGCCGAGCTGCGCGCCCTGGAGGCCGAGGTGGCGGGCCTCTCCGACCAGCTCGCCACGCGCAAGCTGGTGGACCGCGCCAAGGGTCTGCTCATGACCTCGAACGCGATGACCGAGCCCGAGGCCTTCCGCTGGATCCAACGCACGGCCATGGACCGCCGCACCACCATGAAGGCCGTCGCCGAGGCGGTCATCGACAACTTCGGCTGAGCACACGCCACAGAGGCGCCGCCCTCACCCGAGCTGCCACGACGTCAGCACCGACAGCGGTGCCACCCCGGGCTCGGCGGAGAACACCCGTAGCTCCACCGACTGCCGGCCGGGGCGCAGCGATCTGGTCGACAGCCCCACCTGGTAGACCCCGCCCACCCCCGGCCCGAGTACCGCCGTCGGCACCCCGGCGACCTGCCGGCCGCCCAGCCACAGCTGGAACCCCGCCACGCCGGCCAGCCGCGTCCCGGCCAGCTGCCCGCCCAGCCCGTCCAGCGACACCTCGACGACCGCGCGGGACCCCGGCGACACGGTGCGGACGACGCGCGACTCGGTGTCGAGCAGGCGCACGGTGGCGCGGGGGAGCGCGGCCTCCGGCAGCGGCCGCACCCGCCGGCCCGGACCCGCCGGTGGCGGACCGTCGCCCGCGGACGACGGCGTGACCTCCAGGTATGCCTCGCCGACCGGCACCATGGTGGTCCCGGCCCC
>DASWTI010000655.1:0-1714 GCA_036402215.1 Pseudonocardiaceae bacterium
CGGACGGGGCCGCGCGCGCCGAGCGGCCGCGCCGCGCCGTCACCCCCAAGGCCGCCGAGCCGGCCGACAAGCCGGCCAGGGCCGCGCAGCTGACCAGCGCGCGCGCCGTCGAGGGCGACTACACGCTGCCGCCGCCGAGCCTGCTCAAGCAGGGCGACCCGCCGAAGGCCCGTAGCCGCGCCAACGACCTGATGATCGAGGCGATCAGCGGCGTGCTCGACCAGTTCGACGTGGACGCGCAGGTCACCGGCTTCACCCGCGGTCCGACGGTCACCCGCTACGAGGTGGAGCTCGGCCACGGCGTGAAGGTCGAGAAGATCACCGCGCTCACCAAGAACATCGCCTACGCGGTGGCCACCGACAACGTGCGGCTGCTGGCGCCGATCCCCGGCAAGTCCGCGGTCGGCATCGAGGTGCCGAACAGCGACCGCGAGATGGTCCGGCTCGCCGACGTGCTGCTCTCCGAGCGCTCCCGGCGGGACACCCACCCGCTGGTGATCGGCCTCGGCAAGGACATCGAGGGCCACTACGTCACGGCCAACCTGGCGAAGATGCCGCACCTGCTGGTGGCCGGCTCCACCGGCTCCGGCAAGTCGAGCTTCGTCAACTCCATGCTGGTCTCGCTGCTCGCCCGGGCCACCCCGGACGAGGTGCGGATGATCCTCATCGACCCGAAGATGGTCGAGCTCACCCCGTACGAGGGCATCCCGCACCTGATCACGCCCATCATCACCCAGCCCAAGAAAGCGGCCGCGGCGCTCGCCTGGCTGGTCGAGGAGATGGAGCAGCGCTACCAGGACATGCAGGTCAACCGGGTCCGGCACATCGACGACTTCAACCGCAACGTGCGCGACGGCAAGATCGTCGCCCCGCCCGGCAGCGAGCGCGTGTACCGGCCGTACCCGTACATCCTGGCCATCGTCGACGAGCTCGCCGACCTGATGATGACCGCGCCGCGCGACGTCGAGGACGCCATCGTGCGGATCACCCAGAAGGCGCGGGCCGCCGGCATCCACCTGGTGCTGGCCACCCAGCGGCCGTCGGTCGACGTGGTCACCGGCCTGATCAAGACGAACGTGCCGTCGCGGCTGGCGTTCGCCACCTCCTCGCTCACCGACTCGCGGGTCATCCTCGACCAGCCCGGCGCGGAGAAGCTCATCGGCATGGGCGACGGTCTGTACCTGCCGATGGGTGCCTCCAAGCCGGTGCGGGTGCAGGGCGCCTACGTGGCGGACGAGGAGATCACCGCGATCGTCCAGTTCACCAAGGACCAGGCGACCCCGGACTACACCGAGGGCCTCACCGCGGCCAAGGCCGGTGACCAGCGCGAGATCGACCCGGACATCGGCGACGACCTCGACGTGCTGTGCCAGGCCGCCGAGCTGGTGGTGACCTCGCAGTTCGGCTCCACGTCCATGCTGCAGCGCAAGCTGCGGGTGGGGTTCGCCAAGGCCGGCCGGCTCATGGACCTGTTGGAGACGCGCGGCGTGGTCGGTCCGTCCGAGGGCTCCAAGGCACGCGACGTCCTGGTGAAGCCCGACGAGCTGGACGGCCTGCTGTTCTCGCTGCGTGGCGGCGCGGGCGGGCCCGGGGACGCCGACGACCGCGACGACCGCGAGGACGAGGACTACTGAGCGTCCGCCGCCGGCCGCGTCGTGGCGGCCGGCGGGCGGCCACGGACGGTCAGCCCGGCAGGCCGCAGGCCAGCACCGCG
>DASWTI010000656.1:0-4233 GCA_036402215.1 Pseudonocardiaceae bacterium
TCGTCGGTGCGGCACAGCACGGCGATGGTGGCGACCGGCGCGGGCAGCGCCGCCGGGGGCACCGGCAGCGGCGTCGACCGGTCGCGCACCAGGTGCAGCACGGCGTCCGCCTCGTCCGGCGCGCCGTCGGTGATCACCGTGTCGCGCAGCGCGCGGGAGCCGTCGAGCGCCGCGACCAGCGTGCTGCACCCGATGCCCGGCGGCCCGGTGACCGCCACCCGCACCGGCTCGTCCAGCCGCCCCAGGTGCCGGCGCAGCAGCGCGGTGGCCCGCGGGCTGTCCCGGTAGGCGGCGGCGCAGTCGGTGAGCACGGCCCGCGCCGCCGCGTAGAGGTCGGCCGTCACGCCGGGATCTCCCGCCGCCCGGCCAGCCGCGCGTGCACGGCTCGCAACGAGTCCAGCTCGCGCCGCAGCTCCGCCTGCCGCTGCGCGTGCCGCGCGGCCCCGGCCCGGGCGACGGCGCCCAGTCGCTCCTGCAGCTCGGTCGCCACGTCGCCGAAGTGGTCGCGCAGCCCGCGGTGGATGTGCCGCGCGGTGTCGCGGGTGTCCTTGCCGTAGCGCAGGAAGAAGTCGTCGACGTGTCGCTGCGCCGCCGCGCGTGCCGTGCCCTGCCGCCGCCGCAACCGCTGCTCGCCCTCCTCGTGGATGCTCTTGCCGCCGAACAGCACGCCGGCGCCGAGCGAGATCGGGTTGAACAGCGGCAGCCCGACCGTGAGGCTCGTGACGAGGCCCAGCATCAGCACCCCGCCGTAGGAGCCGCGCAGCCCGGTGAACGCCTTCTGGCTCAAGGTGAACGGCTCCAGCCGCGGCCGGCGCAGCTCACCCACCCCGGCGTACGTCCACTCCCCGGCGTCCGGCGGCTCGGCGGCCGGCGGCAGGTGCGGGAACTCGGCGGCGACCCGGTCGGCGATCCAGCGGCAGCGCTGCAGCAGCCAGCTGAAGTTGGCGTCCGCCGCCTCGGTCAGCTCGTCGTGCAGCCAGTCCTCGAACTCCGCCCAGGTGCGCGCCGGGTCGGCGGTCTCGAACACGGTGTCGATCTCCACCAGGATGCGGCGGGCGCGGTCGCGCAGGTCGTGATCCAGGTCGGAGGCCAGGTCGGCCATCTCGTCGGCCAGCAGCGTCTGGCAGCGCGCGGCGCCGCGGCGCACCTCCTCCAGGGTCCACCGCGCGGTGGCGCCCTCGTCGGTGGCCGCGGCCAGCTGGGCGTGCAGGTCGTGCACCAGCTCCTCGGCGACGGCGTGCGCGGTGAGCGCGGCGCGGCGCGGCGCGAGCGTGGTGGCCTTGCCGGCGGCCGTGGTGCGCAGCCGTTCGACCAGGTCGGCGAACCCGGACTCGGCGTTCAGCGCGTGGTCGTCGGTGCCGGCGGCGTGCAGCCGCAGCGCGGCGGACACCGGCAGCACGGTGCCGGGCAGGCCGGCCGCCAGCAGCGTCTCCCGGCAGCGCGCGGCCACCTCCCGCCAGCGGGGCACCAGGTCGATCCGGGTGAGCGCGACGAGTACGTCGGCGTCGCCGCGCACCAGCTCCAGCTCGGCGGCGGTCAGCGGGGTGTCGGCGGCGCTCACCAGGAGCAGCAGGTCGGCGTCGTCCGGGGCGGTGCCGGCCGGGGTGTCCACCAGCACCAGGCCACCGGCGAGCAGCTTGCGCGGGATGCCGACCTCGGCGTCGCCCGGCCCGTGCTCGGCGAGCCGGTCGATCGGCACCGGCACCCGGCCGCCGGGACGCACCAGCACCGCGGACGGCTGCTCGGCGTGCCGGACGACGGTCGTGACGGGTGCGCTCAGGTCATCGGTGACGGCGCACACTGGCGCGTTCACCAGCGCGTTCACCAGCTGGCTCTTGCCCTGGTTGGGCCCGCCGACCACGGCGACGCGCAGCGCCGGGTCGAGCAGCCGCGACCGCCGCCGGACCAGCCGGTCGGCCAGGTCCTGGCGGCGGTGACGGACGCAGGCCTCGGTGATCGCGTCGTAGGGCCCGAGCCACGGCGGCACGTTCACCGTCCCGGTCCGGCGGGGCCGGCGAAGGGATCGGCACCGGGTCCGACGGCCCCGACCCGGGACCCGGCGCCGATCCGCGGGCAGCCACCGGGACCGGCATGGGGCGTTGCCGGTCCCGGTGGCGGAGGCGTCGACGGGCTCAGAGCGACAGGTCGAGCGGGGTGAGGTCACCTGCCGGCGAGTCGTCGCCGCGGGCACTGTGGCCCAGCAGGTCGCCGACCGGGCCGGAGCTGACCACGTCCGGCAGGCCGGCGCCGGCCAGCGTGTCGGTGACCGGGTTGGCCGGCACCGAGGGCAGCTCGACCGGGAGCTGCGGCAGCTGGACCGGCAGCTCGGGGAGCTGCCCGGTGGGCAGGTCGAGGGGGAGCTGCGGCAGCTCCAGCGGCAGCCCGTCCAGGCCGGTGGGCAGCTCGCCAACGGGCAGGTCGCCGGCCGGCAGCTCGTCCAGCGGGAGCCGATCGGTGGGCAGCTGGTCCATCGGCACGCCTTCCAGGAGCGGCAGATCGCCCTCGGTCATCCCGCCCACGTCCGGCAGGCCGCCGGTCAGGTCACCGAAACCGCCGAGGCCGGACAGCGGGCCCAGGTCGCCGGTCGGCACCAGCGCCGGGCCGAGGTCCGCGCCACCGGCCAGCAGGCCGGCCACCGAGCCGGCGCCGCCGGCCAGGTCGAGCGCGTCGTTGTCGAGCGAGTCGCCCAGGTCGCCGAGCGCGGAGAAGGAGGCGTCGCCGTGCACGTCCAGGCCGTCCTCGGACAGGCGCAGGCCGAACGTGCCGTCCGGCGTGGTGAGCGCCAGGTTGCCGGCCGGGCCGTCGGCCAGCTCGATGCCGCCCGCCGCGGCGTACTCGGCGTCGTCGACCAGCAGCCGGCCGCCGCCGCCGGGGCCGTCCTCGTCCGCGGTGAACGCCAGGCCGCCGTCCGGGGTGGCCGCGCCGACCTGCGCCGACGGACCGTCCGCCGTGGTCAGCACCGCGCTGGCCTCGGCGTGCTCGCCGTGTTCCAGGCCGGTGGCCGCGCCGGACCGGTCGGCGCCGACGCCGAGCGCGGACTGCGGGGTGGACAGACCGAGGCTGCCGGCGGGGCCGTTCGGGCCGGCCGCCTCGAGCACGCCACCCGCGGCGACCTGGCCGAGGGGGCCGGCGAAGGCGCCGCCCGCGGCCACCGTGTCGGTGGTCGCGGTGAGGATGCCCGCCGAGGAGAACTCGGTGACCAGCGGCATGATCTCCTGCACGTCCTGCGGCGTGATGTCGTCGAGCCCGCAGCGGGCCAGCTCGCCCTGCGGGTCGAGCTCGTACGCGGCCATGGCCTGCGGGTCGGACAGCAGCGTCGACGCGAACCCGTGCAGCGTCATTGACATCGAGATGACTCCTCAGTGCTTCATCGGTCTGATCCGTTCGAGATCCTGCCGGGCGAGACACTATGGGGATCCCTGTATCGGGGCATCGGGGGTCACACCCGGTTCTCAAGAACCTCATTAGGGGATCGCTCGTTAGCCCCCTCGTGACCTGATGAGCACGACAGGCCTGGTTGTCTCCCGCACGGCCCTCACCTAGGGTGGCGAGGCCCTTACGGACGGGTGATGGCCCGGCGGTCGCGGGCCAGTGATCGCGGGCGAGACCTAACGGAGGATGTCAGCCGCATGCCCCAGGTGCTGGGCATCGACCTCGGGACCGGCTCCACGGCCGCCGCCATGTGCTCGCTCGACGAGCCGGGCGCGCCCCCGGCGCCGCTGCCCGTGGTGCCCACGGTGCTCGGCCTGCCCACGGACGGCTCGGTCCACGTGGGCCGCCGCGGCTCCGGCCCGCACGCCACCGGATTCGTCGAGCGGATCGGCGACCCCGTGCCCCAGCTCGTCGGCGGCCGCCGCTTCCTGCCGCAGGACCTGGCCGCCACGCTCGTCGGCTGGCTCGTGGACCGGGCCACCGAGCGCGCCGGGCCGCTCGCCCGGGTGGCCGTGACGCACCCGGGGGACTGGGGTCCGTACCGGCGGGGGCTGCTGGCCTCCGCCCTGGCGGACAACGGCGTGGACGACGTGCTGCTGCTGCCCGCTCCGTCCGCCGCGGCGGCGCTGGTGTCCGCGCCGGGGCCGCTGGTGGTGGGTGAGCTGGGCTGCGGGCACGCCAGGGCCACCGTGCTCGCACCGGGGGATCGCGTGCCGCTCGGCCACGCGCGGAGCCCGGAGCCCCTGGTGCCGCTGCTGGACGACGCGCTCGCCGCGCTGGTGCTGGCCGAGGCGGCACCGG
>DASWTI010000657.1:0-8175 GCA_036402215.1 Pseudonocardiaceae bacterium
TGCTGGACCGGCTGGCGCTGTCCGCGGCGCGCGTAGCCGGGGTGGCCGACGGGCTGCGCGTGGTGGCCGGGCTGCCGGACCCGGTGGGCGAGGTGGTGCGCGGCGGCACGCTGGCCAACGGGCTGGAGCTGCGCCAGGTGCGGGTGCCGCTCGGCGTGGTCGGGATCGTCTACGAGGCCCGCCCGAACGTCACGGTGGACGCCGCGGGCCTCGCGCTCAAGTCGGGCAACGCCGTGCTGCTGCGTGGCTCGTCGTCGGCCCGCTCCTCCAACGCCGCGCTCGTGGCGGTGCTGCGCGACGCGCTCGCCGCCCGCGGGCTGCCGGTCGACGCCGTGCAACTGCTGCCGTCGACGGACCGGGCGAGCGTGCGGCACCTGATCACGGCGCGCGGCCTGGTGGACGTCGTGCTGCCGCGCGGCGGCGCCGGGCTGATCGACGCCGTGGTGCGCGAGGCCACGGTGCCCACCATCGAGACCGGCGTCGGCAACTGCCACGTGTACGTGGACGCCGCCGCCGACCTCGGCATGGCGGAGCGCATCGTGCTGAACGCCAAGACCCGCCGGCCCTCCGTGTGCAACGCCGCCGAGACCGTCCTGGTGCACGAGGCCGTCGCGGCGGAGTTCGTCCCCCGGCTGGTGGCCGCGCTGGCCGCCGCCGGGGTCACCGTGCACGGTGACGACGCCGTGCTGGCGCTGGCCCCGTCCGCCGTGCCCGCGGTCGACGCCGACTGGGACACCGAGTACCTGTCCCTGGACATCGCCGCCGCCGTGGTGCCCACGCTGGACGCCGCCGTCGCGCACATCGCCGGGCACGGCTCCGGCCACACGGAGGCCATCGTCACCGCGGACGTCGGCGCCGCCCGCGCCTTCACCGCCCGGGTCGACGCCGCCGCCGTCATGGTCAACGCCTCCACTGCCTTCACCGACGGCGGCGAGTTCGGCATGGGCGCCGAACTCGGCATCTCCACCCAGAAGCTGCACGCCCGCGGCCCCATGGGCCTGCCGGAACTCACCTCCACCAAGTGGATCGCCTGGGGCGACGGCCACACCCGCCCGTAGCCACCGCCGCCCCGTCGGGGTGGCTGCCCTGGAAACGCCTCGGAAAATATCTCGGGAACCGCGTCATGGCCGCCGTGCCGGCCCGTTCCTCGGGTGTGCGGCGGCCCCGCCCGCGGAGCGGACGGGCGGGTACGCCGCACACCCTTCGTCTTCCAGGTGAGTCGCACACCCCTGGTCCTTGCCGTGCCGGCTACGTCCCGGCCCGCCGCACCTGCTGCGTCTTCCCGGCGCTCAGCGCCCGCACCACCACAAGCACGTCGTCGAAGTCCTCGACGTCCACGGCCCCGGCCAGGGGCTCGTTCCACGGCCGCACCCACCGGCACACCACGGCGCCGGGCCGCCGGGTCCGCAGCGCGCGCAGGTTCCGCGGCGAGTCCTCCACGTACACGTCGCAGTCCACGGCGGCCTTGTCCGCGGTGATGTGCACCTCGCGCAGCGGCAGGTCCAGCCCGGCCAGCCAGGCCAGGGTGTCCGGGATCGCCCACTGCGGCTTCGTGGTGATGATGGCGACGTGCGCGGCGTCCAGCAGCGCGCGCAGGCCGTCCACCGCGCCGGGGTACGGGCTCAGCACCGAGAACAGGCTGCGGCCGTCATCGGCGCAGGTCCGGGCCCAGCGCCAGAAGTTCGACATCGTGCCGAACCGGGTCAGCTCCGCCGGCGCACCCCAGGTGATCGCCTGGTCATCGGTCAGCGCGGCCCCGAAGGCGGCGTTGTAGCGGCTGATCCAGCCACCCGTGAAGTCGGCGACGACGCCGTCCAGATCGACACCAACCCGCAGGGACGCCACGGCCGGGACAGTATCGCCCCGTGCGTCGCATACCCTTGCGAACCATGTCCGGACGTCGCCTGGGAGTCATGGGCGGCACGTTCGACCCGGTTCACCACGGGCACCTGGTGGCCGCGAGCGAAGTGGCCGCCCGGTTCGACCTCGATCAAGTGATCTTCGTGCCCACCGGCCAGCCGGTCGGCAAGGACGCCGCGGCGGTGAGCGCCGCCGAGGACCGGTACCTGATGACCGTCGTGGCCACCGCGTCGAACCCCCGCTTCACCGTGAGCCGGGTGGACATCGACCGGCCCGGCGTCACCTACACCGTGGACACGCTCAACGACCTCCGGGCCGCGCACCCGGGCGACGAGCTGTTCTTCATCACCGGCGCGGACGCGCTGGAGCAGATCCTGTCCTGGCGGCGGGTGGACGAGCTGTTCGCCCTCGCGCACTTCGTGGGCGTCACCCGGCCCGGCTACGAGCTGGACGACGACCACCTGCCGGTCGGCTCCGTGTCCCTCGTGGAGGTACCGGCGCTGACGATCTCGTCCAGTGGTTGCCGCGCGCGGGTGGCGGCCGGTCTCCCCGTCTGGTACCTCGTGCCGGACGGAGTCGTGCAGTACATATCCAAGCGGGGGCTGTACGCCCCCGTACCCGGAAAGGTGTGACGTGCCAGCAACCGAGCAAGCAAGGGACCTCGCCGTGCGAGCCGCACAGGCGGCCGCGGACAAACTGGCGCAGGACATCCTGGTGCTGGACGTGTCCGAGCGGCTCGTCATCACCGACTGCTTCGTGATCGCCTCCGCGCCCAACGAGCGGCAGGTGCAGGCGATCGTGGACAACGTCGAGGAGCAGCTCCTGGCCATCGGCACCAAGCCGGTGCGGCGCGAGGGGACCACCGAGGGGCGGTGGGTGCTCCTCGACTACGTCGACGTCGTGGTGCACGTGCAGCACACCGAGGAGCGGTCGTTCTACGGGCTGGAGCGGCTCTGGAAGGACTGCCCGCGCGTGGAGTTCACCGACGCCTCCGCGCCGCCGGCCGAGTCGCCCGAGTCGCCCGAGTCGCCCGCGTCGGCCTCGTCGGTCTCGTCGTCGGAGGACACCGCGTGACGCTACGTCGGCTCGTGCTCTGGCGGCACGGCGAGACCGACCACAACGCGAGCCGGCGGATGCAGGGCCAGCTCGACTCGGTGCTCACGGCCCTCGGTGAGGCCCAGGCCCGGCGTGCCGCGCCACTGCTGGCCGCGATGCGGCCGGACCTGCTGCTGAGCTCCGACCTCGGCCGCGCGACCGCCACCATGGCGCCGCTGGCGGAGTGCACCGGCCTGCTGGTGCGCACGGACGAGCGGCTGCGCGAGACGCACCTGGGCCAGTGGCAGGGGCTGACGCACGACGACGTGGACGAGCGCTGGCCGGGCGCTCGGCAGGCCTGGCGGCTGGACGCCGGCTGGTCACCCCCCGGCGGTGAGAACCGCCTCCAGGTGGCCGCCCGGGCCGGCGCCGTCGTGGCCGAGCTGGACGCCACCGACGCCACCGACGTGATCGTCTGCACGCACGGCGGCCTGATCGCGTCCCTGGTGGCGTCCCTGCTCGCCCTGCCGGTCGACAACTGGCCTGCCCTCGGCGGCATCGCCAACTGCTGCTGGGTGGTCCTGGAACGCCCCGAGCCCTCGGCACCGGATCTCGACGCCACCGCGGACGTCCCGTCCGGCCCGGGGGTCACCGGCTGGCGGCTGCGCTCCTACAACGCCGGCCCGCACCCGTGACCGATGCCCGCACCGGTGCCGCCACGGCACCCCGCGCCGACGCCACGACGGCACCCCGCACCGACGCCACGACGGCATCCCGCACCGGTGCCACGACGGCACCCCGCACCGTCGCCGCTACGCCACCCCGCGTCGGCCCGCACGTGCTGGTGCTGGCCGACTCCCTGGCGTTCCACGGCCCCACCCGCGCCGAGCCGTCGTCGGAGCCCCGTCTGTGGCCCAACGTCGCCGCCGCCGCTCTCGGCGGCCGGGCATCCGTGTTCGCCCGCGAGGGCTGGACCGCCCGCGACGCCTGGTGGGCCGTCGGCGGCGACCCCGCCCTGTGGTCCCTCGTCCCCACCCTCGACGCCGTCGTCCTCGCCGTCGGCTCCATGGACAGCATGCCGTCGCCGCTGCCCACCTACCTGCGCCTCGGCCTGCGGCACCTGCGCCCACCCGCCCTCCGCCGTGCCGCGCGCGGCGCCTACCTCCGGGCCCAGCCCGCCCTCGCCCGCACCCTCACCCACCTCGGCGGCCGCCCCCTCGCGCTGCCGCCCGCGCTCACCGTGCGGTACCTCGACCGGATTCTCGGCGCCCTGCGCACCCTCCGCCCCGGCCTCCCCGCCGTGGCGGTTCTCCCCGCCGGCCACCGCGCCGCCGCCTATGGCCAGGTCCACCCCGGCCGCCCCCGCACCGCCGCCGCCATCCGTGCCTGGGCCACCGGCGCCGGCATCCCCCTGGTCGACCTGTACGCGCTGACCTTCCACACGCTCCTCGACCCCGCTTCCAATCCCGACCGCATGCACTGGTCCTGGCCCACCCACGCCACCGTCGGCCGAGCCATGGCCAACGCCATCGCGGCAGCCCTGACCCCGCCACCCGCCGCCGCACTCGGCACCGCGGATGGCATCGCGCACGGCACCGCGCACGGCACCGCGCACGGCACCGCGTCCCCCTCGCCGGCGGCCCCGGGGCCGAGCCGGGCATCGGCGTCCCGGGGGCCGCGATGACCGTCGCCGTGGTCACGGACTCCACGTCGTACCTGCCGGCGCGCGCGGCGGCCGACCTGGGGATCCGGGTGGTTCCGCTGCACGTCCGGGTGGGCTCGCAGACCCATCGCGACGGCGTGACGCTCGGGGCGGCGGAGCTCGCCGAGGCCATGGGCCGCAAGATCCCGGTGAGCACCTCCCGCGCCGGCCCCGCCGAACTGGCCGCCGCCTACCGTGCCGCCCTGGACGAGGGCGCCACCGCGGTCGTTGCCGTGCACCTGTCGCGCAAGCTCTCCGGCACCTGGGAAGCGGCTCGCCTGGCCGCCGAGGAACTGGGCGGCCCCCGCATCGTGCGCGTCGTGGACTCCCGCTCGGCCGCCATGGGCCTCGGCTACGCCGCTCTCGCCGCCGCCGTCGCCGCCCGCGACGGCGCCTCCGCCGCCGACGTCGAGGAGGTCGCCGCCGCGATCGCCGCCCGCACCAGGACGTTCTTCTCCGTCGACACCCTGGAACACCTCCGCCGCGGCGGCAGGATCGGCCGCTCCGCCGCTCTCCTCGGCACCGCCCTCGCCGTCAAGCCCCTGCTGCACGTGGTCGACGGCCGCATCGAGCCGCTGGAAAAGGTCCGCACCGCCGCCAAGGCCGTTGCCCGCCTCGCCGACCTCGCCGTCGAGGCCGCAGGAACCGCTCCGTGCCGCGTCGCTGTCCACCACCTCGCCGCCCCGAACCGCGCCGACCAACTCGTCACCCGCATCCGGGAGGTCGTCCCCCGGGCGCGGGACATCGTCCTGGCCGAACTCGGCGCCGTGCTCGGCGCCCACACCGGCCCCGGCGCCCTCGGCGTCGTGATCCTTCCCGACGCCTGAACGCGCCTCACCGTCCGCTCGCCGGCCACCGCGACCCGATCCGTGGTCGGCCCGCTCCGGCGCCGGCGGCCGTTCGGGTGCCGCCAGCCACGGTTCGGCAAGCCGTTGCCGAGCCTTGCGTGGCAGCTGGCGGAGCCCCGGGTGGCTGGTGGTGGAGGTCCGGGTGGTCGTGGCGGCCCGGGTGGATGTCAGTGGAGGCCGGGTGGCCGGCAGCGCAGGTCGGACGGTTGTCAGCGCCGACCGGGTGGCCGGCAGCGCAGGCCGGTGGCCGTCGGCGCAGGCCGGTGGCCGTCGGCCGAAGTCGGTGGCCGTCGGGAGGACGTTCGCGTGGTTGTCAGCCGAGGCTGACGGTGCCGTCGGTGGCGATGTGCCAGGCGGGGTTGTGGGCCACCTCCCAGGTGACCCCGTTCGGGTCACGGACGTGGGCGTGGAAGATGCCGCCGAACTCGCTCTGCCGTGGTGCGGTGACGACGGTGCCGCCGGCGGCGGCCATGGCGTCGACGGCGGCACGAACCTCGTCCGGGCTGCCCACGTTGTGCGAGAGGGTGAGCCCCCGGACGCCGAGGTCGCCGCCGGCACCCCCGAGATCGCGGTTGAACTTCTCCGCCTCGAACAGCCCGAGCAGCAGGCCCGGCGCCACCTGGAAGAACACGATCTCGTCCGGAACGTCCAGCAGCGGACGCCACCCGAGGCCGTCCCGGTAGAAGCGCCGCGCCGCCTCCAGGTCGTCGGTCGCGACGGTGATGAAGTGCAGTCGCTGGTCCACGTCTCTCCTCGTCGTTGGGCCGTGCCCGATCATGACGCGGCACCGCCGCGCGCACTCGATGACCGACACGCTGTCACCGATCATTGACACGCCCTCGCCCGTATGGGTGACTGTGCGCCCTACCTCCTCGGCGCAGCGTGATCGGAGGGCGGTGCGGTGCGGGCGGCGTTGCTCGTCGGTTCAGTGGCCATTGTGCTGTCGGCCGGGCTGACCACTGCCTGCGACCGCGGCGCGGACGGCGAGTTCGTACCCGGCTCGTACCGCACCCGCGAGGGCGGCGTCTCCGTGCGCACCGGCGACGAACGCTGCGCGGCCAACCCGGGCCCGGCCGCCTGCTCGACCGTCCTGTACTCACTGCGCGAGGGTCAGCGCATCTATCCCATCTGCCAACGCCGCGGCGAGGCCGTCGCCACCAACTCCTGGTGGATCTACGCCGACGCGCCCCGCGGCCACCGCGGCTGGGTGGCGAGCTGGTACCTCGATCACCCCACCAACCGCCTGCCCGGCCTGCCCACCTGCACCGCCGCCCTCATCACCCCGCCCCGCCGCTGACCTCGGCTGCTGCACCATGAGCCCGGGCCGGCCGGTCGAGGTGGATCAGCCGGTCGACATGGATCAGACGGCGACACGGATCAGACGGCGACATCGGTCCGGCGGCAGACGTCGGTCGGCGGCAGATGTCGGTCAGATGGCAGACGCGGGTCAGTAGCGGACGTGGCTCCCGCAGCGGACGTGGGTCATGCGCCGACGCACGGTCAAACGGCAGGCGCGCGTGGGTTGGACGGCAGCTTGTCGGTCAGGCGGCAGACGCAGGGTCAGGCGGCAGGTTTGCGCGGGCGTGAGGTGACATGGCGACGGCGCCGGCCGGGGTGACGTGCGTGACGCGTCCAGCGTGCCCTCCCGGCCGGTGTCGCGGAGTCGGCGCTGCACGACGGAGCCACGGGCCGTGCCGATGGGCCGGCTCGCGGGGACGCAAGCGCGCGGTGACGGGGCCGGTAGGGGCAACGGGGACGGTGCCTGCGGGAACCGCGACATCCGCGACGGTCGCTCACGGCGGTGGGCGAGGACTGCCGCGGGCGGCGATCCGTAGCTGTGGCAGGACGGCCAGGTCGCCGCGGAGGTCGGTGCGCAGGACGGTGGCGCCCGCGGCGTGGAGGCGGGCGAGGACGGCGTCGTTGGGGTGGCGGTAGCGGTTGCCCGCGCCGACGCTGACGAGGGCGATGCGGGGACGGACCGCGGCGAGGAACTCGGGGCTGGTGTACCGGGAGCCGTGGTGCGGCAGCTTGAGCACGTCCGCCCGCAGGTCGACGCCGGCGCGCAGGAGGTCGGCCTGGCCGGCCAGCTCGACGTCGCCGGTGAGCAGGACCCGCCCGGCGGGCGTCTCGGCGCGCAGCACGAGGGAGGCGTCGTTGACCTGCGAGCCGTCGTTCTCGTCGAGCTGCGGACCGGGGGTGCGGCGCGGGCCGAGCACGTCCACCGTGAGACCGGGCCAGCGCAACCGTTGGCCGTGCCGCAGCGAGACCACAGGCACCCCGGCCCGGTGAGCCAGCGAGCGCACCCGCTCGAACGCCCAGGCGGGTTCGCGCAGCGGCCCGACGGCGACCGCGCCCACGGAGCGGCCGTCGAGCAGCGCGGACAGGCCGCCGATGTGATCGGCGTGCAGGTGGCTCAGCACCACGAGCGGCACCCGTCGCACCCCGAGGCGGTCGAGGCAGGAGCGCACCGGGCCCGGATCTGGTCCGGCGTCGACCAGCAGGGCCCGCCCTGGCTCGCCGGTGGCCAGCGCCAGGGCGTCGCCCTGCCCGACGTCGCAGGCGACGACCGCCCAGCCGGCGGCCGGCCAGCCCGGCGTCACGAACCGCGTGGGCACCACGACGAGCAGCGCCCCGGCGGTCGCGGCCGCCACGAGCGTGCGCGGCCGTCTCCACCTCAGCAGTACCAGCGCGACCACCGTGACCACGGCGAGCAGCAGCCCGCCCGCGGCG
>DASWTI010000658.1:0-2597 GCA_036402215.1 Pseudonocardiaceae bacterium
GGGGACGGCGCCGGGCGCGGCGCCACCGGGCACGCCGCCGGGTGCACCGGCCGTCACGGTGCCCGGCGTCCCGGCGGACACGGTGGCGGTCACCGGGCCTCGACCTCGGCGGGCACGTCCCCGTCCCCGGCCGCACGGCCACCGGCCCGGGACACGGCGGCCACCTGACCATCGGCGGAACCGGAGCCACCGGCCGGACCGTGGCCGTCGGCGGACGCGCCCTCGGGCGCCGGCTGCGGCGAGGCGGGCAGGAACGGCGCCAGGGCCTCCCGGACGCGCGTGGCCACGGCGTCGGGTCCGCCATCGGCGTCGACCACGACGTAGCGGTCGGGGTTGGCGGCGGCCATCTCGGTGAGCAGCTTCTGCACCCGCCAGTGGTGCTCGAGGTCGGCGAGCCCGCGCGGCGCGGTCACCGCGCCCATGCCCTCGGGGTTGCGGTCCAGCAGCACGGTGACGTCGGGGCGCAGCTTGCCGGTGGCCCAGTTGGCCAGCCCCTCCAGCTCGCTCGTGGACACCCCGGTCTCCGCGCCGAGGTGCGCGAGCGGGCTGTCGGTGTACCGCTCCATCACGACGATGGTGCCGGCGTCGAGCGCGGGCCGGATCTGCTGCTCCACCACGTCGGCGCGCACCGCGGCCGACACCAGCGCCTGGGCGCGCGTGCCGGCCAGGCCCACGCCGTCCATGACGGAGCGGATGCGGAGCTCGTCGGCGGGGGTCGGCCCGGCGACCAGCACGGTGCGCCCGGACTGCCGCAGCCACTCGGCGAGCATCCCGGACTGCGCGGCGGTGTCCGAGCGGCTGTCGCCCTCGACGGCGATGAGCAGGCCGCCGAGGCCGCGCCGGCGCCGGGTGAGCGCGGTGCGCAGGTCGGTGAGGATGGACTCGCTGCGCCGGTCGTCCATCTGCCGGTAGGCGAGCACGCCCACGACGGCGGCGACCGCGCTGGCGCCGAGCAGCACCGTGCGGGTGCCGTCGACGGTGAAGTCCTCGCCGAAGAGCTGCACCACGCGGGGCCGCACCAGGCCGACCAGCACCGGCACCAGGGCCATCGAGCCGAGCAGCGTGATCCGCACGATGGACTGCACGAACGCCACCGTGCGGCCGCGCACCGCGTCCTCGACCTGGGAGCCGATGATGGTGAGCCCGGTCAGGAACGCCACGCCGGCCATGAAGCCGACGCAGGCCACGGCGGCCATGGCGACGAACAGGTGCAGCGCGAGGCCGACCGGGATCATGGTGAGCCCGGCCGCCACGATGGCCACGCCGAACAGCCGGTTGTGCGGCATCCGCCGGGCGAGCTGCGGCGCGAACGCCATGCCGATGCCGAGGCCCACGAACACCGAGACGAACAGCAGGCCGTAGGCGCCGTCACCGCCGCCGAGGCTGGTGGCGTACAGCTTGGCGCAGGCGATGACCGCGCCGCCCGCGGCGAACGCGCCGATGATGCCGATCACCAGGCCGCGCACGAGCGGGGTGCCGCCGACGAACGCGAAGCCGTCGCGCAGCATGCCGATCAGGCCGGGTTGTTTCCGCCGTTGCCCGTCGGTCATCCCCGGTCTGCCGGAGATCTCGGGTATTCGGGTGAACACGACGACGGCGCACGTCAGGTACGCCACGCCGTTGAGGGTGAGCGCGACGTGCGCGGTGCTCAGCGCGTCGACGCTGAAGGTGTCGCCGACGATCTCGTCGATCTTGGACAGCACGGAGAACAGGCCGGCCGCGGTGACCACGGCGACGCCGTACGTCATGACCAGGCCGAGCTGGTTGGCCGTCTCCACCTGGTCCGGGCGGCGCAGCAGGTTCGGGATGGACGCGTCCTTGGCCGGGATCCAGAACAGCGAGCAGATCTCGATGAGGAACGTCGCGGCGAACAACCACCACAGGGTGCCGACGAACGGGATGGAGAAGAACAGCCCGGCGCGCAGGATGTCGCACACCACCATGACCTTGCGCCGGTCGAGCTTGTCGGCGAGCGCGCCGCCGAGCGGGCCGAACAGCATGGCGGGCAACAGCTTCGTGGCCACCACGCCGCCGAGCGCGAAGCTCTGCGCCTGGTAGCCGCTGGTGAGCTGGGTGGCTAACGCGGAGAGGGCCAGCAGCGACAACCAGTCGCCGACCGCGCACAGCGCGGTGACGGTCCAGAGGCGGCGGAAGGGCCGGATCGCGAGCACGCTGCGGATCCGGTGCGCGGAGGACACACCGGCATCGGCAGTGGCTGACGCGTGCTCACTCGCGATACCGGTCACCCCCAACCCTCACCGATCGTGCGACGTCGCGGGTCAGGGTAACGGCGTACCCCGACGGACCCTGGCCAGGGCCCCGTGCTACTCAGCGTAGAGCGTCGATAATGGCGGCGACCAAGGACTGCACGAGGTTGAAGGTCACCGCCCCGAAGAACACCAGGATCACCAGGCAGCCCACCCAACCGCCCGCGCCGCTGCTGCGCGCCCCCACCAGGGAGTTCTTCTGTCGCCCTGGTCGGCGGCGGTGGGCGGTGCCGTGGCCGGGCGGTGGCGGACGTCCGCCCCGCGGCAACGGTGCGGCGGGCGGCACGTACGCCGGCGGCCCCGGAGCGGCGTGCGGCGTGGCCAACGGCG
>DASWTI010000659.1:0-7319 GCA_036402215.1 Pseudonocardiaceae bacterium
GAGCAGGCTCGGGCACTGGTGGAGGCGGAGCGGGCACGGGCACGGGAGGCCGGGGAGGCGTTGGCGGTCGCCGAGACGGCGCTACGGCGGGCCGAGGAGCTGGCGGCCGCGGCGGAGCGCGAGGCGGCGGCCGCCAGGGCGGAGCGGGATCTGGCCCGGGCGGACCAGGAATCGGCACGGCGGGAGCGGGACACGGCGGCGGGGGCCGCCGACCGGGAACGCGACGAACGCGGACGGCTCGCGACGGCGCTGCGGGAGGCGGAGGCGGCTCACCACGAGTTGGTCGCCGGGCTCAGGGAGCAGCTCGCCGAGGTACGTGCCCTCGCGGCCGTGAAGCGCTGACGGGTGGGCCGCGGCCGACCTTTCCACCCGGGACAGGCGGGACAGGTGGTGCGCGGCGGAGCTCCGGGGACCTGGGCGGCATAACGTCACGTGACGCTGGGTTCGTCCGCGGTGCCCCGCTCGGCGGACCACCGGCCGGCCCGGCGAGTCGGACGACCGCGCGTACGGCCGATGGCACCTGGAGCGGGGACGAGTTGGGGCAGCGCCGAGTTGGACCAGTGACCAACCGCGGCCTCCGTGGTGATCGCCACCGCCGCGCAGCCGACCGCGGCCCGGCGACCGCGCTCCCCCGCAGACCGCGAGCCGGCGGCAAGGGGTGGCGCTGTCGGCGGAACCGGAGGTCCTACGGCACACCGGCTCGCAGAGTACGGCCGGCTCGCACACCGCGGGCGGGGCCCACGGCCTGGTGACCATGGGCCCCGCCGGTGGGGTGGACGGAGGGGTGGGACACGCGCCGCGGCGGACGAGCGGGGCGGGTCAGAGGGAGAACAGCGGGCCGGTGATGGTGAGGCCCAGGTCGTCGACGTGGGCGAAGAACGCGAAGAGCATGAGCGAGGCGCCGGCCAGGGAGAGGTCCTTCTAAAACGCGATGAGCTCCTGCTGCCGCGCCTGGGGATCGGTCTCCTTCCAGAACGCGTGCATGAGGAACGCGGTCGGGACCAGGAACACCAGCAGGAGCAGGGCGCCGAGGTCGGCCCAGATGCCCAGGAGCACCATCAGCGCGCCGACGGCGATGAGGACGCCGCTGGCGATGACGCTCAGCTTGGCGGCGGGCACGCCTTTCGCCTTGGCGTAGCCGCCCATGGCCTCGCTCTGCGTCAGGTGGCCGACGGCGGAGCCGAGGAACAGGGCGACGAACAGGATCCGTCCGATGAGTACGAGAACGTCCATGCCCGGGTCAACACCTGTGATGGATCACTCATTCCGGACGTAGCCCTCCTCCACGACGCGGCGGCCGCGGGCGAGGTACACCTCGACGGGCTGGGGCGCGTACGTGGCGAGGCCGTCGACGTAGCGGTTGTACATGCAGAAGGCGGCGGCGATCAGCACGGTGTCGTGGATCTCCAGGTCCGTCGCCCCCTCGGCGCGGGCCGCGGCGACCAACTCGGTGGTGACGTGCAGGCCGCCGCGCTGCACGGCGCCGGCGATCCGCAGCAGGGCGCGCAGCTTCTCCGACACCGGGGCGTTGTCGAGGTCGGCGCGCACCTGGTCGACCAGCGGCATCCCCTCGTCGAGTTGCAGCGCGGCGAACGCGGCGTGCGAGGAGGCACAGAAGTGGCACGTGTTCAGCGAGGACACGTAGGCGGCGATGAGCTCCCGCTCCCCCGGCGTCAGTGGGTGCGGGCCGCGGAGCAGAACCTCGGCCAGCTCGTTCAATGGGCCGGCGGTCTCCGGGCGGTAGCGCATCGGTCCGTTGATGCCGGGGTACTGCTGCTCGTCCACGCCGAGATCGATGTGTGCCATGGCATCGAGTCTGCTGAGCGGGACGAGCCGGCCGCAGCGGCTGTCCGTCGTAATCCGGTTACGTCCGTACGGGAGCGGCGTGCGGATCGGGCGCCACGGCGGTGGCTACTCCGGCTACCTGACGGCCAAGCGCGCCGAACGGGCCCGCTGCGAGCAGGCGTGGCACCGGCACCGGCACCGGCACGGGGTGGTGGCGACGCGCGACCGGCGGCAACGGCGGCACTGGGCCGGGGGCGCGCTGCGCCTCGCGCGGCCGGGGAGCCGGTGGGTGGCGATGATCGGCCGGGTGGCGTGCGTGAGGGCGCCGGGTAGCGGATAGCGTCGGCGGGTGCGCTTTCTGAACGACCGCGAGCCGCGGCACGACCTCACCTACGACGATGTGTTCCTGGTGCCCGCCGCGTCCACGGTGGCATCGAGGTTCGACGTGGACCTGGCGACGGCGGACGGGTCCGGGGCGACGGTTCCGGTGGTGGTCGCCAACATGACCGCGGTGGCGGGGCGGCGGATGGCGGAGACGGTGGCGCGGCGCGGGGGCGTCACGGTGCTGCCGCAGGACCTGGACCCCGCCGTGGTGGCGGAGACGGTGGCCTGGGTGAAGTCGCGGCACCTGGTGGTGGACACCGCGCTCGTGCTGCGCCCCGGCGACGCGGTGGCCGACGCGGTGAACCTGCTGCCGAAGCGCGCGCACGGCGGCCTGGTGGTGGTCGACGACGAGGGGCGGCCGGTGGGCGTGGTCGGCCCGGCGGACTGCGCCGGCGTGGACCGCTTCGCGCGACTGGCCGACGTCGCGGACCCGGACCTGGTGACGGTGCCGGTGGACGCGCGGCCACGTGAGGTGTTCGAGCGGCTGCACGGCCGGCAGCGCCAGCTCGCCGCCGCGGTGGACCCGGACGGCCGCCTGGTCGGGGTGATCACGCGGACCGGGGCGCTGCGCGCCGAGCTGTACCGGCCGGCGGTGGACGACGCGGGACGGCTGCGGGTGGCCGCGGCGATCGGGGTGAACGGCGACGTGGCGGCGAAGGCCACCGAGGTGCTCGCCGCCGGCGTTGACCTGCTGGTGGTGGACACCGCGCACGGCCATCAGCGCAAGATGCTGGACGCGCTGGCCGCGGTGCGCTCGGTGCGGCCGGAGGTGCCGGTGGTGGCGGGCAACGTGGTGTCCACCGAGGGCGTGCGGGACCTGGTGGCGGCCGGCGCGGACATCGTGAAGGTGGGTGTGGGCCCGGGAGCCATGTGCACCACGCGGATGATGACGGGCGTCGGGCGGCCGCAGTTCTCCGCGGTGCGCGAGTGCGCGGCCGAGGCGGCACGGCACGGCGCGCACGTCTGGGCCGACGGCGGCGTGCGGCACCCGCGGGACGTGGCGCTGGCCCTGGCGGCGGGCGCGGCGAACGTGATGATCGGCTCCTGGTTCGCCGGCACCCACGAGTCGCCGGGCGACCTGCACCACGACGCGACCGGCCGCGCCTACAAGGAGTCCTTCGGCATGGCGAGCAAGCGCGCGGTGGCCGCGCGCACCCGCACCGACGACGCGTTCGACCGGGCGCGCAAAGCGCTGTTCGAGGAGGGCATCTCCACCTCGCGCATGTACCTGGACCCGGAGCGGCCCGGCGTGGAGGACCTGCTGGACCACATCTGCGCCGGGGTGCGCAGCGCGTGCACCTACGCGGGCGCGGAGACGCTGCCGGAGCTGCACGAGCGGGCCGTGGTGGGCGTGCAGTCCACCGCCGGGTTCGCCGAGGGCCGCCCACTCCCCTCCGGCTGGTGAGACCGGGCGACCCGGGGGACTCACGGCAGCCGCGGCTCGTGACTGAAGGCGCCCTTCAGTCACATCAAGCGCCTGAAGGCGCCTTTCAGCCATGTCAGGTGACTGAAGGCGCCTTTCAGTCACCTGAGCCGTATGCCGTGGCGCGTATATAACCAATGGGGTATGCTAGCTGGATGTTCGAGGTGCTGGCGGAGCCAGCGCGGCGGCGCATTCTCGACCTGCTGCTGGTGCGCCCGCGGCTGGTCGGCGAGCTGACCGAGCTGCTGGGCATCAGCCAGCCGGGGACGTCGAAGCACCTGCGGGTGCTGCGCGAGGCGGGCCTGGTGCGGGTGCGGCCGGAGGCGCAGCGCCGCTGGTACGAGCTGTGCCCGGAGCCGCTCGCCGAGCTCGACGCCTGGCTCGCGCCGTACCGGACGCTGTGGTCCGGGCGGCTGGACGCGCTGGAACGCCACCTCGACACCCAGGCGGAGCGGGACTCCGGGCGGCCCGGGCAGGAGGAGGAACGGCGATGAGCGAGAGCATGCGGGTCGCGCCGGACGGGCGCGGCGTGCTGCGGCTGGAGCGGCGGCTGGCGCACCCGGTGCGCATGGTGTGGGCGGCGGTGACCGAACCAGGGCAGCTGCGGCACTGGTTCCCGTGCGCGGTGCGCTGGGAGCCGGTGGTGGGCTCGCCGATCGCGTTCGACTTCGGCGGCGGCCCGGAGGTGGACGGGGAGGTCGTGGCGTGGGAGGAGCCGCGGCTGGTGGCCTTCACCTGGGGCACCGACGAGCTGCGGGTGGAGCTGACGCCGGACGGTGAGGCGGCGACCCTGCTGGTGTTCGAGCACGTGTTCGCCGACCGCGCCGGCGGGGCGAGCTTCGCGGCCGGGTGGACGGCCTGCCTGCGCGGGCTCGCGCTGCTGCTGGCCGGCGAGCAGATCCCACCGGCGGGGCGGATGGTGGCCGAGCACGAGCGGTTCGTGCGGCTGTTCGGGCTGGACGAGGGCACGGCCGACGGACGCGCGGTGCGCTTCGAACGGCAGCTCACGGTGCCGGCGGCCGAGGCCTGGGCGGCGCTGCCGCGGACCGGCCCGGTGACCCGGCAGCACGAGCCGGTGCTGCTGGAGTGCGGCCCGGTGCGCTACGAGCTCGGCCCCGGCACCGGGCACGGCGCGCGCCTCACCGTCACCGTCGAGGACGTGGCCGACCTGGCCGCCGCGCTCGCCGAGTGGCGGGACCGGCTCAACGACCTCGGCGCCACGCTGGCCGCGCGCGAGCCCGCTCCGGCCGGCTGACCCGGAGCCGGCGAACCACCGCGACGCCGCCCCTGGCCAGTCGGCCGAGTTGACTGAAGGCGCCTTTCAGTCGTTTCAGGCGGCTGAAGGCGCCTTTCAGTCACATCGCGCCGTGCTGTGACTCGCGGCGGCCGTGACCGGGTGGTGGCGGCGGCGGGGTCAGTCGTCGGCGAGGTGCGGGGGGAAGCCGCCGGTGGCGATCGGACCCCAGGAGTCGATGGTGACGCGGATGAGGGACTTGCCCTGGCGGCGCATGGCCTCGCGGTACTCGTCCCAGTCCGGGTGCTCGCCGGAGATGCACCGGAAGTAGTCGACGAGCGGCTCCAGCGCCGCCGGCAGGTCCAGCACCTCGGCGTGGCCGTCGACCTGTACGTACGGGCCGTTCCAGTCGTCGGACAGCACGCACACGGTGGCCGTGGGGTCGCGGCGGAGGTTGCGTGCCTTGGCCCGGGACGGGTACGTGGACACCACGATGCGGCCCTGGGCGTCGACGCCGCACGCGACCGGGGAGCACTGCGGCCGGCCGTCGGCCCGGGTGGTGATCAGCAGGGCCCGGTGCCGGGGCCGCAGGAACTCCAGGAGTTCGTCGCGGTCCACCCGCCGGGCCGTCGCGATGGTGCGTGCCATCCACTGCTCCTTCCGCTGCCCCCGCACGATACGGTCGCGCCCGGACGCCGTCGTGAGGACGTGGCGGCGGGGCGGACAGCGAGGTGACGGGGTGACCGAGCCGATTCGGCCGGAGGACATTCGGGCATCGGACGTGGACCGCAAGGCCGCGCAGGAGCGGCTGCACTGGGCCCACGCCGAGGGCCTGATCAGCCTGGAGGAGTTCGACCTGCGGGTGCGGCAGGCCTGGGACGCCCGGACCCGTGGCGATCTGGACCTGGTGAGCGCCGACCTGCCCGTGCCGCCGCCCCCGCCGGCGCCGGCGCTGCGTGGTGGGTTCGCCCCGACCGGCGGTGGTACGGCGATGCGGGTGCTGTTCGCCATCTGGGCGTCGGTGAGCATCGTGAACCTGGTGATCTGGGGGCTGGTCTCGGCGACCACCGGGGATCTGGTGCACCCGTGGTGGGTGTGGGTGGCCGCGCCGCCGGGCGCCGTGCTGTTCACGCTGTTCGCCCTCGGCATCGGCCGGGCCGACCCGCCGGACCGCCGCCCCCAGCCGTGACCCCGGGACGCTGACTCGCCGGACGCCGACTCGCCGGACCGCCGGACGCCGACCGGCCGGACGGCCCCGGGCCACCGGCGTCCGGCCCGGACCCTGGCCCTGATCTCTTGGCCCGGGAGAGGCTGTCGAGGTCAGACCAGGATGGAGAGGCGGCCGATGGGTTCCAGGAGCTGCTCCTCCTCGTAGTCGAGGTGCGACAGCAGCGCCGCCGCGAACCGTTCCACCGTGTCCCGCACGGCGTCGGCGTCGCACTCGCCGCGGACCAGGGCCACCAGCGCCGTGTCCAGCTCGTCGAGCATCGCGGCGATCACGTCGTGCTCCTCGCCGAGCCGGTCCAGCACCGGCGCCAGCGTGGCGTCCGCGGTGCGCAGCCCGGTGAACAGGTGCACGTCCTCGATGGTGTGGTGCGCGGTGACCACCCGGCAGTACGAGGCGCAGAACGCGCCGAGCGTCCAGTGGTTCTGCCGCATGGCGGTGCGGTTGATGGCGTCCCGGGCGTCGGCCGGGCTGATCCGCTGCGCGCACACGTCCTCGGTGAGGCGCCGCACCCGTTGCAGCTCGCCCCGCAGGTGCTCGTGCACCTGGGTGAGGGTGCGCTGCCCGGCGCGCCCCGCGGGGCTCGGGGGTTCGGCGCCGGGTCCGGCCAGCGGGCGCCGCGGGCGGGTCGCCTCGTCGAGGGTGGGTTTCACGCGGGCATCATGACCGACCGGCGCCGGGCGGGCCTACCCGGAGGTAGGGCCGCGCGGCGCTAGGGTGCACGCCGATGGAGCTGGACGAGCTGGCCGACACCCTGTACTCGGTCGCGCCCGCCGACTTCGTGTCCACCCGCGACGACCTGGTCAACCTGGCCCGCGCGGAGGGGAACAAGGAGCTGGCGACGCGGCTGCGTGCGCTGCGCCGTCCGACGCAGGTGGCGTGGCTGGTGAACCAGCTGGTGCGCCGCCGCCCCGACCTGGTGGACGAGCTGCTGGCCGTGGGCGCCCGTTTCCGCGGCGCGGAGCTGACCCGCCGGGACATGACGGAGCTGTCCGGGCGGCGGCGGGCGCTGCTGCGGGACCTGGTGGTGGCGGCCCGGCAGCTCGCCGGGGAGGCCGGCACGGCGCTCACCGACGACAAGGCGCGCGAGGTGGAGGCGACCTTCGGCGCGGCGGCCGCCGACGAGGACGCCGCCGCGCGGGTGCGGCAGGGGCGGCTGACGACAGCCCTGGAGTACGCGGGCTTCGGCCCGCAGCTGCAGCTCGTGCCGAGCCCCGAGCCGGACCGGCCGGCGGCGCGTCCCGGTGGGCCGTCCCGCCGTGACGGCG
>DASWTI010000660.1:0-37635 GCA_036402215.1 Pseudonocardiaceae bacterium
CGCCGGACTTGCGGGTCCGCCGCTTGGCCACCACGGTGCGCGGCCCGTACCCGACCAGCGTGCCCGGCGTGTCCGAGGCGGTCTCCGCCGCCGGGGCGGCCGGTGCCGCGGCCCCGCCCGGGTCCACGTCGATCGTGATGATCGGCGTGCCGACGGCCACCGTCTCGCCGGGCCGGACGTGCAGCTCGGTGACCACCCCGGCCCACGGGCAGGGCAGCTCGACGGCTGCCTTCGCGGTCTCGATCTCGACGATGATCTGGTTGACCGACACCTCGTCGCCCGGCGCCACGTGCCAGGTGAGGATGTCGGCCTCGGTCAGCCCCTCCGCGGTGTCCGGGAGCGGGAAGTGCTTGAAGTCAGGCATCTCTCACCAGGCCAGCGAACGGTCAACGGCGTGCAGCACCCGGTCCAGGTCGGGGAGGTAGCCCTCCTCGAGCTTGGCCGGCGGGTACGGGGTGTCGAAGCCGGTGACGCGCAGCACCGGGGCCTCCAGCGAGTAGAAGCACTCCTGCTGGACCCGGGCCGCGACCTCGGAGGTGATCGAGGACTCCGACGGCGCCTCGCTCACCACGACCAGCCGCCCGGTACGGCGCACCGAGTCGTACACCGGCGCCAGGTCGAGCGGCGAGAGCGTGCGCAGGTCGATGACCTCCAGCGACATGCCGTCCTCGGCGGCCGCGGTGGCGGCGTCCAGGCAGACGCCGACCGAGGGGCCGTAGGCGACGAGCGTCGCCGCCGTGCCGCTGCGCACCACGCGCGACGCGAACAGCGGGCCCGGCGTGGCCGTCGTGTCCACCTCGGCCGGCTTCTGGTGGTACAGCCGCTTCGGCTCGAAAAACAGCACCGGGTCGTCACAGCGGATGGCCTGCTGGATCATCCAGTAGGCGTCCACCGGGTTCGAGCAGGACACCACCTTGAGGCCCGCGACGTGCGCGAACAGCGACTCGGGGGACTCCGAGTGGTGCTCCACCGCGCCGATGCCGCCGCCGAACGGCACGCGGACCACCACGGGCATCCGTACCTTGCCCTGGGTGCGGTAGTGCAGCTTGGCGAGCTGGCTCACGATCTGGTCGAAGCCGGGGTAGATGAAACCCTCGAACTGGATCTCGCACACCGGGCGGAAGCCGCGGATCGCGAGGCCGACGGCGGTGCCGATGATGCCGGACTCCGCGAGCGGGGTGTCCAGCACGCGCTGCTCGCCGAAGTCCTTCTGCAGGCCGTCGGTGATGCGGAAGACGCCGCCGAGCTTGCCGACGTCCTCGCCCATGATCAGCACCTTGGGGTCGGCCTCCATGGCCGCCCGCAGGCCCAGGTTGATGGCCTTGCCGATGGTGAGCTTCTGGGTGCCGGACACGGTCGTCTGCACCGCTTCCTTGGTGGGCGCGGCCATCAGTGGTGCCTCCCCACGGGCTCGCCGTCGAAGCCGTCCAGGTACGCCAGGTACTCCTCGCGCTGCGCGTCGAGCAGCGGGGAGCCCTCGGCGTACACGTTGTCGAAGATGCGTCCCGGTGGCGGGTCCGGCATGGCGAAGCAGTAGTCCCGGAACCTCGCGGCGAACGAGTCGGCCTCGGCCTGCACCTCGTCGAAGTACTCCTGGCCGGCCTCGCCGTGCCGGGTGAGGTAGGCCCGGACCCGCTCGATCGGGTCCTTGAGCTTCCACGCCTCCAGCTCGTCGGAGAGCCGGTAGCGGGTCGGGTCGTCGGTGGTGGTGTGCGCGTCCATCCGGTACGTGAACGCCTCGATGAGCACCGGGCCGTTGCCGGTGCGGCACTCGTCGAGCGCCCAGCGGGACACCGCCAGGCAGGCCAGCACGTCGTTGCCGTCGACCCGGATGCCGGGGAAGCCGTAGCCGCGGGCCCGCTGGTAGAGCGGCACGCGGGTCTGCCGCTCCAGCGGCTCGGAGATCGCCCACTGGTTGTTCTGGCAGTAGAAGACGACGGGGGAGTCGTAGACCGCGGCCCACACCATGCCCTCGTGCACGTCGCCCTGGCTGGTGGCGCCGTCGCCGAAGAACACGATGGTGGCCTCGCCGTCGGCGTCGCCCACTTTGCCCTCGAAGCGCTGGCCCATGGCGTAGCCGGCCGCGTTCAGGCACTGGTTGCCGATGACGATCGTGTACGTGTGGAAGCCGTGCTTGCGGGGGTCCCACGAGCTGTGGTCGGTGCCGCGGAAGATGCCCAGCAGCTCCGTCGGGTCCACGCCGCGGCACCAGGCGATGCCGTGCTCGCGGTAGCTCGGGAAGGCCATGTCCTGCGGGCGCATGGCGCGGCCGGCGCCGATCTGGGCGGCCTCCTGGCCGAGCAGCGGCACCCAGATGCCCAGCTGGCCCTGGCGCTGCAGCGCGTTGGCCTCGCGGTCGAAGCGGCGGACCAGGACCATGTCCCGGTAGAGCCCGCGCAGCTCCTCCTCGCTGATGTCGATGTCGAAGTCCGGGTGGTGCACCCGCTCGCCCTCGGGCGTGAGCAGCTGGACCAGGTCCTCGCCACCCTCGGTGGTGGCCCGGAGCCCGGCGATCACCTGCTCCGCGCTCGGGGTGCCCGCGTTGGCGGTGGGGGCTCCGACCGGTGCCGCCGGCGGTGGCTGCGGCTGGTGGTCAACGGACGACATGCGCCTCTCCTCGGGTCTCGGCCGCGCCGGTCGCTCGTGACGTCCGGAACGGCAACGCCGGCGGTACGGCCGCCCTTGGGTGCGGGGCGAACCGGGGACACCGTCGGCGCTGACGGATCGCTGCCCTCATCCTGGCACGAGCGGGCTGTGCCCACGAGATCCAGAACTGCTGGCCCGGCCGGGGTCAGCGCCGCCGCAGGGCGAAGTGACGGACCGTGCACTCCAGCAGCCGGGTGTCGAACGGCAGGCCGCGGCAGCACTCCACGGCGGCGGCGAGGTTCGACCGCATGAGCTCCTCGGCCGCGGCCGGCCCGTAGGAGCGCACCAGGTTCACCTTGCCGGTGTCGTTGCCGGAGTTCTTGCCGAGCACCTCGGTGGACGACGTGGCGTCCAGGACGTCGTCGCGGATCTGGAAGACGATGCCGGCGTGGTGCGCGTAGCGCTCCAGCAGGCCGATCTCGGTGCGCGGCCGCCCGAGCACCATCATCAGCGGCACCAGGGCCGCCTCGATGGCGGTGGAGGTCTTCAGGTCGTACATGTGCAGGATCTCCTCGCGGGTGGCCGCGGGGGCGCCGGGACGGGACATCCGCAGGTCCAGGTGCTGGCCGCGGCACAGCCGCTGCGGGCCGAGCACGCCGCCCGCGTAGCCGACGACCTCGGTGACGCGCTCGGCCGGGAAGCGGTCGGACAGCCCGGCGAGCAGGCCGAACGCCGACGAGATCATGGACAGCCCGGCGAGCTGCACGGCGGACTCGTCGAACACCAGGTGCGCCGCGGGGCGGCCCCGGCGCACCGTGGCGTCGTCGTGCGCGGGGAGGTCGTCGAACAGCAGGCTCGCGGTGTGGAACAGCTCGCCGGCCGCCACGACCGGCTCGACGGCCACCGGGTCGATGCCGAGGCTGTCGGCGAGCATCAGGCACATGGCGGGCCGCAACCGCTTGCCGGTGCCGCCGAGCGCGTACCGGACGATCTCCTCCAGGTCGCCGGTGGCCTCGTCCGGGGTGCACAACCTGCGCAGCACGTCGTCGATGTACGACAGCCGGTCCGCGACGAACGTCCGGCAGTCCACCGCGGCGGCCGGGCGGTGCGTGAGGGCGCCGGCGGCACGGTCCCTGAGCACCTGGTCGACGGTGCCGAGACGGCGCACGGTGCGCGGCGGCAGGCCGGCGGCGGCGCGCAGGAAGCGGGTGATCTCGCCGGTCGCGGGGTGGTCGCGCAGCAGGTCCCCGGCGCCGTGCACGGACAGGTGGGCGGCGAGCCGCGCGGCGCCGTAGTAGGTCAGGGCGTCGGCGACCACCGGGTCTCCGCCGTACACCTCCTCGGCCACGTAGGCGTTGTAGGCGAACAGGTCGTGCACCGGGTTCAGGTCGCCGCCCGCGGTGAACGGGGTGATCCGGCCGGCCCGCCGGTCCTCGCGGCGGTCGATCAGGTCGTCGCGCAGCTGGCTGACGAGGATCGTGTTGACGCACCGCTCGTAGAAGGCGTCCCCGAGCCGGCGGCCGGCCAGCACGTTGGCCACCACCCGGCTCATGCCGGCCTTGACGAACACGTCGGGGTACAGGTCGTCCGCGGCGCCGGCGGTCCGGGACGCGTCGCGGTGCTGCGCCTGGTACATCGCCTCGGCGGCGTGCCACAGGTGGCGCCGGCGGTCGAACGGGTGGTCGGCCAGCAGCAGCCGGTGCAGCAGGTGCAGTTCCTCGGCGAGCGGATGGTCCGGCACGTCGGCCTCGGCGGTCGGCTCGCCGGTGGCCAGCGCGGCGGCGATCAGCCGGTGGTGACGCTCCCGCGCGTCCCGGCCGAGGTGCGTGGCGGCCAGGTCGTGCAGGGTGTCGTCGACGATGGCGTACGCGGCACCGAAGGCGTACGCGCCCGGCAGGATGCCGGCCAGGTGGTCGCGGCGGGCGGCCTCGGTGGCGTGCGGCACGCCGTAGGCGCCGATCACCAGCACCCCGGCCATGGCGCGGACGACCTTGCCCATGCTGCCGGCGCGCACCACGGCGTCCGGTAGCCCGGCGTACAGGGCGGTCAGGCGTTCGGTCAGCCAGTCGGCGCCCGGCACCTCGCCGAGCAGGGGCACGCTGCCGCGGAGCGCGGCGATCGCCGCCGGCACGGCCGCCGCGGTGCCGTCGCCGCGGACCCGGCCCAGCAGCGGCAGCGTGTGCGCGGCGCCGTCCAGCATGGCGTCGACCATCGCGTCGTCCGGGACCTCGCCCATGTTGAGCACGCCGAAGTGCACGACCTCCCGGGCCAGCCGCCGCCGGCGCTCCCGGCGGCGGCGCGGCGTCCACGGCCGCCGGTCGAACGCCGCCGGTCCCTCCGCCGCGATGACGTCGAGCTGGGCCGTGTACTGCTCGGCGTGGGCGGCGATCGCCCGCGGGTTCTCGTCGCGCCACTGCCGGAAGTGCGCCAGCGTGTGCCGCACGCCGGCGTCCAGCCGTTCGGCCTCCAGGTCACGGCGGCCGAACGGGTACGGACCGTGCAGCCGCGGCGAGACTCTCATGTGACGGCGCCCTTCGAGGTCGGGTGACCATCGCGTTCCGGATCACCTGTCACCTCAGTCTGTCGGCGCCCGGCACCGGTTTCCAGTGACGAACACCGCGGCGGAACAAGGAACCGGCCCCGGCGCTGGGTGCGCCGGGGCCGGGTTCACGGAGGGTGGGATCAGCCGTCGCCGCGGGTCACGGCGGCGAAGGCGTCGACGACGCCGCTGCCGTAGAAGCCGTTGAACGACAGGCCGCCCTCGCACAGGGCGTCGAACTCGGCCGGTCGGCCGACGTCCTGGTACGAGAAGAGCCGCGGCACCGGGCAGGGGCGCTCGAACGCGGTCTCAATCAGCACGCGCTCGACCTTGCCCGGGTCCATGGTCAGGCCGCCGTGACGACGGTCGCGCTTGCCGTACTGGCTGACGATCAGCGCGGCCACGCCGGAGGCGTGCGGGGAGGCCATCGAGGTGCCCTGCAGGTACCGGTAGTACGCGCACTGCCCGGCCGCCGAGCACCACTTGACGACGGCCGCGGCCTCGCCGGCGGGCGTGACGTTGCCGTCGGCGTCGATCCAGCCGTGCGCGAGCGCGACGTTGCGCGGGTGCGTGGACAGGATCATGTTGCCGTTGGTGCGGTAGGTCGGGGTGCCCAGGCCGTCGCGGAACCAGCCGCCCGGCGCGGAGACCGAGATGCGCTCGGTGCCGTAGTTGGAGTAGTCGGCCTTGCGCGACGACGGGCCGAGGGCCGAGACGCCGATGACGTGGTTGCCCTCGACCGGCAGGTCCAGGCAGGTGTCGTTGTCGATCACCCGCGGGTACGCCGCGCCGGACGGGAAGTCCGGGCTGGAGAGGTCGGTGCGCGGGTTGCCCAGGTCCTCGTGGTTGTTGCCGAGGGAGCCGACCAGGGTGACGCCGCGGCTGTGCGCGTAGTCGAGCGCCCGGCTGACCGCGGCGATCGTGGTGCGCTGCTCCAGCTGCGCCTCCGGCGAGTCGGCCGGGTTGGCGGTGCAGTTGTACAGCCACGGGTCGATGTAGAACGACATGTTGATGACGTCGAGGCCGATGTCGGCGCCGTAGGCGAGCGCGTCGAGCACCGGCTGCAGGAAGACGAAGCCGCTGTCCTGGCCGCCGCGGATGCTGACCAGGGTGACGCGCGGCGCCACGCCGGAGACGCCGAAGCCGTTGGCCGCGGCGGCGATGGTGCCGGCGACGTGCGTGCCGTGCCCGTCGTCGTCGTAGCCCGCGGGGTCGACGCAGCCGGCGAACTCGCACGGACCGTCGACCTCGGCGCCGGTCTCGTCGTACGGGATGTCGACGGCGAAGTTGCGCGACAGGCCGAGGTCGATGTTCGGCGCGATGTCCGGGTGCGTGGCGTCGACGCCGGAGTCGAGCACGCCGACCATGACGCCGCGGTCACCGGGCTGGTGCTCGCGGGCCAGGTGCGAGCGGACCATCTGCAGGCCCCACAGCTGCGCGTCCAGCGGGTCCATGCCGACGTCGGCGGCGCCGGGCTTCTTCTTGTCGGTGCCGGCGCGGCCGGCGTTCTCCTCCTCGACGGCCTTGTCGGCCTTCTTGGCGGCCGCGGCCTCCAGCTGCGGGATGCGGCCGATGGGCCGGGTGCGGGCCGCGCCGAAGATCGCCGGGGAGGCGGCCACGGCCTGCACGAAGCCGGTGCTCGGCGCCCGGACGGTCAGCGTGCCGAGCGCGGCGTTCTCGGCGGTCACGGTGCCGCCGGCGGCGGTCACCGCGGCGAGCGCGTCCGCGCGGGAGGCGTTCGGCTCCAGCAGCACGGTGAAGTCGGCGCTGTGCTGTGCCGCGGCTCCGGCCGGGCCGGCGCCGGCGGTGGGCCCGCCGAACACCAGCACCGAGGTCGCCACCGGCAATGCCAGCAGAGCGACCAGGATGTTTCGTCGTCTCACTGCCCCTACCCTCTCTCGTCGCCGCCCACGGCACTGTGGGCGGACGCCGGCGGCCATGGCGACCGCGTCAGCGGCTCACTGTGGGCCAACATCGCCGACGCGCGTGAGGGCCGTTCGGGGGGTTTCTGCGCCTAGCGGGACGGCGTGGGCGCCACGCCGTACCCGGACAGTAACGAGTGGACGACGCGGCGGACCGGTTCGCGCAAGGACGGGGGGTCGCTGCCGTACAGCCCGAGCACCGGGTCGAGAGCCGGCTCGAACGGCGCGATGGCCAGGTGCGGCAGCAGCAGGAGCAGCATGCCGAGCAGGGCCTCCAGGTCGGCGCCCGGCGCCAGCTCGCCGCGCTCCCTGGCCAGCTCGCACAGCGGCCGCAGCGCGTCCAGGTAGAGCCGGTGCACGGGTTCGCGCACGGCGGCGCGCACCTCGGGGTCGATCTCCAGGTTCGTCGCCGCGGTCACGCCGCGCTCCAGCGGGTGCTTGGCGAAGTAGCGCACCCAGGCGTCGAGCGCGTCGCACAGGAAGTCCGCGAAGGACTGGCCCGGCTCGGGGCCGGCGAGGTAGCGGGCCATCTCGGCGCGTACCCGCAGGCCGGTGTCCTCGGCGACGGTGGCGAACAGGTCGCGCTTGTCGGCGAAGTACTGGAACAGCGAGCCCTTGGCCACGCCGGCCTCGCGGGCGATGACGTTGAGGCTGCCGGCGGAGTAGCCGTGGCGGCCGAACTCGGCCATGGCGGCGCGCAGCACCCGCTCCCGGCGTGCCGGGTCCAGGTTGTGCCACGTGCTGGTGGGCACCGGCGCTCCTCTCGCGGCGCTCGACGGTCGGCGACCAGGGGATGTGACCACGTGGTCATGTGGAGCGTCAAGCGGCCTTGACAGCGGAACGTCAGCGGGAGCAGGCTCGCATGACCAGGTGGTCATATGAACGGACGGAGGCCTCATGGCGACGGACGGCGCGGCTGCCCCGGACGGCGCGGCGGCCGCCAGCGCGGCCCGGGGCGGCCCGGCGACGGACCGCGCGGACACCGTGTGCGTGATCGGGGCGGGTTCGTCCGGGCTGGCCGCCTGCCAGGTGCTCGGCGCGCGCGGGCTGCCCTACGAGTGCTTCGAGGCGGGCTCCGAGGTCGGCGGCAACTGGCGCTACCTCAACGACAACGGCATGTCCTCGGCCTACCGGTCGCTGCACATCAACACCTCGCGCGATGTCATGGAGTTCTCCACGTTCCCGATGCCGCGGTCGCTGCCCAACTACCCGAACCACTTCCAGATCGCCGCGTACTTCGACTCCTACGCCGACCACTTCGGGCTGCGGCGGCACATCCGGTTCCGCACCGAGGTGACGTCCGTGACGCCCGCCGACGGCCGGTGGGACGTCACCACCCGGCACCGGGACACCGGCGAGGAGCGCACCACGCGGTACCGGGCGGTGCTGGTCGCCAACGGCCACCACTGGGACCCGCGCTGGCCGGAGCCCGCGTTCCCCGGCGAGTTCGAGGGCGAGCAGACGCACGCGCACCACTACCGCGTGCCGGAGCCGTACCGCGGCCGGCGGGTGCTGGTGCTCGGCATCGGCAACTCCGCGGCGGACATCGCGGTGGAGACCGCGGCGGTCTCCGAGCGCACCTTCCTGGCCATGCGGCGCGGCGCCCACGTGGTGCCGAAGTACCTGCTGGGCAGGCCGTTCGACGCGCTCGCGAAGACGCCGCTCACCCGGCTGCCATTGCCCGTGCAGCGCGCGTTCCTGGCGTTCTCGCTGCGGGTCGCACAGGGCCGGATGACCGACTACGGCCTGCCGGAGCCGGACCACAAGGTGCTCTCCGCTCACCCCACCGTGTCCGCCGACCTGCTGAACCGGCTGGGGCACGGCGACATCACCGTGAAGCCCACGATCAGCCGGCTGGACGGCGAGAAGGTGCACTTCGCCGACGGTTCGGTGGAGCGGGTGGACGCGATCATCTACTGCACCGGGTACCGGATCAGCTTCCCGTTCCTGGATCCCGCCGTGGTCTCCGCCGCGGACAACCGGATCGGGCTGTTCCGGCGCGTGGTGGACCCGGACCACGACGGCCTGTTCTTCATCGGCCTGGTGCAGCCGCTCGGCGCGATCATGCCGATCGCCGAGGCGCAGTCGCGCTGGGTGGCCGACCTGCTCGACGGCGCGGCCACGCTGCCCTCGCGCCGGGCCATGCACCGGGAGATCGCCGCGTACCGGCGGGCCACGGCCAGGCGCTACGTCAGCTCGAAGCGGCACACCATCCAGGTGGACTTCATGCCGTACCAGCGGGCGCTGGAGGCCGAGCGCCGCGCGGGTGCCCGGCGGGCCGCGCGCCGGCCGCGGACGGGCGGTCAGGTCGCCTCGGGCACGCCGGTGGGTGCCCGGTGAGCACGCCCGAGTACGAGCGGCGCGGGTCCGGCGAGCCGCTGGTGCTGGTGCACGGCCTGGGCTCGCGCCGGCAGGTGTGGCGGCCGGTGCTGGACCGGCTGGCCGGGCACCACGACGTGATCGCCCTGGACCTGCCGGGGTTCGGCGCGAGCCCGCCCGGCGACTGCCCGGCCACGCTCGCCGGGCTGACCGACGCGGTGGCCGCGCTGGCGGACGAGCTGGGGCTCGAACGCCCGCACGTGGCCGGGAACTCGCTGGGCGGCGGCATCGCGCTGGAGCTCGGCCGCCGCGGCCGGGCCCGCTCGGTCACGGCGTTCTCCCCGATCGGCTTCTGGGGCGTGGCCGGCCGGTACTGGGGCCGCGGCTCGCTCACCGCCTCGCGCCGGCTCGGCCGCACCGTGCCGCGGCACGTGGCCGAGCGGCTGGCCCGCACCAGGGCCGGCCGGACGGCGTTGCTCAGCCTGTTCTTCGGGCGGCCGTGGATGCTCGACCCGGTGACCGTGCTGGAGGACGTGGACGGCCTGGTCGGCGCCGCGTACTTCGACCCGGTGCGGGACTCGTTGCGCGAGCACGAGTTCGTGGTGAACTCCGCGATCGAGACCATCCCGGTGACGATCGCCTGGGGGACGCGCGACGTGCTGCTCACCTACCGCACGCAGAGCCGCCGGGCGCGGGCGATCCTGCCGGGCGCGCGGCACGTCGCCCTGCCCGGCTGCGGGCACCTGCCGTTCGCCGACGACCCCGCGCTGTGCGCCGACGTCCTGTTGCACACCACCCATGACCGGAGCCTGCTGTGACCGACACGATCCAGGGTGCCGCCGCCGGCGCGGCCCCGAGCGCCACCGAGACGTTCGACTCCCTCGACCCGGCGACCGGCGAGGTCGTCGGCACGTTCCCGGTGCACTCCGAGGACGACGTGCGCGCCGCGGTGCACACCGCGCGGGCGGCCGCCGCGGCCTGGGAGGAGCTGGGCTTCGCCGGCCGGCGGCGGCACCTGCTGCGCTGGTGCGGGCTGATGGCGCGGCGCCAGGAGGAGCTGGTGACGCTGGTGCGCCGGGAGAACGGCAAGCCGCGCGACGACGCGTTCCTGGAGCTGCTGCTGACGCTCGACCACCTGCGCTGGGCGGCGACGCACGCCCGCCGGGTGCTGCGCCCCCGTGCCGTGGCGCCCGGCCTGCTGATGGCCAACCACGCGGCGTCGCTGGAGTACCGGCCGTTCGGGGTGGTCGGCGTGATCGGCCCGTGGAACTACCCGGTGTTCACGCCGATGGGCTCGATCGCCTACGCGCTGGCCGCCGGCAACGCGGTGGTGTTCAAGCCGAGCGAGCACACCCCGGCGGTGGCCCGCTGGTACGTCGACGCGTTCGCCGAGGCCAACCCGGACGCCCCGGCCGGCGTGCTCACGCTGGTCACCGGGCTCGGCGCGACGGGCGCGGCGCTCTGCCGCTCCGGGGTGGACAAGCTCGCGTTCACCGGCTCGGCGGCGACCGGCCGCCGGGTGGCGGCGGCGTGCGCGGAGACGCTCACCCCGGTGCTGATGGAGTGCGGCGGCAAGGACGCCATGATCGTGGCCTCCGACGCCGACCCGGCCGCGGCCGCCGACGCCGCCGTGTGGGGCGCGCTGTCGAACGCCGGGCAGACGTGCGTGGGCATCGAGCGGGTGTACGTGACGCGGTCCGCGCGGGAGCCGTTCCTGGCGGAGCTGACGGCGCGCGCCGCGCGGGTACGGGCCGGCGAGGACTACGGGCCGATGACCATGCCGGGGCAGCACGACGTGGTGCGCCGGCACGTTTCCGGGGCCCTCGCCGCCGGTGGCACCGCCGCCGTGGGCGGGCCGGACTCGGTGGGCGATCGGCTGATCGGGCCGGTGGTCATCGTCGACCCGCCGCAGGACTGCGAGGCCGTGCGCGAGGAGACCTTCGGGCCGACCATCACCGTGCAGACCGTCGCCGACGAGGACGAGGCCGTGCGGCTGGCCAACGACACCACGTACGGGCTGGGCGCCTCGGTGTTCTCCCGGCGGCGCGGGCTGGAGCTGGCCCGGCGGGTGCGCAGCGGCATGACCTCGGTGAACGCCGTCATCGCGTTCGCCGGCGTGCCGTCGCTGCCGTTCGGCGGCCAGGGCGACAGCGGGTACGGCCGCATCCACGGGCCGATCGGGCTGCGCGAGTTCGCCCGGCCGAAGGCGATCACCCGGCGCCGGTTCACCTCGCCCGTCGAGCTGACCACGTTCGCCCGCGATCCACGGCGCGTCGACCTGGTGCGGCGGCTCGTCCGGTTGCGCTACGGGAGACACGGGAGAGACTGACCGGCGTGACCGAGGCCGACGCCGGCGAGATGTGCTCGTACGCGCTGGACGTGTGGCTGCCCGAGGGCGGCGCCGCCATCCTGCGCGACGAGCACGCGCTGCTCGGCCTGCTGCGCACCGCCGCCGAGGCCGGGGACGCCGTCGTGCTGGGCAGCGCCTCGCACACGTTCCCGAACGGCGCCGTCACCGCCGTGCTGGTGCTCAGCCAGTCGCACCTCAGCGTGCACACCTGGCCGGAGCACCGCTCGGCCAACGTCGACCTGCTCACCTGCGGGCCGCTCAACGGCGAGCGGATGATCGAGCACCTGCGCGCCGTGCTGGCCCCCGAGCGGGTCGCGCAGAGCCGGACGAAAAGAGACGCACGCCCGCCGGCATAGCGGACAGGATCTGACCGGATTGGGTCGTAGCGTGGTCCTCACCAGCGAGAAGAGACCACGCAAGATCCGAGAGGGGATCGACATGACCAGCACCGGGACCACCGCCGCCGCGTCCGAGTCCGAGTCCGAGTCCGCGGAGTGGACCGTGAGCGAGGACCTGATGGTGGGCGGCGTCCAGGCCGGCGACGGCGAGCGCGAGACGCTGCTGTCGACGATCGCCCAGCAGCGCGGTTTCCTGCGGCACACCGTCCAGGGCATCACCGAGGAGCAGGCGCGCACCAGGACCACCGTGTCCGAGTTGACCCTGGGTGGGCTGATCAAGCACGTCACCGCCACCGAGGCCCAGTGGACGCGGTTCATCGTCGAGGGCCCGGCCGCCATGGCCTGGGACGAGGCGAGCGTCGCCGAGTGGGGCGCCGACTTCCGCATGACGGACGACGAGACGGTCGAGAGCCTGCTCACCCGCTACGCCGAGGTCGCCGCCCGCACCGAGCAGACCGTGCGCGGGCTCGCCGACCTGGACCTCGCGCACCCGCTGCCGGAAGCGCCCTGGTTCACTCCCGGCGCCGTCTGGTCCGCGCGGCGCGTACTCCTGCACATCATCGCCGAGACCGCCCAGCACTCCGGCCACGCCGACATCCTGCGCGAGTCCCTCGACGGCCAGAAGACCATGGGCTGACCGCCCCGCTCACACGGCCCAGCTCAGCGCACCCGCCGGCGGTTTCAGGCGTGGGTGGTGATGAAGTCGCGCAGCGCGGCGATCGACTCGAGGCTGTCCAGGCCGAGATCCAGCAGGGCGACGTCGACGTCCCAGTGGGTTCGGACGGCGGCCAGCAGGTGGACGCCGGCCAGGGAGGTGAGTGCCAGGCCGTCGCCGAGCAGCGGGGTGTCGGCCGGCAGCGCGGAGACCTCGGCGCGCGGCAGGCCGGTCACCTCGGCGAGGGCGCCGCGCAGCCAGTCCTCGACCTCGGCGGCGTCGGCGGCGCCGGGGCTCACGGGGCCTCCACGGTGAGCCAGGCGGGCAGGTCCTCCAGCGGCTCGTCGGCGCGTTCGAGGCGCGCCGGGCGGGCGGGATCGGTCGCCGCCGCGACGGCCCGGAAGCCGAGGCGGCGCAGCACCATCCGCAGCCCCAGGTTCGCCTCCGACGGGCGGAGGTCCAGCTGCCGGACCCCGCGGCTCACCAGCACGTGCACGAGCGCGGCCGGCACCTCACGCCCGGCGGCCCGGCACGAGACCATGATCAGCCGGGCCACAGCGCCGGACGCCTTGGCCGAGACGAAGGCGGCGGCGACCAGGCCGTAGTCACCGAAGCGGTCGGTGAGGCGGCCGACGGGCACCCACCACGCCGGGTCGGCCACCCGCGCGGCGACCTCGTCGGCGGAGTACGCGGCGCCGCCGGAGTTGAACCGGTTGGTCCGCCGCACCAGCTCGGCGAGCCGTGGCACGTCGGCCGCCGTCGCGGGACCGACCACGAAGCGCATGTCGCACCAGCGCAGGAACTCCTCACGGGAGCCGGCGAACGTCTCCTCGGCGTGCCGGCGGCGCTGCTCACGCACGTACAGCTCGTGCCGCGCGGCCGACTCCGCGGTGACCGGGCCGGTGCCGAACGCCGGGCCGTCCACGGCGGCGAGCAGCTCGGACGGCGTGAACACCAGCACCGACGGCTGCGCCGCGGCCACCTCGGCCCGCTCGTACGGGTCGTCGTCCACGAAGGCCACCGTGGACAGGTCGATGCCGAGCGAGGCGGCGATGCGGGCGACGGCGGAACCCTTGTCGCCCCAGCCGAACTGCGGGGCGAGGAAGCGCCCGGCGAGCTGGGGGTGCGCGGCCACCAGGTCCGCGGTGGCCGGCTCGGTGCGGCTGGCCACCGAGTGCAGTACGCCGCGCGCGGTGAGCACGTCCATCGCGCGCAGCACGGCGGGCCGCACCGGCGGCGGCGCGGCGCCCGGCGCCAGCTCCAGCGCCACGCCGTCCCAGACGGTGCCGTCGAGATCCCAGACCACGCACTTCACCGTCACGACGGCGCCCGGTACCGCATGGTGAGGTGCACCGGCTCGAAGCCGTGCCGCTTGTAGACGAGCCGCATGCCGGTGTTCGCCACGTGCACCTTGCCGGTGACCTCGGTGACGCCGTGCGACGCGGCGTGGCGTAGCGCGTGCCCGAGCAGCGCGTCGGCGATGTCGTCGCGCCCGGGCACCGGCGCCACCGCGAGCGAGCGGAAGTTCGCGTACGGGTCGCCGGTGAGGAAGTTCTGGTTGAGCGAGAGCCAGAGCCAGCCGACGACGTCGCCGGACCGCGAGCAGGCCACCAGCATGCTCGCGGCGTCGCGCTCCAGCGCCTTCGCGAGCTTGCGCCGGTGCACCGCGGGGTCGGTCACCGCGTCGTCGCCGAAGGACACCAGCGCGATCTCGATCTCGAACGCCACCACGGCGTCCAGGTCCGCGGGCGTCGCCGGCCGCACGTCGTACTCCATACCTACCTGACCAGGGAGGACGGCCGGAACCGGCGCTTGCCGCACGCGGGGCAGCCGGCCTGCTTGAGCTGCTCGATCATCGCCCAGCGCTCGCCCGGCCCGACCACGAGGCGCTCCTTGCAGGCGAGGCACTGGTAGCCGCGGGCGGCGCCGCGCTTGTCCGCGGTGTAGAGGTCGCCCGCGTAACTGCCGGCGACCACCGGCGCGGTGGAACGGGTGGTCGTCAGGTGGTGCAGGGTGCTGCGGCCGCCGTGGATGTCCGCGCCGAGGTAGGCGTTGAAGTTGCGGTACATGCACACCGTGGCCAGGTCGAGCTCCACCACGGCACGCTGCACCGCGAGCGCGTCGTCCGGTCCCTTGGGGCCGAACGAGAACAGCACGTCGCAGCCGGCGTGCGGGCGCAGGCCCTCCACGGCGCGGGACAGGAACAGCCGCGCGCCCTCCACGGTGTACGGCGGGTCGGTCACCGCCAGGTCGAACGCGCCGCGCAGGTCCGGCGGGATCGGCTCCCGCAGGTCGTGCTCGTACGCCGTACCGGCCGCGCCCAGCTCGGCGCGCAGGAACTCCAGCAGCGGCCGGTGCACGTCCAGCACCACGGTGCGGTCCACCAGCCGCACGCCGAGCGCCTCGCCGACGTGGGCGAACGCGAGCGACATCAGGTCGTCGTCGCCGACGAACAGCGCGGCACCCACGGGCAGCGCGTCCACCCGCAGCAGGTGCAGCACGCGCCGCACCTTGGTCTCGCCGGTGCTGTGCGACTGGTCGAGCGTCAGGTCGGCGCGCGGTTCGGCCGCCACCAGCTCGTCCAGCCGCTCCACCACCGGTCGCAGCACGTCGGGCACCACCACGGTGGCCCCGGCGCAGCAGGAGCACGTGGGGTCCGGCGTGTGCAGGGCGTCCACCAGCGTGCGGCCGTAGCCGGTGAGGCGCGCCGGGCGGCCGGAGTCGACCACGCCGCGGGCCCGCAGCTCGTTGTTGACCGCGGCCACCAGCGGCACCGGCAGGCCGGCCCGGCGGCTCACGTCCCGGGTGGGGGCCGGCTCCAGCGCGGCGATCGCCCGCACCACGCGGCGCACCCCGGCCGAGCCCTCCTGCAGGCCGACCGCCTCGGCGACGGCCGCCAGCACCACGGCGAACTCGTCCCCATCCTGCGGCATGATCGCCGATTCTAGGCCGGGCCCCCGGTGAGCACGGCGCGGGCGAGGGCCGTCAGGTCGGCGGCCAGGGTCGGCCGGGCGGCGAACCGGTGGGTCCGGGCCAGATCGTTGATCACGGCGAACGCCGCGTGCACCCGCACCCGGGCCGCCCGCTCGTCCGGCTCCGGCCCGGCCGCCACCAGGCGGGTCACCCACTCCGCGAGGTACGCCCGCTGCAACCGGTGCAGCTCGGCGCGGTCGCGGTCCGGCAGGTTGTGGCCCTCCAGCAGGTACGCGGCCACCAGGTCGCGGTGCGCCAGCACGGTGCCGACGAACGAGTCGATGAGCGCCGGCAGGCCCTCGGTGGCCGCGGCCCGCACGCCGGGCCGCAGGTGCTCGCCGATCCGCGCGCACATCGCGAGCAGCAGGTCGGCCTTGCCGGCGTAGTGCCGGTAGATGCTCGGGCCGGAGATGCCGGCCGCGGCGCCGATGTCCTCCATGGTCACGCCGTGGAAGCCGTGCTCGCAGAACATCCGCGCGGCCAGCTCCAGCAGCTGCTCCCGCCGGTGCGCGGGCGGCACCCCGGCGCCATCGGCGGCACTCCCGCCAGCACCCCTGGCATCCACCGACGCCACCTCGACGGCCACCGCACCAGGCACGTCGACGGCCACCGCGCCGGCCACCGCGCCGGGCAGCTCGCAGCGCACCGCGGCGAGCGCCAGCCCGGCCAGCAGCCGCTCGAAGCGCGCCCGCGGCAGCGACACCTGGTGCTCGGACACGCTGCCGTACACCGAGAGCGCCGCCCAGCAGAGCAGGTCCGCGTCCGCCTCCGGCAGCTCCGGCCGCACGTCACGCAGCAGCCGCACCCCGAACCGGGTGGCGTGCCGGGCGCGCTGCTGCAACGCCGCGCGGTCCTCCGCCGGCAGGTTGCGGCCCTCGCGCCGCCAGAGCGCTCCCAGGTCCCGCCGCTCCACCACCAGCCCGGCCACCGAGGCGGCCACCGCGTCCAGCCGCCCGGCCGGGTCGGTGGCACCGTCCGCCGAGGCGTCCCGGGAAGCGGCCGCGGAGCCCTCCGACGCGGCCGCGATCACCGCGGCGAAGCGGTCCAGCCCGGACAGCACGACGTGCCCGAGGATCGCCTGCTTGCTGGGGAAGTGCCGGTACACCGCGGGCCCGGTGATGCCGGCCGCGGCGGCGATGTCGTTGACGCCGACGTTGTGGTACCCGTTGCGACGGAACAGGTCCGCGGCGATGGCGGCGAGCTGGTCGCGGCGGTCGCGGGGACGCGGCGTGCTGCGCAGGCGCCGGCCGCGGGTGGTGGCGCGCATCAGGCCCAGGGTACGAACGGCGGCAGACCGGTCGTGACCGATCCGGTGAACCGGGGCGGGCGGCGCTGCAGGAACGAGGTGACGCCCTCCAGCGCGTCCGGGGCGAGCAGCGTGTGCAGCACCAGCCGCGACTCCAGCCGGTGCACCTCGTCGAGCGTCATGGTGTGCGCCTCGAACATCAGCCGGCGGGTGAGCGCCACGGCCACCGGCGCGCAGTTCGCCACGATGGACCGGGCCAGCTCGTACGCGGCGGGCAGCAGCGCGTCCGGCTCGTGCACCGAGTGCAGCAGCCCGGCGGTCAACCCCTCCTCGGCGCCGAACACCCGGCCGGTGAGCATCCAGTCCGTGGCCCTGGCCTGGCCGACGAGCCGCGGCAGCAGCCAGTGCGAGCAGCCCTCGGCGGTGATGCCGCGGCGGGCGAACACCAGCCCGAACCGCGAGTCCGTTGCGGCCAGCCGGAAGTCGGCGGCCAGCGTGATGGTGAGCCCGCCACCCACCGCGGCGCCGTTGAGCGCGGCGATCACCGGCTTGTTCATGGCGTACATCCGGGTGGACACCGCCCGGCCGGCTCGGACCAGCCCTCCGGGGACGGCGGCGGACCCGAGAACCCACCGCCGGAGAGATCGGCGCCGACGCAGAAGTCGCGGCCCGCGCCGGTGAGCACGACGGCCCGCACCGCCTCGTCCTCGTCCGCCACGCCGAGCGCCGCGCGCAGCTCGTCGGCCATCGTCGGGGTGTAGCCGTTGCGGGCCTCGGGACGGTTCAGCGTCACGGTGGCCACGTGGTCGGCGACGCCGTACTCGATCGCGCTGTACCCCACGCGCACCTCCGTGAGCCGGGCCGGATGACGTGTCGCACAAGGCCTTGACACGCCGGGCGGACGTCCACAAAGTTAATCGGGATTAACCGGGCGGCGCAACGGTGCGGAAGGTGGTCATGGCACAGCGTTCCCCCTGGATGGACAGCGCCGGCGAGGGCGAGCTGGACGCCCTGCGCGAGCTGGCGCGCACGTTCTGCGCCCGCGAGGTGCTGCCCAACGCCGAGAAGTACGCCGCCCAGGGTCACCCGGACCGCGCCCTGTACCGGCGAGCCGGCGAGCTGGGCCTGCTGTGCATGTCGATCCCCCCGGAGTACGGCGGCGGGGGCGGCACCTTCGCCCACGAGGCGGTGCTCTTCGAGGAGGGCGCCCGGTGCGGCGAGGCCGCGCTCGGCGGCATGGGCGTGCACAACGGGATCGTCGCCCACTACGTGCTGGCCTACGCCGGCGAGGAGCAGCGCCGCCGCTGGCTGCCGAAGCTGGCCGCCGGGGAGTGGATCGGCGCGATCGCCATGACCGAGCCCGGCACCGGCTCGGACCTGCAGGGCATCACCACCCGCGCGGTGCTGGACGAGGCCACCGGCGAGTACGTGGTCACCGGCTCCAAGACGTTCATCACCAACGGCCACACGTGCGACCTGCTGATCCTGGCCGTGAAGACCGACCCGGAGCAGGGCGCCGCGGGCGTCTCGCTGCTGGTCGCCGAGGTCGGCGACGACACCCCGGGCTTCCGCCGCGGCCGCATCCTGGACAAGATCGGCCAGAAGAGCCAGGACACCGCCGAGCTGTTCCTGGACGGCCTGCGGGTGCCGCGGGCGCACCTGCTGGGCGACGCCGAGGGCCAGGGCTTCTACCAGCTGGTGGCGCAGCTCCCCCAGGAACGGCTCATCGTCGCCGTCGGCGCGGTGGCCTCGATGGAGGCCGCGGTGGACCTCACCGTGGCCTACACCAAGGAGCGGCAGGCGTTCGGCAAGCCGCTCTTCGGCCAGCAGAACACCCGCTTCGAGCTCGCCGACTGCGCGACGCTCACCCGGGTGGCGCGCACCTTCCTCGACGACTGCGTGGCCAGGCACCTGCGGGGCGAGCTCGACATCGCGGGGGCGGCCATGGCCAAGTACTGGCTCACCGAGCAGCAGTGCGCGGTGATCGACCGGTGCCTGCAGCTCTTCGGCGGCTACGGCTACATGTCCGAGTACCCCATCGCGAGGATGTACGCGGACGCCCGCGTGCAGAAGATCTACGCCGGCGCGAACGAGGTCATGAAGGAACTCGTCGCCCGCTCCCTGTGAGACGGCTTCAAGGAGGAACCACCGTGAGCACCGAGGCCTACGTCTACGACGCGATCCGCACGCCGCGGGGCCGCGGCAAGAAGACCGGCTCCCTGCACGGGGTGAAGCCGGTCTCGCTGGTGGTCGGGCTGATCGACGAGCTGCGCGCCCGGCACCCGGACCTCGACCCCGCGCTGATCGACGACATCGTGCTCGGCGTCGTCACGCCGATCGGCGACCAGGGCATGGACATCGCCAAGACCGCCGCGCTCGCCGCCGGCCTGCCCGACACGGTGGCCGGCGTGCAGCTCAACCGGTTCTGCGCCTCCGGCCTGGAGGCCGTGAACACCGCGGCGCAGAAGGTGCGCGCCGGCTGGGACTCGCTGGTGCTGGCCGGCGGCGTGGAGTCCATGTCGCGGGTGCCGATGGGCTCCGACGGCGGCGCCTGGGCGATGGACCCGGAGACCAACTACCAGACGTACTTCGTGCCGCAGGGCATCGGCGCCGACCTGATCGCCACCATCGAGGGCTTCTCCCGCGAGGACGTGGACACCTACGCCCTGGAGTCGCAGCACCGCGCGGCCAAGGCGTGGGCCGGCGGCTACTTCGCCAAGTCGGTGATCCCGGTGCGCGACCGCAACGGCGTGGTCGTGCTGGACCACGACGAGCACATGCGGCCGGACTCCACGCTGGAGGGCCTCGGTGGCCTGCCCACGTCGTTCGACGTGATCGGCGAGATGGGCGGCTTCGACGCCGTGGCGCTGCAGAAGTACCACTGGGTCGAGAAGATCAACCACGTGCACGGCCCGGGCAACTCGTCCGGCATCGTGGACGGCGCGGCACTGGTGCTGGTCGGCAACGAGCGGGTCGGGCGCGACCTGGGCCTCACGCCGCGGGCCCGGATCGTGGCCACCGCGACCAGCGGCGCCGACCCGACGATCATGCTCACCGGGCCACGCCCGGCCACCGAGAAGGTGCTGCGCACCGCCGGCCTCACGGTGGACGACATCGACCTGTTCGAGCTGAACGAGGCCTTCGCCGCCGTGGTGCTCAAGTACGCGAAGGACCTGAACATCCCGTCCGAGAAGCTCAACGTCAACGGCGGCGCGATCGCCATGGGCCACCCGCTGGGCGCCACCGGCGCCATGATCCTCGGGACCATGGTCGACGAGCTGGAGCGCCGCGACGCGCGCCGCGCGCTGGTGACGTTGTGCATCGGCGGCGGCATGGGCCTGGCCACCATCATCGAGCGCGTCTGACACCCGGAGCCGAGACAACGATGACGAACATGATCCACTGGGACGTCGACGCGGACGGCATCGTCACGCTCACCATGGACGACCCGAACCAGTCGGCCAACACCATGAACGACACCTACGCGGCGTCCATGGCGGCCACCGTCGACCGGCTGTACGCCGAGCGGGAGTCGATCACCGGCGTGGTGCTCACGTCCGCGAAGAAGACCTTCTTCGCCGGCGGCGACCTGCGGCTGATGAGCCGGGCCACCCCGGACGACGCGCCGGAGCTGACCGAGCGGGTCAACGGCATGAAGACCGTGCTGCGCCGGCTGGAGCAGCTCGGCCGGCCGGTGGTCGCCGCGATCAACGGCGCCGCGCTCGGCGGCGGCCTGGAGATCGCGCTGGCCTGCCACCACCGGATCGCGCTGGACGCCAAGGGCTCCGAGATCGGGCTGCCCGAGGTCACCCTCGGCCTGCTGCCCGGCGGGGGCGGCGTGGTGCGCACCGTGCGGCTGCTCGGCATCCAGAACGCGCTGCTGCAGGTGCTGCTCCAGGGCCAGCGCAACAAGCCGCGCAAGGCCCTGGAGGTGGGCCTGGTGCACGAGGTGGTGGACACCCCCGAGGAGCTGATCGCCCGGGCCAAGGAGTGGATCCGGGCCAACCCGGACGCGCAGCAGCCGTGGGACGTCAAGGGCTTCAAGATCCCCGGCGGCACCCCGTCGCACCCGGCGTTCGCGGCGAACCTGCCGGCCTTCCCGGCGAACCTGCGCAAGCAGCTCAAGGGCGCGCCGATGCCGGCCCCGCGCAACATCCTGGCCGCCGCCGTCGAGGGCGCCCAGGTGGACCTGGACACCGCGCTGCGCATCGAGACCCGCTACTTCGTGGAGCTCGTCGTCGGCCAGGTGTCGAAGAACATGACCAAGGCGTTCTTCTTCGACCTGCAGCACATCAACTCCGGTGGCTCGCGGCCCGACGGGTACGAGCGGTACACGGCGCGCAAGGTGGCCGTGCTGGGCGCCGGGATGATGGGCGCCGGCATCGCCTACGTGTGCGCCCGCGGCGGCATGGAGGTCGTGCTCAAGGACGTCTCGCTGGAGGCGGCCGAGAAGGGCAAGGCGTACTCCGTCGCGCTGTTCGACAAGGCGGTGTCCCGCGGCCGGGTCACCCGCGAGAAGGCCGACGAGACGCTGGCCCGCATCCACCCGACGGACCGGGCCGAGGACGTGGCCGGCGCCGACCTGGTGATCGAGGCGGTGTTCGAGAGCCCGCAGCTCAAGCACCAGGTGTTCCAGGAGATCGAGGACCTGGTGGCGCCGGACGCGCTGCTCGGCTCGAACACCTCGACGCTGCCGATCACCCAGCTCGCGACCGGGGTGAAGCGGCCGCAGGACTTCATCGGCCTGCACTTCTTCTCCCCGGTGGACAAGATGCCGCTGCTGGAGATCGTGGTCGGCGAGCAGACCTCGGACGCGGCGCTCGCCAGGGCGTTCGACGTGGCCAAGCAGATCCGCAAGACGCCCATCGTGGTCAACGACAGCCGCGGCTTCTTCACCAGCCGGGTCATCGGGCGGTTCCTGGACGAGGCGGTCGCCATGGTCGGCGAGGGCATCGCCCCGGCCTCCATCGAGCAGGCCGGCACGCAGGCCGGCTACCCGGCGCCGCCGTTGCAGCTGATGGACGAGCTGACGCTCACGCTGCCGCGCAAGATCCGCAGCGAGTTCCGGGCCGCCGCCGAGGCCGCCGGCCAGGAGTGGGTGCCGCACCCCGCCGAGGCGGTGATCGACCGCATGGTCGAGGACTTCGACCGCAAGGGGAAGTCGTCCGGCGCCGGCTTCTACTCCTACGTGGAGGGGAAGCGGGCCGGGCTGTGGCCCGGGCTCGCGGAGCACTTCACCAAGCCGGGCACCGAGATCCCGATGCGCGACATGCAGGAGCGGATGCTCTTCGCCGAGGCGCTGGACACCATCAACTGCTTCGACGAGGGCGTGCTGCGCTCCGTGCCGGACGCCAACATCGGCTCGATCATGGGCATCGGCTTCCCGCCGTGGACCGGCGGCGTCGTCCAGTACATCGCCGGCTACCCCGGCGGCGTCGAGGGCTTCGTGACGCGGGCCAGGGAGCTGGCCGCGACGTACGGCGAGCGCTTCACCCCGCCGGCCTCGCTGGCGGCGGGGAAGCTGCCGCGGTGACCGCCACGGGCGGCGTCGCGCTGGCGGTCGAGGTCAAGGACCACGTGGCGCGGGTGACCATGCTGGGGCCCGGCAAGGGCAACGCCATGGGGCCGGACTTCTGGCGCGAGCTGCCCGAGGTGTTCGGCGCGCTGGACGCCGACCCCGAGGTGCGCGCCGTGGTGCTCACCGGCAGCGGCGCGCACTTCAGCTACGGCCTGGACCTGCCGGCGATGATGGGCTCCTGGGCGCCGATGCTCGGCGAGGGCGGCGGCCCGCAGGCCGCGGCGCGCACCGGGTTCCTGCGCGAGGTGCGCCGGTTGCAGGCCGCGGTGAACGCCGTCGCGGCCTGCCGCAAGCCGGTGATCGCCGCGGTGGCCGGCTGGTGCATCGGCGGCGGCGTGGACGTGGCCGCCGCGGCGGACATCCGGCTGGCCGCGGCGGACGCCCGGTTCAGCGTGCGCGAGGTGCGGGTGGCCATCGTGGCCGACCTGGGCAGCCTGCAACGGCTGGCCGGCATCGTGCCCGAGGGCCACCTGCGGGAGCTCGCGTACACCGGGGCCGACGTGGACGCCGACCGCGCGCTGCGGATCGGGCTGGTCAACGACGTGTACGCCGACCGCGACGCGCTGCTCGCCGCGGCCGACGAGCTGGCCGCCCGGATCGCCGCGAACCCGCCGCTCGTGGTGCAGGGCGTCAAGGACGTGCTGGAGGTCAACACCCGGCAGCGGGTGGACGAGGGGCTGCGCTACGTGGCCGCCTGGAACGCCGCGTTCCTGCCCAGCCGGGACCTCGGCGAGGCCGTCCAGGCGTTCCTGGAGCGCCGCCCGCCGCGGTTCAACGGAGAGTGACCGGGCACTCGTGACCCAGCCGTAACGGTGGGCGGGGGGCGTCCCAGTACCCGTGCTGGCAGGATGCCGGACACCTGAACGAAGATGATGCGCCCCGAGGAGGGACCGTGATCGACCGATCCCGGAAGCCCGTCGCCCGTGTAGCCGGGCTGCTCGCCGTCGCCGCGCTGGTGGCGGCGGGCTGCGGCGACGACGGAGCCACCACCGACAACGGCGCCGGCGCCGGCGACACCGGTATCCAGCTGGTGCAGGAGGGCAAGCTCACCAACTGCACGGGCCTGCCGTACGACCCGTTCGAGTTCGAGGAGAACGGCAAGGTCGTCGGCTTCGACGTCGACCTGGTCGACCTGCTGGCCAAGGAGCTGGGCGTCGAGCAGGCCGTGGTGGACACGCCGTTCGACGGCATCCAGTCCGGCGCCGACTTCGAGGCCGGCAAGTGCGACCTGGCCGCGGCCGGCATGACCATCACCGACGAGCGCAAGCAGAACATCGACTTCTCGGACCCGTACTTCGACGCCACCCAGGCGCTGGTGACGAAGAAGGGCTCGGGGCTGGACAGCATCGACAAGCTGGCCGGCAAGAAGCTCGCCGTGCAGAACCGCACCACCGGCCAGACCTACGCCGAGCAGAACGCCCCGGGCGCGGAGATCATCATCTTCGAGGACCTGGGCCTGCTGCTCGCGGCCGTCGAGACCGGCCAGGCCGACGCCGGCATCAACGACAACGGTGTGCTCTACGACTGGGTCAAGGACAAGACCGACTTCGAGGTGAGCGCCGAGTTCGACACCGGTGAGCAGTACGGCATCGGCGTGAAGAAGGGCAACACCGCGCTGCTGACCAAGCTCAACGAGGTCCTGGCCGAGGCGAAGAGCAGCGGCGAGTACGACCGCATCTACGAGAAGTGGTTCGGCACCAAGCCCGGTAACTGAGTCAGCAGAGAGAGCCGGAGCCGGACATGGCCATGACCAGGCGTCAACGGATCCGTGTGATCCGCGCGATCCAGTACGGCATCTTCGTGCTGGTCGTGGTGGTGCTGGCGTTCACCGCGAACTGGACGAAGATCCAGCAGGCGTTCTTCGACCTCGAAGTGGCCAGGGACCAGTTCCCCGAGGTCATCACCGTCGGCCTGAAGAACACGGTGATCTACACGGCGCTCGGCTTCGTCTTCGGCCTGGGGCTCGGCCTGGTCATCGCGCTGATGCGGCTGTCCGGCGTGGGGCTCTACCGCTGGATCGGCCGGATCTACATCGAGTTCTTCCGTGGGCTGCCCGCGCTGCTGGTGATTCTCGCCGTCGGCACGGGCGTCCCGCTGGCCTTCGCGGGCACCCAGATCAACCGGTACGTGGCGCTCATGGTGGCCCTGGGCCTCGTGAGCGCCGCGTACATGGGTGAGGTCATCCGGGCGGGCATCATGGCGGTGCCGCGCGGCCAGGTCGAGGCGGCCCGGTCCCTCGGCATGTCACCGGCCAGGACCATGATCTGGATCGTCATCCCGCAGGCCTTCAAGATCGTGCTGCCGCCGCTGACCAACGACCTGATCCTGCTCACCAAGGACTCGTCGCTGGCGCTGTTCCTCGGGTCCACGGTGGCCCAGCAGGAGCTCACCCAGTTCGGCCGGCAGGCGCTCAACCAGTCCCGGAGCATGACGCCGGTGCTGGTCGCCGGCCTGTGCTACCTGATCATCACCATCCCGCTGTCGTTGCTGTCCAACCGGCTGGAGAAGCGCTACGGCGCGGGCATCGGAGGCAAGCCGTGACGCACGCAGTGGAGATCCGGGACCTGCACAAGTCGTTCGGGCCCCTGGAGGTCCTCAAGGGCATCTCCGCCACCGTCGACGCCGGCGAGGTGGTGTGCGTCATCGGCCCGTCCGGCTCCGGCAAGTCGACGCTGCTGCGCTGCGTGAACCTGCTGGAGGAGCCGACCGCCGGCCAGGTCTTCGTCGGCGGCGTGGAGCTGACCGACCCCGACGTGGACATCGACGCCGCGCGGCGGCGGATCGGGATGGTGTTCCAGGGCTTCAACCTGTTCGCCAACCACACCGTGCTGGGCAACCTGACGATCGCCCAGCGCAAGGTGCTCGGCCGCGGGAAGGAGCTGGCGGAGCGGATCGCCAGGGAGAACCTGGAGAAGGTCGGCATGTCCGACAAGGCGCACGCGCACCCCGGCCAGCTCTCCGGCGGTCAGCAGCAGCGGGCGGCGATCGCCCGGGCGCTCTCCATGGACCCCGAGGTCATGCTCTTCGACGAGCCCACGTCGGCGCTGGACCCCGAGCTGGTGGGCGACGTGCTCGGCGTCATGCGCCGGCTGGCCGACGACGGCATGACGATGATCGTCGTGACCCACGAGATGCAGTTCGCCCGCGAGGTGGCGGACCGCGTCCTGTTCATGGACGGCGGCGTCATCGTGGAGTCCGGCCGGCCGGCCGACGTGATCGGCAACCCCACCCAGGAGCGCACCCGCACCTTCCTCGCCAGGGTGCTCGACCCCGTCCGGCACGACCCGCCGGTCTCGTGACGGACCGATCGACCGCGCGGCGTGTTTTCGTCCATCCGGTGAGCTAGTTTCACTGAGCTAGCCCTTCAAGGTGAACGCGGCGTACGCGCTCCGTAAATAAGGGCTCCATACTGCTCCGTTCCGGTCGACCTCAGACACGACCGTGGCGCTTGGCGCTCACTCTGGAGTAACGTCCGAATCAGAGCACAGGGTCGATTATTAGGACGAGCCGGCGGCCGGGGGACATACTTATTACATTCTGCTGACCACGCCACTCGATCATCGGGTCGGGCGCCGAACACCCTCGCGTCAATTCTAATCCTGGAAAGGATCTCGATGTCACGCGCATCCCTGGAGGCACTGGCCGCAAAGGAAATGGAGCGGCTCTTCGCCACGGTCCCGAGGGCACGCGAGTTCCACGAGGGCAAGTGGGTGGAGAAGGGCTACTACCTGCGGCACCTGGTAGAAACCGTACTCCGTATCCGGCTGAACAACGAGGTGGACGCCTACGGCCTGTACAAGGTCGGCTACAAGGACCATCGCCTGGCCGCCACGCTGGCCCGATACCTGTCCGAGGAGAACAACCACGAGGGCATGTTCCTCCGGGACATCGCGCGCTTCGGACTCAGCAAGGACGACGTCGACGCGATGCGCCCGTTCTCGTCCACCGAATACCTCATCGGCTACATGTACTTCTCGATCAACAACGAGGGCCCGCTGCCCACGACGGTCTGGAACTGGTTCGTCGAGTGGTACTCGGACCAGTACAACCCGGTCATCACCAAGCACGCCGCCGAGGTGTTCGGCGAGGACATGGTCAAGGGCTCGCACGCGCACATCGCCTACGACGAGTCGCACGACCACGACGACCTGATGTGGTCCACGGTGGAGCGCGCCATCGAAGGCTGGGGAACGTACGCCGACGTCGAGCGACACCTGGTGAACTTCGTCGACCTGGTCGGTCAGTACTTCACCCAGCTGCACAACGAAACGGTCGGCACCGACTCCTGATCCTCACGGGAGGTCCGCCATCGGGGTCGGACATCGACCAACGGGAGTGCCGAGCGGTGTCTCGATCCATTCTCATCCTCGAACCGGAGTCATCGGGAATCGACCTCGTCGCCACCGCGGCGGAGCTCGGCCTGTTCCCGCACGTCTTCGACCGGCGGCCGATCGACGCGCTGCCGGAGGTGATCCGGGCCGCGGTCGGCGGCGGCCGGGCGGCTCACACGATGGTGGACACCCTGTCGGTCCGGGCCGTCGCCGCGGCGGTGGCCGAGCTGGAGCGGCGGGTCGAGGTGGCGGCGATCGTGCCCGGATTCGAGTACGCGGTCCCCGTTGCGGCCGAGGTCGCCGCCGCAACGGGGCTGCCCACCGCCGGGCCGGAGTCGGCGGACGACCTGAGCGACAAGGAGCGGATGAACCGCGTCCTCTCCGACTCGGGAATCCTGGTGGCCTCCGCCGTGCCGCTGCAGGTGTCCACGGCCACCGACGCCGACCTGCTCCGCATCGCCGGGACGGTCGGCTTTCCAGCCGTGGTCAAGCCGGTCAACGGGTGCGGGAGCGTGTGGGTGCGCCGGGTCGACGACCTGGACGGCCTGCGCGCGTACCTGGACGCCGCCCGGGCCGGGCCGCTGAACGACATGGGCCGGCTGGTCGGCGAGCGGCTGCTCGTCGAGTCGTACGTGGTCGGGCCCGAGTACAGCGTCGAGGGTTACGTCACCGAGTCGAGCGCGACGGTCGTCGCCGTCACCGAGAAGAGCCTCGGCCCGGAGCCCCACTTCGTCGAGGTCGGCCACGTGGTCCAGGCGGACGTCGCCGAGGCGGATCGCCGGGACCTGGAGGCCGTCGCACACGCCGCGGTCAAGGCCCTCGCCCTGGTTCGTGGCGTGTTCCACCTGGAGGCCCGTCTCACCGGCAGGGGACCTGTGGTGCTCGAGGTCGCCGCGCGGCTCGGCGGCGACCGCATCCATCGCCTGGTCTCCGCGGTGACCGGCTGCCACCTGCCGGCGGTGATGATCAGTTGCCTCGCCGGGCTGGAGCTCCCGTCACCCGCCCGGCCGATCGCCGGGGTCGCCGCGTCCCGCTTCTTCACGGTGCCCCGGCCGGGGCGGATCACCGATCCCGCCGGGCTGCGCCGGGCGCTGGGCGAGCTGCCCGGCTGCCTGGAGATGGAGCTGAGCTGCTCGCCAGGAGAACGCCTGGTCCCGGCGACCGACTTCCGTCAGCGCTTCGGTCACGTCGTGCTGGCCGCGGCCGACCGGACGGCACTGTCCGAGGTGTCGGCGGAGGCGGCGAGGCTGGTTTCCGCCGCGATCGAGAGGACGAGTTGATGCAGCTGCTGATCCTGAACCGCTGGGACGACGACTTCGCGGACTACGGGCACTACATCGACCACGACGAGCACAACGTCAGCTACGTGACCATCCCCACCCACGTTTCCCGGATTCCGGCCGCCACCCGTCACGTCGAGGTCGTCGAGAATCCCGATGACCTGGACGCCGTACTCGCCGCGGCCACCCTCTGCCAGGACGCCGAGGGCAAGTTCGACATGGTGCTCGCGCTGTCTGAGTTCAATCTGCTGACGGGCGCCGAGGTGCGCGAGAGCCTCAATGTCCCGGGCCGGGGAATCGCCGACACCCTGGTGTTCCGCGACAAGGTCGAGATGAAGCGTCGGCTGCGCCGGACCGACCTGCCGATACCTGAGTTCGACGCGGCCGACTCGGTCGGCCAGATCGTCGCGTTCCGCCGCGCGCACCCCGGCCCCGTCGTCGTGAAACCGCGTTCCGGTGCGGCGTCCACCGGTTGTTTCGTCATCCAGCCGGACACCGATCCCGCCGAGTTGCTCGCCGACGTCGACCTGGCCGGGCACGACGTCGAGGAATACGTTCCCGGTCCGATCTGGCACGTCGACGGGCTGATGTCCGACGGCGTGCCGTTGTTCTTCACGACCTCGCGGTACATCAACAACTGCTACCAGTTCTCGATAGGCCGGCCCCTCGGCTCGGTGGTGCGCACCGGGCCGGAGGCCGACCGGGTGTCGGACTTCGCCTTCCGGTGCCTGTCGGCCCTCGGCCTGGACAGCGGGGCCTTCCACATCGAGATCATCGAGGCCGCGACGGGGCTCACGTTTCTCGAGGTGGGAGCCCGGGTCGGCGGCGGCGAGATTCCGTTCGTCTCGCGCGACGTCTACGGGGTCGACCTGATCGGTGACTGGATCCGGATCGAGCTCGGAATGCGCCCGCGGACGTTGCCGGCCGCACCGCCGGCCGAACACGCCGGATTCCTCATGCTGCCGGAACCCGTCGGCCACACGCTGCGCTCCAGGACGCCGATGCTGGGCCGGATACCTCACCTCTACGACGAGGTGCTTCCACCGGTGGGCCACGTATTCGACGGAAACGGCGGATACGAGACGATTCTCGGCAGGTTCCGTTACCGGGGCGCCGACGCCGATGCCGTTGAGTCGGCGATCCGTACTACGATCGCCGACTACTCGTACGTGCTCACCGAGAACGCCTGAGAGAGGGTCCACCCACCGATGCGGGACGCCGGATGAGCACGGCCACGGGTTCCCGGCAGCGCTACGGCGCCGCCGCGCTCGCGGTCACCGCGATGATCAGCGTGCAGACCGGCGCCGCCGTGTCCACCTGGCTCTTCGACTCCGCCGGGCCGACCGGCACGGCCTGGCTGCGGCTGGCCTGGGGCGCGATCTTCCTGCTGATCTGGGCGCGGCCGAGGCTGACCAGGTACAGCGCCGGTGACCTCGGCAGCGCGCTCGCCCTCGGCGTGGTGAGCGCCACGCTGACGATCTGCTACTTCCAGGCCATCGCCCGGATCCCGCTCGGCACGGCGAGCGCGCTGGAGTACCTCGGCCCGCTGACGGTCGCCGTCGTGGGGCTGCGCCGCCGGATCGACGTGCTCTGGCCGGTCGCGGCCGGCGGCGGCGTGCTGCTGCTCACGCAGCCCTGGACGTCCTCGATGGACCCGGTCGGCGTCGCGTTCGCCCTGGGTGCCGGCGCCGCGCTCGGCCTGTACGTGGTGCTCACCCAACGGGTCGGCGACCGGTTCGCCGGCATGGACGGGCTCGCGCTGGCGGTCACCGTGGCCGCGATCTGCGCCGGGGTGCTGGGCGTCCCGGAGGCGATGCCGGCGCTGAGCGTGGAGGTGCTGCTGGGCTCCGCGGTGGTGGCGCTGCTGCTCCCGGTGCTGCCGTACGCCCTGGAGATGATGGCGCTGCGCCGGCTCACCTCGTCGGCGTTCTCGACGCTGATGAGCGTGGAGCCGGCGGCCGCGCTGCTGATCGGCCTCGCCCTGCTGATCCAGGTCCCCGGCCCCGGCGAGCTGGCCGGCATCGCGCTGGTGGTGCTGGCCGGCATCGGGGCGGTCCGCAGCGGTCATCGGCAGCACCACCCCGATCCGGAACCCACCAGGGATGGCGTCAACACAGGTTGACACTTGCCGCCCGTCAACGTAAGTTGACGGGTATGAGCAATCCGTCGCAGCTGGCCTCGGATGCCGGCAGTCGTGACCCGGCGATCGGCCTGCGTGCCGTCCGCGCCCTGCGGACCCTGGTGGAACGGCTGGAGACCATCCAGGTGCAGAACGCCCGCGAGCTGGGCTGGTCCTGGCAGGACATCGCCACGGAACTCGGCGTCAGCCGTCAGGCGGCGCACAAGAAGCACGCCGGCGGTCGCGGCCTGCTCGGCCGAGGGAGGTAGGGAGACATGTTCGAACGGTTCACCAAGGACGCCCGCGAGACCGTCGTCGGCGCCCAGTCCGTCGCACGGCGGCTCGGCCACGCCCAGATCGGCACCGAGCACCTGCTGCTGTCCATGCTGGAGCGCCCGGACGGCCTGGTCCGGCGCGTGCTCGGCATGAACGGCCTGCGCCCCGAGACCGTCGAGACCGCCGTCGCCCGCCACGGCGGCCACGACGACGGCCTGGACGCCGACGCCCTGCGGGCGATCGGCATCGACCTGGAGGCCGTGCGCGAGAAGGTCGAGCGGGCCTTCGGCCCCGGCGCCCTCTCCGGCCGGCGGCACGGCCGGCTGCCCGGCCACATCCCGTTCACCCCGCGCGCCAAGAAGGTGCTCGAACTCTCGCTGCGCGAGGCCATCCGCCTCAAGGACCGCGAGATCAACGACGGCCACATCCTGCTCGGCGTCCTGCGCCAGGGCGGCGGCCTGGCCGCCAAGGTCATGACCGACGCCGGCGTCGACCTCGCCACCCTCCGCGAACAGGTCGAAACCGAGCTGGACTGACGCCCTAGGCTGCGGCCATGAACAGCGAGGACGAGAAGTTCCTCACCGAGGTGCACCGCAACCTGGACAAGATGGCCATCGGACCGGGGTCCCCGTTCTACGTCCACCTGGAGGAGCTACCGGGTGACGTGCTCGGCCAGGACCCGGTGCCGATGCTCGCCCGGCGGGTCCGCCGCAGCACGGCCGGCAGCGCCTTCTACCTCACGGGACTCCGGGGCTCCGGCAAGTCGAGCCACCTGATGCGCTTCAAGCAGGACATGGAGCGCGACGGCTACGCGGTGCTGATGCTCGACGCGGAGGACTACCTCAACCTCCGGCGGCCGCTGGACGTGAGCGAACTGCTCTTCTTCCTGGTCGGCGCCATCTCCGACGAGGCCGTGGGCCGGGACTGGATCGAGAAGTCGGACGGCGTCGACTCCTACGGCTGGCGCCGGCTCCGGGAGTGGATGAGCCGAACCCGCGTGTTCCCCTCGGCGGAGGTCGGCGTCAAGGCCCCGATAGTCGAGGCCAAGGTCGGCCTGCGCACCGAGCTGCGGAACAACCCGGGCTTCATCGCTCAGCTGCGCGACTTCCTGGACACCGGGGCCTTGGTCGACCAGGCTCACGCGATCATCGCCGAGATGGTCGAGCAGATGAGGAAGCGGTGGACCGCGGAGAACCGCGGCGAGTGGCTCGGCCTGGTGCTCATCGTGGACTCGCTCGACCACAACCGCGCCGACGACGCGGGCACCTTCCAGGACGTCCGCCGCGCCCTGGTGACGCTGTTCGACGTGGACCGGGCGAAGCTGGAGCTGCCGAACTGCCGCACGGTGTTCACGCTGCCCAGCCTGGTGCCGATCAGCGACGCCGGCGTGGTTCGCAAGGTCACCAACGTCAAGGTCGCCGACCCCGAAGGCGAGCCGCACCAGCCGGGCATCGATGCGCTGCGGGCGGTACTGGCGAAGCGGGTGCCCGACGGAAAGCTGGACCGCATCCTGGCCGACGACGCCGCCGTGGCCAAGGTGGTCCGCGCCTCCGGCGGCAACCTGCGAATGCTGCTGCAGCTCGCCATGGAGGTCATCACCCAGGCCGAGACGCTCCCGGTGGACGACGAGACCATCGACTCCGCCATCCGCGAGATGCGCAACAGCCTGCTGCCGCTCGCGGAGGACGAGCGCCAACGGCTGCGCAAGGTCGCCACCACGCACAACCTGCCGCTGGACACCCCGGAGTGCTGGGAGCCGGTGGCCGAGCTGCTGAACCGCCGCCTGGTGCTCGGCTACCGCAACGGCGACTTCTGGTTCGACGTGCACCCGCTGCTGGCCGACCACCTCGGCAGATGAGCGAGCGGGACCCGCACTTCCTGTCGGCGGCGGGCGAGCAGGGCTGGGCCAGGCTCCGCCGGCACCTCAACCGGGCCGACAGGTTCTGGCTGGCCGTCGTGCTGACCGAGGACACCCGGGCCGCCGACACGCTGGTGGAGCGGATCACCGCGAACCGGCGGCTGCGCGCCGAGCGCTGCGTGGTGCTCCGGCCAGGGGACCCCGAGGCGCTGGCCGGCCTGGTGGAGACGTTCGAGGAGGCCGCGGCTCCCCCGCCGGGCTGCACCGTGGTGCTGCCGAGGCTCGCTGTCACACCGGAGTGGGAGGCCGGCTGGCGGTCCCTGCTCTACCTGCTGAACCATCGCCGCGACGTGTTCCGGCGCGCCGTCGGCGGCATCGTGCTGATCGCCCCGCCGGGTGTGAAGCCCATCGCGCAGCGGGAGGCCACGGACCTGTGGTCGATCCTCGATCTCCTGGTCGAGCTACCCACCGAGGCTCGACCCGCCCTCCGCAGGGACGGCCCCCGAGCGGACCAGCCGGTGCGGGTCGACGTGTCCGCGCTGGATCTCGGCGAGGCCGACGACGACCTGGTGGACGAGGCCAACCGGCTGCTGGAGCTACCCCGCGACGAACTGGCCGGCCGACACCGCACCCGCACCACCACCACCATCGGCGACGCCCTCGCCCGCGACGCCACCCAGCTCGCCGCCGTACTCCTCCTCGCCCAGGCCGACGGCCACCAGCTCAACGGCGACGGCGCGGCGGCCCTCGACCTGGTCCGCCGGGCCCTGTCGCTGCCCGGTATCGCCGAGCCCACCCGCATCCGGCTGCTGGACACGGCCGCGGAACTGGCCCGCGACGTGAGCGATCTTGACGAAGCTGCTGCTCACGCCGCCGAGTCGGTCGAGCTGAAGCGCGGCCGCACCTCACGGCCGGGCGACGCCGACGCCCTCCGCGACCTAGCCGTCAGCCTCACCGCTCTCGCCGATCTCGAACAAGAACGCGGCAACCTCGACACCGCCACCACCGGCCACACCGAAGCACTCACCATCAACCGCCGCCTCGCCGAACAGCTCGGCACACCAGAGGCCCTCAGCAACCTCGCCTACAGCATCACCAAGTTCGCCGACCTCGAACAAGAACGCGGCAACCTCGACACCGCCACTGCCGGTCACACCGAAGCACTCACCATCGACCGCCGCCTCGCCGAACAACTCGGCACACCAGACGCCCTCAGCAACCTCGCCACCAGCCTGGAACGGTTCGCCGAGCTGGAGCAGGAACGCGGCAACCTCGACACCGCCACTGCCGGTCACACCGAAGCACTCACCATCCGACGCCGCCTCGCCGAACAACTCGGCACGCCTCTGGCCCTCCGCGACCTCTCCATCAGCCTCGGACGCGTCGCCGACCTCGAACAGCAACGCGGCAACCTCGACACCGCCACTGCCGGCCACACCGAAGCACTCACCATCCGACGCCGCCTCGCCGAACAACTCGGCACACCAGACGCCCTCCGCGACCTCCGGTACACGCTCCGGCGGTTGGCTGAGCTGGAGGCGTTGCGGGGTAACGAGGAGCGGGCCGCGGCGCTGCGGGCGGAAGCGGAGGACGTGACCGCACAGCTCGAGCGGATCACGCCGTAAGGTCGACCGCGTGCTGTTCGGACGATCTCTCCAGGTGATCTCGGCGGAGTCCACGGACCTGTTCGTGGGACCGACCGACGCGCCGTTGCAGGTGGTCAGGGTCCGGTACACGGGCGGCGACGAGCCGGTGCCGGTGCGGGTGGACGGGGAGGACCTTGACACCCCGCGGCCACCGTTGGCGACGCCGCAGGCCGGGGAGGGGGTGCTGGAGGTCCCGGTGGTCGTGCGCCGCCCCGTGGTGGGGCAGCAGCGAAAGGCCACCGTCACCGCCGGGAAGGTCACCGAGGAGTTCACGTTCACCGTGGGCGAGCCCGGGTGGACGATGTTCATGATCAGTCACTTCCACTACGACCCGGTGTGGTGGACCACGCAGGCGGCGTACACGAGCACGTGGCAGGCGCCGCCGGGGCCGGCCCGCCAGACGCACTCGTTCGACCTGGTGAAGGCGCACCTGGAGCTGGCGCGGCGCGAGCCGGAGTACAAGTTCGTGCTCGCGGAGGTCGACTACCTCAAGCCGTACTGGGACGTGCACCCCGAGGACCGCGCCGAGCTGCGGAAGCTGCTCGCCGAGGGCCGCGTGGAGATCATGGGCGGCTCCTACAACGAGCCGAACACCAACCTGACCAGCCCGGAGACCACCATCCGCAACCTGGTGCACGGCATCGGGTTCCAGCGCGACGTGCTCGGTGGTGACCCGGCGACGGCCTGGCAGCTCGACGCGTTCGGGCACGACCCGGCGTTCCCGGGGATGGCGGCGGACGCGGGGCTCACGTCCAGCTCGTGGGCGCGCGGACCGCACCACCAGTGGGGCCCGATGCAGGTGCTGGACGGCGTGCAGGGCGACCCGGAGCGCATGCAGTTCCGCAGCGAGTTCGAGTGGATCTCGCCGTCCGGCCGCGGCCTGCTCACGCACTACATGCCGGCGCACTACTCGGCCGGCTGGTGGATGGACTCCTCGCCGACCCTCGCCGAGGCCGAGGAGGCCACGTACCAGCTCTTCGTGGGGCTCAAGAAGGTCTCGCTGACCCGCAACGTGCTGCTGCCGGTGGGCACCGACTACACGCCACCCAACAAGTGGGTCACGCAGATCCACCGCGACTGGAACGCCCGCTACACGTGGCCGAAGTTCATCTGCGCGCTGCCCCGTGAGTTCTTCGCCGCGGTGCGCGGCGAGCTGGCCGGCCACGGCGCGCAGCCCTCGCCGCAGACCAGGGACATGAACCCGGTGTACACCGGCAAGGACGTGTCGTTCATCGACACCAAGCAGGCCAACCGGGCCGCCGAGGACGCGGTGCTCGACGCGGAGCGGTTCGCGGTGTTCGCCGGGCTGCTCACCGGCGCCACGTACCCGCAGGCGGCGCTCGCCAAGGCGTGGGTGCAGCTCGCCTTCGGCGCGCACCACGACGCGATCACCGGCTCCGAGTCCGACCAGGTGTACCTGGACCTGCTCACCACCTGGCGCGACGCCTGGGAGCTGGGTCGCGCGGCGCGGGACAACTCGCTCGCGCTGCTCTCCTCCGTGGTGGAGCGGCCGGCGGCGGACGGCCGGCCCGTGGTGGTGTGGAACCCGCTCACGCACGTGCGCACCGACGTGGTCACCGCGCGGCTCGCCGAGCCCGCGGCGGGCGCCGTGCGGGTGCTGGACGAGCGCGGCGCCGAGGTGCCCGTGCTGGTGGAGCACGGCGGCTCGGCCGTCACCTGGATCGCGAAGAGCGTGCCCTCGCTCGGCTGGCGCCGCTACCTGCTGCTGACCGGCCCCGCGGCCACCGGCGGCCAGGGCAACGGCGGCGGCAACGGCGGCGGGCAGGGCTGGCGGGACCTGGACGGCGCCGAGATCACCAACGGCGTGTACCGGCTGCGGGTGGACCGCGGCCGCGGCGGCGGGGTGTCGTCGCTGGTGGAGGTGGCGACCTGGCGCGAGCTGATCGCCGACGGCCGGGTGGGCAACGAGCTGGCGGTGTACGAGGAGTACCCGCAGCACCCGACGTTCGGCGAGGGCCCGTGGCACCTGTTGCCCAAGGGCCCGGTGACCGGCTCGGCGAACACCAGGGCGGAGTCGGTGCTGGCCTACGAGTGCGCGCTCGGCCAGCGCATCGTGGTGCGCGGCGCCCTCCCGGAGCTGCGCTACACGCAGGTCATCACGCTGTGGAACGGCGTGCCGCGGGTGGACTGCGCCACCACGATCGACGGCTTCGAGGGCGCCGACCGGCTGGTGCGGCTGCGCTGGCCGTGCCCGGTGCGCGGCGCGCTGCCGGTGAGCGAGGTGGGCGACGCCGTGGTCGGCCGCGGCTTCGGCCTGCTGTACGACCCGGACGCCAGGGACGGCCGCTCGGTGGACGTCAAGGATCACCCGTGGACGCTGGAGAACCCCGCGTACACCTGGTTCGGCCTGTCGTCCACGGCGCGCGTGCGGGTGGGCGGCGCGGTCCGGGCCATCGGCGTCGCCGAGGTGGTGTCGCCGTCGGAGGCGGCCTCGGCGCCGCTGGCCCGCAACCTGCTGGTGGCCCTCGGCCGGGCCGGGGTGACGGCCACCTGCACCACGCCGGACCGGCCGCGCTACGGCCACCTGGCGATCGACTCGAACCTGCCGGACGTGCGGATCGCGCTCGGGGGCCCGCGGCAGAACGCGTTCACCGCCAAGCTGCTCGCCGACGCCGACCCGGCCTACACGACGGAGCTGAACCGGCAGCTGCACGCGACCGGCCGGGCCCGGGTCTGGGTGCCGGCCGCGGCGCCGCTCGCCGTGGAGTGGGTGCCGAGCGCCGACCTGCGCTACCCGCGGGCGCTGCCGGTGCTGGTCATCGCCGGGCACGACGCCCCCGGGCTGGGCGCCGCGGTGGCCTCGGTGGCCGAGGACCTGCTGGACGCGGAGATCACCGTGCAGCAGCAGCCGTCCACCGACATCGAACCGTTCGAGAGCCGGACGATCGCGCTGCTGAACCGGGGCGTGCCGAGCTTCGCGGTGGACTCCGAGGGCACCTTGCACGCCGGGCTGATGCGCTCGTGCACCGGCTGGCCGTCCGGGGTCTGGATCGACCCGCCGCGGCGCACCGCCCCGGACGGCTCGAACTTCCAGCTCCAGCACTGGACCCACACGTTCGAGTACGCGCTGGTCTCCGGCGTGGGCGACTGGCGGCAGAGCGGCACGGCCACGCGCTCCGCCGACTTCTCGCACCCGCTCACCGCCGTGCTGCCCGGCGAGCCGCCCGCCGCGGTGGAGCGGCCGCTGCCGGCCAGCGGCTCGCTGCTGCGCGTCGAGCCGGCCGGCGCGGTGCAGCTGGGGGCGCTCAAGGCGGCGGGCAACCCGCTCGCCGCGGGCAGCAGCCGGCCGGTGGACCCGGGCGACGCCGTGACGCTGCGCCTGGTGGAGGCCCGTGGCACGCCGGCCAGGGCGGTGCTCAGCACGCAGCTCGGCACGCTCACCGAGGCGGTGGCGGCGGACCTGCTGGAGCGGCCGCGCGGCGAGCTGGCGCCCGGCTCGTCCAGCGGCGGTGAGCTGCGGGTGCGGCTGCACGGCTACGAGATCGCCACCGTGCTGGCCCGGCTGGACCTGCCGCGGGCCGCCGACGCCTGCGGCACC
>DASWTI010000661.1:0-2976 GCA_036402215.1 Pseudonocardiaceae bacterium
GCTGCTGGCCCGCGGCTGGGTGGCCGCCACCGCCGGCGACCGGGTGTCCGGCGAGATCGACGCGTCCTCGGCGGCGGCCGTCTCCCGGTGCCGCGGCGACGAGCTGGGTCTCGCCGAGGCGCTGCTGCTCGGCGCGCTGTGCACGACCGAGGTGGCGTACCGGGACCGCGCGCTCGCCGAGGCGATCGACATCTGGCAGGGGGCCGGCTGCCGGGTCGCCGAGGCCATCGCCCGGCTGGTCGCCACCCGCCTCGGTGCCGGGCCGGACCGCGGCGTCGCGCATGCCCTGGAGACCCTGCGTGCGCTGGAGGTCGAGCTGGCCGCCCCACGCCCGGCCGGCGCGCTCGCCGTCATCGCCGACACCACGCCCGCCGTGGCCATCCGCGCGCTGGGGGTCTTCCAGGTCATCCGTGACGGCGTGCCGGTGCCGCGGACCGCCTGGCAGTCGCGCAAGGCACGGCAGCTGCTGAAGATCGTGGTGGCGCGCCGCCGCCCGGTGCCGCGCGAGCAGCTCATGGAGCTGCTCTGGCCGGAGGCCGACCCGGCCCGGCTGGGCAACCGGCTCTCGGTGCAGCTGTCCGCGGTGCGCGACGTGCTGCAGTCCGGCGGCGGGCCGCCGGACGCCGGGCCGCTGGTGACCGACGGCTCCGGCGTCTGGCTGGACCACGCGCTCGTCGAGGTCGACGTCGAGCGGTTCCTGGAGCAGGCCGCCGCGGCGCTGGAGGCGCACCGCCACGACCGGCCGGACGCGCTGATCCGGCTCACCGCCGCCGAGGTGGCGCACACCGGCGAGTTCATGGAGGACGACCCGTACGAGCCGTGGGCCGCCGCCCCGGCCGAGGAGGTGCGGGCCACCCACATCGCGCTGCTGCGCGCCCTGGTGCAGCGGCTGCGCCGGTCCGGCGCCGTGGACGAGCAGGTGCGGTACACGCTGCGGCTGCTGGAGAAGGACGCCTACGACGAGCCGGCGCACCTGGACCTGGTGGGCCTGCTGGTGGGCGCCGGGCGGCACGGCGAGGCCCGCCGCCGCTACGACCTGTACGTCCGTGCGATGTCCGACTTCGGGATCGTGCCGCAGCCGTTCCACGTCGACGGTCGGCTGCGCGGGCGCCGCCGTCGTTGACCGCGCGAACCGGGCTCCCTCGTCCCCGCCCGCCGGCCGCCCCCGGCACGGGGTCATGCCGACGTACGACCGTCCTGCTGCGCGCCGTCGTCAACTCGTCATGGACGTTCCCCGGCGCCCTGACCTCGGCTTCTGTGCCCAGTGCCGAAGGTCCATCGGAATCCCGTAAGACAACCTGAAGCGATCCCGAACCCCCGGTCCATACCGTGGCGGGGCTTCGTCGGATGTTCGTCGTACGACTCGGGGGTCTGGTGATTCGAGTTCTGCTCGCATGCCGGAGCGCGCTCCATCGCGGTGCGCTCGCCGCCGTGCTGTCCCGGGAGCACGACATGGAGGTGGTGGCCGAGCTCGCCCAGGGCGAGCAGGTCGTGCCGGCCGCGTTGCGGGAGCGCCCGCACGTGGCGGTGCTGGACCTCCAGCTCGGCGGGGGCGTCGCGGTCCGGGAGCTGTGCGGCACCCTGTGCCGCGTCCTGCCCGGCATCCGGGTGCTCACCGTGCTGGACCGCCGGTCCGGGGCCGGCGTCGGGCGGTCGCTGGCCAGGCTGGTGCCGCGGGTGGGGCTGATCGGCACCGACGCGGCGCCCGCCGACCTGGTGGACGGTGTGCGCCGGCTGGTGCGGGGCGAGCCGGTGCTCGACGTGACGCTGGCCATGGCCGCGCTGAACTCCGTGGAGAGCACGCTCACCGACCGGGAGTGCCAGGTGCTGCTGCTGGCCCGGCGCGGCGCCACCGCCAAGGAGATCGCCGCGAACCTGTGCCTCAGCACCGGGACCGTGCGCAACTACCTGTCGCGGGTGCTCAACAAGACCGGCGCGCGCACCAGGATCGAGGCCATCCGGATCGCTCAGGACGCCGGCTGGATCTGAGCCGGGGCGCCACGCCAGTGGGCGAGCAGCTCCCGGTACAGCGGCGAGCTGTCCGCGAGGGTGCCCGGCGAGCCGAGTTCGGCGCCGCCGCCGTCGAGCACCAGCACCCGCCGGGCCCGCTCGGCCGAGCTGATCCGGTGCGCGATCACCACCAGGGTGCCGCCGCGTGCGGCGAACGCCTCCTCGGCGCGGCGCTCGGCGGCCGGGCCGAGGTGGCACGTCGCCTCGTCCAGGATCACCAGCGGCGCCGGGCTCAGGTAGGCCCTGGTCAGCGCCAGCAGCTGCCGTTCCCCGGCGGACAGCCCGCCGGGGCGCAGCTCGCCCCCGAGGCCGCCGAGCCGGGCGACCAGCTCGCCGACGCCCACCGCGTCCACCGCGCGTTCCACGTCCTCGATGCCGGCGTCCGGCCGCAGGTACACCAGGTTGTCCCAGACCGGCCCGGCGAACACGTACGCCTCCTGGGGGATCAGCACCCGGGTGGCGGCCAGGTCCCCGGCCGGTAGCCGGGACGCCGGCACCCCGCCCAGCAGCACCGAGCCCGCGTCCGGCGCCAGCAGCCCGCAGAGCAGCGCGGCGAGCGTCGACTTGCCGATGCCGCTCGGCCCCACGATCGCCAGGTGGTCGCCGGGCGGCACCGTCAGGTCCAGGTCGCGCAGCACCGGTTCGGCGTGCGGGCCGTAGGCGAACGTCACGCCGCGCAGCGCCAGGTCGTACCCACCGGTGCCGGTGGCGTCCCGCCCGGGCTCGGCCGGTGGCGCGGTGGCGTCCAGGATCCGGCCGAGCGTCACCACCAGGCGCAGCCCGGCGCCGCCCAGCCCGCCGTGCAGCGTGCGCAGCGCCGGCTGCAACCCGAACAGCACGTACGTCAGCCCGCCCATCACCGCGCCGGCGGTGAGCCCCCGGGCCACCAGCCACGGCCCGGCGAGCAGCAGCGCCACCAGCGGCAGCCAGCCGCCGAGCGCGAACGAGAGCACCCGCAGCGCCGCC
>DASWTI010000662.1:0-6553 GCA_036402215.1 Pseudonocardiaceae bacterium
GCGGCGACGCCCACGGACAGGCCGCCGGCCAGCCGTGGCAGCCAGGGCGAGCGGAGCGCCCGGCGGGCGGGACCGGCCGGCGCGTCCAGCTCGTCCAGCAGCCGGGCCCGCGCGGGGGCCAGGGCAGCGCGATCGGGCAACGGAACCTCCTGGCCGAGGCGGCGCAGCGGTACCAGGTCGTTCAGCTCGTTCAGGTCGTCGGTGTCGTTCACGTGGGCTCCTCGGAATCGGCAGTGGGGTCGGGGCCCAGCGCCTCGCGGACCTTTCTCCGAGCCCGGTTCAGCCGGGAACGCACGGTGCCGACCGGCACGCCGAGCGCGGCGGCCACCTCGTCGTAGGAGAGGTCCTCCCAGGCGACGAGGAGCAGCACGTCCCGCTCCGCGGCGGCCAGGCCGGCGAGCGCCGCGCCCAGCGACGCCCGCGACGCCCGGGCCGTGACGTCCGCGACCACCCGGTCGGCCGGGCACGGCTCCACCTCGGCCGGTGGCGTGGCGAGCGCACGGCGGTAGCGCCGCACCTCCGCCCGCCGGTGCTGGCCGATCAGGTTGGTGGCGATGCCGTACAGCCACGGGCGGGCGTCGGCCCGCCGCACGTCGTACCGGTCCCGACGGCGGAACGCCGCCAGGAAGGTCTCGGCCGTCAGGTCGTCGGCGGCCTCCCGGCCCAGGCGGCGCGCGAGGTAGCGGTGGAGGTGCGGGGCGTGCCGGTCGAACACCCCGGCGAAACAGTGGGGCTCCTGCCACGACCGTTCGATGATCGCGGCATCCGTCACGTCCGCCGCCACCGCCGGGCCGGTGTGGTCCATGAACACCTCTCAGGTGGGGCGCTGGTTACACCCGTTCTCCGTCGAGGACGCCGATCCGGTTCACGGGCCGCCCGCCGTCGGCGCTCGGGGTCGGCGCTCGGACACCCGCGGGGGCGGCGGCATTGCGCCCGCGGCGGTCGCGTGCCTACGGTCCTGCCCATTCCAGCAGGAGGAGAGGAGATCACCGTGCGGGCCAAGCTCATGGCGGCCTTCGTCGGCGTTCTGACGGCCGTCGCCCTGGTGGCGACCGCCACCCCGGCGTCCGCGGCAAGCTTCGACTTCCGCACCGCCTTCAACGCCGGCACGAGTCACGACGGGGCCGCCTCCATCTGGGGGACGGTCGTCTTCTTCGGCCGGTACGCCGCCGACATCGACGTGGCCATCGGGGACGTGTGCCCCGCGGACGGCTACGGCGCGTACGGTCGCCTGGCGGTGACGAGCGTCCACGGCACCACCTGGTACAGCGACTGGTTCTGGAAGGACGAGGACGGCTGCGGCGGCGGGGTTCACTACCCGGTGAGGACGCACTACCACCACAGCGACATCGAGTACATCCGCATCCATCTCTGCGAGATCGACTGGGACAACGGCCGCGCCCGCGGCGACTGCGCCTACAGCACGCGCAAGGACAACCCGCACACCTGAGTCGCCGGTGACCGCGTCGGCCCCGCCCCTCGCCACGAGGAGACGGGGCCGACGCGTCGTGGGCGGCGGACGTTCAGCGGCCCCCGCCGATGTCGACGAGCGCGCCCGTGACGTACGAGGCGGCCGGGGACAGCAGCCACACGATCGTCTCGGCCACCTCGGACGGACGCCCCGGGCGGCCGAGCGGCACCGACGGACCGAGCCGGTCGAGCCGCCCGGGCGCGTGGATGTCGGTCTCGATGAGCCCGGGGCGCACCGCGTTGACCCGGATGCCGTCGCCGGCCACCTCCCGGGCCAGGCCGACGGTGAGGGCGTCGACGGCGGCCTTGGAGGCGGCGTAGTCGACGTACTCGCCGGCCGCGCCCAGGACGGCGGCGCGCGAGCCGACGTTCACCACGGCGCCGCCGCTGCCGCCGTGCGAGCGGCCCATCCGGCGCACCGCGGCGGCCGCGCACAGGAACGCGCCGAGCACGTTGGTCCGCAGCAACCGTTCCACCCGAGCGGCGTCGATCCCGGCCACCGGCGAGGCCGGTGCCACCACGCCGGCGTTGTTCACCAGCCCGGTCACCGTCCCGAGGCGCTCGGCGGCCACGAACAGCCGCTCCACGTCGGCCTCCACGGCCACGTCCGCGCGCTCCGCCACCGCGTCCACGCCGTGCCGGCGGCAGTCGTCGACGACCCGGGCGGCGGCCTCGGCGTCCGTCCGGTAGCCCACGCACACCGACCAGCCGCGCGCCGCGGCCAGCACCGCGGTGGCCGCCCCGATCCCCCGGCCGCCGCCGGTGACCACCAGGACCCCGGCCGCGTGGTCCCCGCGGCCCGCTTCGGTCGTCACCGTCAGGCGACCGTCCGCCACCAGTGGTCGGCGGCCGGTGGCTCCCCGGCGTCCACCGTCTGGCCGGGGCGCGGCACCGCGAGCCGCACGTCGTGCTCCCTGGCGGCCGCCGTGAGCCGCTCCATGGGCTCCGACCAGGAGTGCAGCGCCAGGTTGAAGGTGCACCAGTGCACCGGGACCAGCAGGCCACCGCGCACCGCCAGGTGCGTGTCCACGCCCTCCTCGGGGGTCATGTGGATGTCCGGCCAGTACGGCGAGTACGCCCCGACCTGCACCAGCGTCACGTCGAACGGCCCGTGCTGCTCGCCGATCGCGCGGTAGCCGTCGAAGTAGCCGGAGTCGCCGGTGTAGAAGGCGCGGCGCTCGCGGCCGGCGACCACCCAGGAGGCCCAGAGCGTGCTGTTGTCCTGGCGCAGCCGCCCGGAGAAGTGGCGCGCCGCGGTGGCGGTCAGGGTGAGCGTGCCCTCGGACCAGGACTCCTCCCAGTCCAGCTCCACGATGCGCGACGGCGGGACGCCCCAGCGCTCCAGGTGCGCGCCCACGCCGAGCGGCACCACGAACGGCGCGCGCTGCGAGGCCGCCAACCGGCGGACGGTGCGCATGTCCAGGTGGTCGTAGTGGTCGTGCGAGATGACCACGGCGTCCAACGGCGGCAACGACTCCAGCGGCATCGGCACCTGGTGCAGCCGCTGCGGCCCGATCGCCGCCGACGGCGAGCAGCGCCGTCCCCACACCGGGTCGAACAGCACGCGGCGGCCCTCCAGCTCCAGCAGCGCCGTGGCGTGCCCGAGCCAGGTCACCCGCACCCCGTCCAGCGGCGGCGCCGCGAGCAGCGACCCCGACGGCGTGACGACCGGCACCGGCCGCGACGGCCGGCGGCTCGCCCGGTCCCGCAACATCTCCCGCCCGATGTCCGGCGCGTTCGCGGCGGCCACCACGCTCGCCGGCACCGAGTTCTGGAAGCGCCCGTCCCGGTACTGCTTGGAGCGGCGCATCCGCTCCAGCCGCTCCCCCGACGGCCGCCCCCCGATGGCCGCCGGCACGTCCCACGCCGCCCGCACCAGCGCGACCGCCGGCACCAGCAGCGCGGACCGCCACAGCACGTCGTTCAGCTTCACGTTGCTCACGCCCCCATAGTGCCCCGTTCGGCTGAGTCCACTCTCAGCACGCGCCGGGCCGCGCCGGCCCGGTCAGGACGCGAGATGGGCGGCGACGAGGGTGGCCGCGGTGCGCCACTGGGGGCCGAGGAGCAGGCCGTCGTGGCCGAGGCCGGGCAGGAGGTGGTACTCGGCGCCGTAGCGCTCGGCGACGCGGCGGGTGACCTCGGGCGGGGTGAGGGGGTCCTCGGTGCCGGCGACGACCAGGGTGCGCGGGGTGTTGGCGCGGACGGCGGCCGCGGACACCGGCACCGGGAGGCGGCCGGTAGCCTCCAGGACGGCGCGCGGGGACTCGGGCACCAGGCGTGCGTGCAGGTCCCGGGCCTGGTCCACCGGCAGGCCGGCGAAGAACAGGCCGTAGGCGACATCGAACGGTGGCGGGCCCCACGGGCGGGTCTCGTCCACGGGCAGCGGCGGCGCGGTGACCGGTACGCCGGCCGGGGGCACGGGGGCGAGCAGCACCAGCCCGGCAACGGGGTGCGCCGCGGCGTGGCATTGCGCGGCGAGGGCGCCCATGCTGTGCCCGACCAGCACCGGCGGCTCGGGCAGCTCGGCGGCCACGATCCCGATCTCGGTGGCCACGTCGGCGATGCCACGCCGGACGGCGCCGGGCACGGCGGGCGAGCCGCCGTGCCCGTACCAGTCCAGGGCGTGGCAGTCCCAGCCGCGCTCGGCGAGGTACGGCAGGTACTCCGACCAGCACCAGGCGGCGTGCGCACCGCCGTGCACGAGGACCAGCGAGCCCAGCCGCCGGCCGCGCGCCGCCCGGCGCTCGACGTGGACCGGCTCAGCCAACCAGGTTCTGCCAGGTGACCGGACCGACCACGCCGTCCACGGTCAGTGCCTTGGAGCTCTGGAACGAGCGCACCGCGGTCTCGGTGGCCGGCCCGAACTGCCCGTCCACGGTGATCGTGGAGCCGTGCCGCCGCAGCTGGACCTGGGCGCCGCGCACCGCCTCGCCGGTGGAGCCGTTGCGCACCGTCACCACCAGCACCGGCCAGGTCTGCCCGCCGACCAGGCCGTCGGACACCAGTCCGCGCGAGGTCTGGAACGAGCGCACCGCGCTGTCCGTGGCCGGGCCGAACTGGCCGTCGACGGTGACCGTGGCGCCGTGCTGACGCAGCAGGTGCTGCACGGTGCGCACCCGGTCGCCGCTGTCGCCCTGGCGCACCAGCGGCCAGGTCACCGGGTCCGGCGGGTTGGTGCCGCCGAGCTTGGCGGCCACTTCGTCGCGCAGCTGCGGCAGCATCGCGTACAGCCGGTCGCCGGGGCACTGGGTGTTGTTGTAGTCGCGGTGGCCGAAGATGCGCGACGGCGAGATCGCGTACTGCTGGCACATGTAGGCAACCGTGTTCACCAGCGAGTTCCACAGCGCCGTGGTGGGCGACGCGGTGATGTACGTGCCCTCGTTCTCGATGCCGATGGCGGAGCTGTTGTAGTTCGCCACGTGCGCGCCGACGACGTGCTTGGTGCCGCTGGTGAGCGCCTCGATGCTGCGGTAGCGGCCTTCCATGATGTAGCCGCCGCGGCTGATGGTGAACTGCTGGCCGGCGTCCACCCAGCCGTTGCTGTCCATGTGGTAGTTCTGGATGCCCCTCGAGAGCTGGAACGCCCAGGACTGCGAGTAGTTCGTGGTGTTGCCCCCCGCGGTGTGGTGCACGATCACCATCGTCGGGCGGCTGTTCAGCACGGTCACGGTGCCGCTCGGCGGCCGCGCGCCCCACTGCGCCCGGGTGTACCAGGTGGGCTGCGGCACGGCGAGCGTCTGCCCCGGCGCGCCGGGGACGCCGTCCAGGCCGGGGACGCCCAGCAGGTCCTCCTGCGGCAGCGCGATGCCGGGCCGGATCAGGCCGGCGGCACCGGCGACGGCGAGACCGAGCCCGCCTCGCAGCATGGCTCGCCGGTCCAGACGATGACGATCAGGGGTCATGGCGGCCCTCCGTACCCGAGCGTGGGGGATTCATCACGCACGGTAGGACCGCGAACCACCACCGGGGAAGAACTCACGGGTAATAACTGTTCCCCGTGAGGAAATCACGCCGAACGGCCTAGCGCCGGTTGCGCCCGGGGACGGCGCCCGGTCGCGCGATCGTCAGCGGGCACCGGAGGCGGCCTGCGCTCACCGGCAGCGGGACACCGCCGCGGGGCCGGTGCCCGTGGCGCGGACACCGGCCCCCGATGCTCACTTGCGGCGGAACAACTCGATCTCGGTGATGGCCACGTCGGTGCCCTGCAGCGAGCGGTAGAGCGACTGCACGTGGATCTCCACCGAGGTGGCACCGGCGCCGTTCTTGATCTCCACCTCCTGCGGGTCCGGCGTGTCCTTCACCGTGACGTCGTACGTGGCGCCGGTGGAGAACACCAGGTGCAGCACCTGCGGCCGGTGCGCGGACTGGAACTTCTGCTGGTTGCCGACCCGCAGGATGGCCCGGCCGACGTCGACCGGCTGCGCGAAGGTGAACACCAGCGCCGGCTGGGTGCCCTCGCCGGGCGCCGCCCAGAACGTGTTGGTGAAGCTGTCCGCCACCGCGCCGGCCGGGTTGGTCGGGTGCTCCAGCGTGGCGGTCACCGAGGTCGGGCGCACCGGCTCGAACTGCGGCAGCACCATCGCCTCGACCTTGGCCCGGCCGGCGGCGACGCGCTGGTTCACCTCGATGCGGAACGCCGGCCAGACCGAGTACAGGATGCCCGCGATCAGCAGCAGCACGGCCACGGAGTTGCGCAGGATCGGCCAGATCCGGCCGGCCGCCTCGCCGATCCGGGAGCCGCCGCGGCGCACGCCGGCCCGGCCCGGCCGGGCGCCGGCCTCGTGCACCTTCGCCTTGCGGCGCGGCAGGATGCGCTTCCACCAGGGCCGCCGGACGACCTCCGCCTCGGCCAGCGAGGTGCCGCACCGGCTGCAGAACTTGCGGATCGGCGGGTTGCCCTCGCCGCAGTCCCCGCAGATCAGGTCCCCGGGTTCCAGGCGCCGCGTGGGCGGACGGCGCTCCGGCGTGGTGACCGGCCGCGCCTTCTGCTCGGTCGGCGCCACGGCCTCCGGCTCGCGCCCGGCCGAACGCTCGACGGGCGCCACCAGCGCGCCGGCCTCCCGCGGCGTCGGCGGACCGGACG
>DASWTI010000663.1:0-3318 GCA_036402215.1 Pseudonocardiaceae bacterium
CCACGACGGCCAGGTCGGCGGACGCGGACCCGGCGCCCAGCCACTCCCCCGCGGCCTGCCGGACCGCGGCGCGCACCAGGTCCTCCGCCCAGTCCGGGTGCCGCGCGAGCAGCGCCGCCGTCACCCGCTCGACCAGCACCGACGGCGTCAGCGGCGGCATCGGGAGCGGCACCGTCACCGGCCCGGCCGCGGAGACGACAACAGGCCACGGCGACTCGGTGGGGAGGGCCGCGGCGGCGACGGGGACGGGGCGGCCGGCGATCATTGCCACCAGAGTAGCCCGCAGGCGAACCGCGCCACGACCGGCCGGGAACGCACGAATCGGTGGCCACCGGCGGGTGATCGGCCGGTCGCCGGCGGTCACCGCGGAGCCGTCGCACGGCCTGCCGGCGAACGGAGGCACGCGCATTGTGGTGCGTGTCGCCGCCTCATTCGACGGCGGCAGCGGCGGTGGTCCGGGCGTCGGCGGCGGCCTGGGCCTCGGCGGCGCGCAGGGCCGGTTCGGTGAGCCACCGCAGCAGCCCGAACAGCGCCAGGGCACCCACGGCGGCGAGCGCGAACACCGCACGCAGCCCGAGCAGCTCGGCCACCAGGCCACCGGCCACGAACGGCTGGACCGGCCGGTGCACCGCGGCGTGTTCGTCGTGCACCGCGACTGACCGCGACCGGGCGCGTCGGCGGCTGGCATCATCGTGCGGTCCGCGCGGAGCACGTCGGAGGGAACCGGAATGAGCCGCTACGCGGTGGTGACGGGCGCGAGCAGCGGCATCGGCGCGGCGACCGCGCGACGGCTGGCGCGGGACGGGTTCACCGTGCTGCTGGCGGCCCGGCGCGCCGATCGGCTGGCCGCGCTGGCCGGTGAGCTGGGTGGCCGCGCGCTGCCGGTGGACGTCACCGACGCGGACGCCGTGCGCGCCCTGGCGGCGGCCGTGGACGAGTGCGACGTGCTGGTGAACAACGCCGGCGGCGCCTGGGGGGCGGACCCGGTGGCCGCGGGTGACCCGGCCGAATGGGCGCGGATGTTCGAGGTCAACGTGCTCGGCACGCTGCACGTCACGCGCGCGCTGCTGCCGGCGCTGCGCGCCGGTGGCGGCGGCACGATCGTCAACGTCACGTCCACCGCCGCGTCCGTGAACTACGAGGGCGGCGGCGGTTACAGCGCGGCCAAGCACGCCCAGCACGCGCTCACCGAGACGCTGCGCCTGGAGCTGTGCGGGCAGCCGGTGCGGGTGATCGAGATCCAGCCCGGCATGGTGCGCACCGACGAGTTCGCGCTGAACCGCTTCCACGGCGACGCGGAGAAGGCCGCCGCCGTGTACGCCGGCGTCGACCGCCCGCTCACCGCCGAGGACGTCGCCGAGTGCGTGGCGCTCACCGTCGGCCTGCCGCCGCACGTCAACGTGGACCGGCTCGTCGTACGGCCGCTCGCCCAGGCCGCCCAGCACAAGGTCCATCGAGCGCCGCTGTTCGGCACCTGAGCACACCCCTCGTCCTCTGGGAGGATGGAGAGGACGCGAGGGGAGGCCGTGTCGGGGTGAAGTTCGGGGTACTGGGGCCGATCCGGGTGCTCGACGGGGACCGCGTGGTGGCGGTGCCGTCCGGCCGGGTCCGCACCCTGCTGGCGGTGTTGCTGCTGCGGGCCGGGCACGTGGTGCCGGTGGACGAGCTGGTCGACCGGCTCTGGGACGAGACGCCGCCGGTGAACCCGCGCGGCGCCGTCCAGACGTACGTGCAGCGGTTGCGACGGGCGCTCGGGCCGGGCGCCGCGCTGGTCCGCACCCAGCGCCACGGGTACGTGATCGACGTGGAGCCGCCGCGGGTCGACCTGGGGGCGTTCCGGCTGCTGGTGCGGCGCGCGGCGGACACCGCGGAGCCGGCCGGCCGGGCCGCGCTGCTGGAGGAGGCGCTCGGGCTCTGGCGCGGCGGGCCGCTCGCCGACGTGCCGGCGGACACGCTGCTGCGCGACGAGGTGCCGCGGCTGGTGGAGGAACGGCTGCACGCCATGGAGTCGCTGATGGCGGCGCGGCTGGAGCTCGGGCGGCACGCCGAGGTGGTGGCCGAGCTGACCGCGCTGACCGGCGAGCACCCGCTGCGGGAGCCGTTCTGGGGCCAGCTGATGGTGGCGCTGCACCGCTGCGGACGGCAGGCCGAGGCGCTGGACGCCTACCGGACGGTGGCCGCGACCCTCGCCGACCAGCTCGGCATCGACCCCGGCGAGGAGCTGCGCCGGCTGCACCAGGCGATCGTCACCGGCGAGGTGGGCGAGGTGGGCGTGACGGGCACGGCGGGCACGGCGGGCACGGTGGCCGCCGGGGAGCCGGCCGGCCACGGCTGGCGGGCGGTGTGCCAGCTGCCGCTGGAGCCGGGCGGGCTGGTCGGGCGGCGAGCCGCGGCGGACCGGGTGCGCGAGCTGCTGACCCGGCCGGGCCCGGTGCCGGTGGTGACCGTGAGCGGGCCGCCGGGGGTCGGCAAGACGGCGCTCGCGCTGCACGTGGCGCACCGGGTGCGGCCGGAGTTCCCGGACGGCCAGTGGTTCGTCCGGCTGGCCGGGGCGGCGGCCCCGCGTGACCCGGCGGACGTGCTCGCCGAGCTGCTGCGGGCCTCCGGGGAGGACGGCGCCGCCGTGCCGGACGGGCCGGAGGAGCGGGCCGCGGCGCTGCGGGCCCGGCTCGCCGACCGGCGGGTGCTGCTGGTGCTGGACGACGCGGCCGGCGTGGCGCAGGTGGCGCCGCTGCTGCCCGGCACCACCGGCAACGCCGTGCTGGTGACGAGCCGCGACGACCTGGCCGGGCTCGCGGTGTTCCACGGCGGCCACGGGGTGCGGTTGTCGGCGCTGGACGGCGCGGACGCCGGCGTGCTGCTGGAACGCGCGCTCGGCAGCGCGCGGGCCCGGGCCGAGGGAGACGCGGTGGCCGAGCTGGTGGAGCTGTGCGGGCGGCTGCCGCTCGCGCTGCGGATCGCCGCCGCCGACCTGACGGCGCGGCCGGAGCGGCCGGTCGCCGACTACGTGGCCGAGTTGCGCACCGGTGACCGGCCGATCGCGCCAGCCGTGGACGGCGACCCGCACGCCGACGTGCGTGACCCCTCCGAGGTGCGCGACGCATCCGGCGTCCGCGACGCATCCGATGTCCGCGACGCGGCCGGCGGGACGCCCGGCGAGCCGCGGCGACGGCTGCTCCGGCTGCTCGGCGCGGTTCCCGGCCTGGACCTCCCGGCGGGCGAGGCGGCGGCGCTGCTGGACGAGGCCGCGGCGCTGCTGGGCGAACCGGGAGCGGCGAAGCTGCTCGACGGGCTGGCCGCGGCGACCACGTTCGACTT
>DASWTI010000664.1:0-5064 GCA_036402215.1 Pseudonocardiaceae bacterium
CTGCTGGTGGCGCTGGACGCGGGCAGCGCGGCGCGGCTGGGCCCGCTCGCCGGGCGGGTCCGCACCGCGCGGCGGGTGCTGGTGATCGACCACCACGCCTCCAACACCCGCTTCGGCCACCACCACCTGGTGGACGAGGGGGCCGAGGCCACCGCGGTGCTGGTGCTGCGGCTGCTCGACCAGCTCGACGTGGAGATCGACCTGGACATCGCCCGCTGCCTGTACGCCGGCCTGGTCACCGACACCCGGTGCTTCCGGTTCGCCCGCCCCGAGACGCACCGGCTGGCCGCGCGGCTGCTCGACGCCGGCGTGCGCCCGGAGGCGGAGGCCCGCGCGCTGCTCGACACCCACCCGTTCGGCTGGCTCGGGATGCTCTCCTCGGTGCTGGAGCGGGCCCGCCTGGAGCCCGCCGCGGCGCGCGGCCTGGGCCTGGTCTACACGGTGGTGCGCGCCGCCGACTCGGCCGAGCTGCGCACCGAGGAGGTGGAGAGCGTCATCGACCTGGTGCGCACCGCCTCCGAGGCCGAGGTCGCCGCGGTGCTCAAGGAGGTCGGTCACCAGCGCTGGTCGGCCTCGCTGCGCGCCAAGGAGCGCGTGGACGTCGGCGCCGCCGCCACCCGCCTCGGCGGTGGCGGTCACCGGCTCGCGTCCGGCTTCACCGCCGCCGGCACCGCCGACGAGGTGCTCGCCGCGCTCCGCGCCGCCCTGGACGACGCCCCGCTGCTCTGAGCCCGGCCCTGCCCCGGTGACGCACGTCGCGGCCAGGGTGACGGGCCGCCGGGTTAGCCTGCGGCCGTGACCACCGCCGGCCGGGTGACCCCGCGTGAGGTGCTGCGGCTCGCGGCGCCCGCGCTCGTCGTGCTGGCCGCCGAACCGCTGTACCTGCTGGTCGACACCGCCGTGGTCGGGCACCTCGGCGCTGTGCCGCTGGCCGCGCTCGCCGTCGGCGGCGTGGTGCTCGCGCAGGCACCCACCCAGTTCGTCTTCCTGTCCTACGGCACCACGTCGCGTGCCGCCCGGTTGCACGGCGCCGGCCGCCGCGCCGAGGCCGTGGTGGAGGGCGTGCAGGCCACCTGGCTAGCGCTGCTGGCGGGCACCCTGCTGCTCGCCCTCGGCCAGGTCTTCGCGCGGCCGCTCGTCACCCTGCTCGCCGGCCCCGGGCCGGTGGCCGACGCCGCCGTGGGCTGGCTGCGGATCGCGCTGTTCGGCGCGCCGCTGGTGCTCGTCTCGCTGGCCGGCAACGGCTGGATGCGCGGCGTGCAGGACACCGCCCGCCCGATGCGCTACGTGCTCGCCGGCAACGGCCTGTCGGTGCTGTTGTGCCCACTGCTGGTGTACGGCCCGGGACCGTTGCCGGCGCTCGGCCTGGACGGCTCCGCGGTGGCCAACGTCGCCGCGCAGCTCGTGGCCGCCGTGCTGTTCGTCCGCGCGCTCGTGGTGGAGCGGGTGTCGCTGCGGCCGAGCCGGACGGTGATGCGCGGCCAGCTCGGCGTCGGCAAGGACCTGGTGGTGCGCAGCCTCGCCTTCCAGGCCTGCTTCCTGTCCGCCACCTCGGTCGCGGCGCGCACCTCCGCGGAGTCCGCCGCGGCGCACCAGGTGGTGCTGCAGCTCTGGTTCTTCCTGGTGCTCGTGCTGGACTCGCTGGCCATCGCCGCGCAGTCCCTGGTGGGTGCCGCGCTGGGCTCCGGCGACGCGCCGCGGGCCCGCGCGGTGGCCCACCAGGTCACCCGGTACGGCCTCTGGTTCGGGCTGGCCCTCGGCGTGGTGTTCGCCGCCGCCGAGCCGGTGCTGCCGCGGCTGTTCACGCCGGACGCCGCGGTGCTGGCCCAGGTGCCGCACGCCTGGTGGATCTTCGTGGCGCTGCAACCGATCGCGGGCGTGGTGTTCGCCCTGGACGGCGTGCTGCTCGGCGCCGGCGACGTGGCCTACCTGCGGACGTCCACGGTGCTCGCCGCCGTCATCGGGTTCCTGCCGCTGGTCTGGGTGGCGATGCTGCTCGGCTGGGGCCTGCTCGGCATCTGGGCCGGGCTCGGCGCGTTCATGGTGGCGCGCCTGGGTTTCGTGCTCACCCGGGCCCGCGGCGATCGCTGGGCGGTGACCGGCGCGGTCCGGGCGTAGGGTCGGCTGGTGTCCCGCCGCGCCCAGATCACCATGACCGAGGCCGAGGTGTCGGCCTTCCTCGACGAGCAGCGCACCGTCACCTGCGCCACCCTCGGCCCGGACGGCTGGCCGCACCTCGCGCCGCTCTGGTACGTCGTGCGCGACGGCACCGTCTGGGCCTGGACGTACGCCGCGTCCCAGAAGGTGCGCAACCTGGAGCGCGACCCGCGCGCCACCCTGCAGGTCGAGGCCGGCGACACCTACGACCAGCTGCGCGGCGTCGCGCTGCGCTGCCGCGTGGTCCTGCACCGCGACCCCGCCGCGGTGGCCGGTCTGGGCGGCGACATCTTCGGCCGCTACCACGGCGTGCTCACCGCCGAGACCATGGCGATGGTGCGCAAGCAGGCAGCCAAGCGCGTGGCCCTGGAGTTCACCCAGGACGGGCCGCCCGCCACCTGGGACCACCGCAAGCTCGCCGCCGGCGTGTACTGACCCCCACCGGCGACCGCGGGGCCGGTGCGCGCCGCCGCCGGTGCCCTCGGCAGGATGGGACCCCGTGTCCGCCCAGTCCACCAAGTCCCGCGCGCAGTTCACCGACCCCGGCCTGCTGGTCGTGGACAAGCCCTCCGGCATGACCTCGCACGACGTGGTCGCGCGCGCCCGCAAGCTGCTCGGCACCCGTGCCGTGGGCCACGCGGGCACGCTCGACCCGATGGCCACCGGCGTGCTCGTGCTGGGCGTCAACCGCGCCACCAAGCTGCTCGGCCACCTCGCGCTCGACGACAAGGCCTACCTCGCCACCATCCGGCTCGGCGTGGCCACCACCACCGATGACGCCGAGGGCGAGCCGACCGGCGGCGCCGACGCGAGCGGAGTGTCCGACGCGGCGATCGCGGCCGGCATCGCCGTCCTCACCGGCGACATCCGCCAGGTGCCCAGCTCGGTGAGCGCGGTCAAGATCGGCGGCCGCCGCGCCTACCAGCTCGTCCGCGAGGGGGAGCGGGTGGAGCTGCCGGCCCGCCCGGTCACGGTGGCCCGCTTCGACGTGCTGGCCACCCGCCGCGAGGACGCCGTGGTCGACCTCGACGTCATGGTCGAGTGCTCCACCGGCACCTACGTGCGCGCGCTGGCCCGCGACCTTGGCGCGGGGCTCGGCGTCGGCGGCCATCTCACGGCGCTGCGCCGCACCCGGGTCGGTCCCTTCGGGCTGCGCGCGGCCCGCACCCTGGACCAGCTCGCCGAGGCGCCCGGGCTCTCGCTCGGCCTGGACGCCGCGGTCGCCGCGGCCTTCCCGCGCCGTGACGTCGACCACGCCGGCGCCGCCGACCTCACGCACGGCCGCCCGCTGGCGCCCGCCGGCATCGAGGGCACCTACGGGGTGTTCGGCCCGGACGGCCAGGTCATCGGCCTGGTGGTGGAGCGCGAGGGCCTGGCACGCCCCGTGCTGGTCCTGCGCGGCGCGTGATCACCCGCGGCGGCCGGGGTCGTAGGCTGGCCGCGTGCTGCGCTGGCGAGGACTCGACGCGATACCGGGTGGCTGGGGACGGTGCGTGCTCACCGTCGGCGTGTTCGACGGGGTGCACCGCGGGCACCAGCAGCTGATCGGCCGGGCGGTCGCGATGGCCCGCGAGCACGAGCTGCCGTCCGTGCTGCTGACCTTCGACCCGCACCCGTCCGAGGTCGTCCGTCCGGGGAGCCACCCCGCGCAGCTCACCACGCTGCGCCGCCGCGCCGACCTCGTCGAGGACCTCGGCGTGGACGTGTTCTGCGTGCTGCCGTTCACCCCCGAGATGTCCCGGATGCCGGCCGACGAGTTCGTCCACGAGGTGCTCGTGGAGCGGCTGCACGTGGCCGCCGTCGTGGTGGGGGAGAACTTCCGCTTCGGCAACAAGGCGGCCGGCGACGTGGCGCTGCTGCGCCGGCTCGGCGACCGCTTCGGCTTCGTCGCCGAGGGCTTCGGCCTGGTCACCACCGGCGACTCGCTCACCTACTCCTCGACGTACACCCGGGCGGCGATCGACGCCGGCGACGTGGCCGCCGCGGCGGACGCGCTCGGCCGGCCGCACCGCCTGGAGGGCATCGTCGTGCGCGGCGACCAGCGCGGCCGCGAGCTCGGCTTCCCCACGGCGAACCTGTCCACCCCGCGCTACGCCGCGGTGCCCGCCGACGGCGTGTACGCCTGCCACTTCGTGCACCGCGGCGAGCGGCTGCCGGCCGCGGTCTCGGTCGGCAGCAACCCCACGTTCTCCGGCAAGGAGCGCCGCGTCGAGGCGTACGTGCTCGACGTCGAGGCCGACTACTACGGCGAGAACGTCGGGCTGGACTTCGTGGAGCGGCTGCGCGGCATGGAGAAGTTCGACTCGCTCGACGAGCTGCGCGCCCGGATGGCCGAGGACGTGGTGCGCACCCGGGAGCTGCTGGGGGGCTGACCGCGCGATTCGGCCCACGGCGGGCGTGCCGTTTGGCAGGATGCGGGCCGAACGCCCGGTGGACCACCGCCGGGCGGGAGAGGGGATCAGTGGAAGACCAGCAGGTCGTCCAACGCAACATCGCGCAGCAGCGGGAGTGGTACGGGGAACCGCTCGGCGACCGGGTGCGGCGGCTGGTGGTGGCGTTCGACGTCTCGCAGGCGCAGCTCGCCGACGTGCTGGGGATCAGCCCGCCGATGCTCAGCCAGCTCATGAGCGGGCGCCGCGCCAAGATCGGGAACCCGGCCGTGCTGGCCCGCATGGTGATGCTGGAGCGCCGGGTGCTCACGCCCGACGTGGCCTCCGGTGACCCGGCCGCGGTGCGCCGCGCGCTCGCCGAGGTCCGCGAGTCCCGCCCCACCGTGACCCGGCACAGCCTGCCGGTGGACGAGGGCGACGCCGACGACCAGGCCCTGGTGGCGCTGCGCCGGGCCGCCGGCCGCGAGGAGCTGATGGGCGCCGCCGAGCTGGTCGCCGCCCGGTTCCCCGGCCTGGC
>DASWTI010000665.1:0-6222 GCA_036402215.1 Pseudonocardiaceae bacterium
CACCGCCACCGGCACGGCCGGGACGGACAGCGAGACGCCGTCCCGGGTGCGCACCGCGAGGCCCCCCGCGCCGTCGGTCAGCACCACGGCGTGCGGGCCGGCGGCGAGCCAGCCGGGCACCGGGTCCGGGTCGGACGGCGCCAGCCATGCGGCGTCCTCCACGGACAGCTTGAGCAGCCCCACCGCCGGCAGCCAGGAGCGGAACCGCGCGCGGTAGGCCTCGGCGTCGGCCACGAACGCGGGCCGCACGTTGGGGTCGAGCGCCACCAGGCGGCCGCGGCCGGCCTCGCGGTGCAGCACCGCCTGGTACGCGCTCGCACCCGGCTCCACCAGCAGCGCCAGGCTGCCCAGGGACACCACGGTCACCGCGTCCGGCAGCGGCCCGGGATCGGCGAGGTCCGGCGCCGCCGTCCCCGCCGTGTAGAAGGTGTAGCGCGCGGAGCCGTCCGCCTGCAGCGCAGCCACCGCCAGCGCGGTCGGCGCCGCCGAGCGCCGCACCAGCGCGGTGTCCACCCCGGAGGCGGCCAGCCGTCCGAGCTGCGCCTCGCCGAAGCCGTCGGTGGACAGGCAGCCGAGGTACGCCACCGGCGCGCCGAGCCGGCCGAGCGCCACCGCGACGGTGAACGGACCGCCGCCGAGCCGCGGCCGCAGCGCGTCGCCGCCGGTGGCCGGCACCAGGTCCACCAATGCCTCACCACCGACGACGATCACGCGCTCAGCCCTTGGCGAGCTTCTCGGCGTCGAACTCCACACGCCCGACGAACAGCCGGTTCACGAACCAGAGCAGCGCGCCGGCCGCGAGCAGCGCGCCCGCCACGTAGTAGTCACTCGCCGGCCGCCCGGAGAGCACCGGCACCGCCAGGTAGCCGCACAGCACGGCGGCCAGCAGCGGCGCCCACGTCGGCGCCCGGAAGTGCTTGTGCTCCACCGTTTCCCGGCGCAGCACCAGCACCGCCACGTTCACCAGGGTGAACACCAGGAGCAGCAGCAGCGCCGTGGTGCCGCCGAGCCGGGCCACCCCGTTGGCGCCCGCGGTGGCCACCAGCACGGCGGCGATGCCGGTGGTGACCAGGATGGCCACCCATGGCGTACGCCGGAACGGATGGATGGTGCCGAAGCCACGCGGCAGGATGCGCTCGTTGGCCATGCCGTAGAGCAGCCGGCTCGCCATCAGCATGTTGATCAGCGCCGAGTTCACCACGGCGAACAGGCCGATGACGGCGAACAGCCGCAGCGGGAAGCCCGGCGCGCCGACCTTGATCACCTCGAGCAGCGCGTTGGACCGGGCCGCGGCCAGCGCGTCGGCCGGGATCAGCAGCGACGAGGTGATGGCCACCAGGATGTAGATGACGGCCGCCGCGCCGAGGCCCCACAGCAGTGCCTTGGGGAAGATGCGGGCCGGCTGGTGGCACTCCTCGGCCATGTTCACCGAGTCCTCGAAGCCGACCATCGCGAAGAACGCGAGCGAGGTGGCCGCGGTGATCGCCAGCAGCATCCCGGTGTCGCCGGAGGTCTGCACCTCGGTGAGCCGCGACGGCTCGCCCTTGCCGGCCAGCACCGCGTACACGCCGACCCCGATGATGATCAGCAGGCCGGACAGCTCGATGCAGGTGAGCACCACGTTGGCCTTGACCGACTCCGAGACGCCGATGAAGTTGATCGCGGCCAGCATCACGATGAACACCACGGCGATCACCGCGATGAGCACGGCGGACACCGACACGTCGAACGCCGCCGGCAGGTACGTGGCGCCGAACGCGCGCGCCGCCGCCGAGGCCGACGTGATGCCCGAGCACATGACCGCGAACGCGACCATGAAGGTGAGGAACGGGATGCGGAACGCGCGGTTCGTGTAGAGGGCCGCGCCCGCCGCCCGCGGGTACTTCCCGACGAGCTCCAAGTAGCTGAACGCGGTCAGGAAGGCGACCACGAACGCGACGAGGAACGGCAGCCAGAGTGCGCCACCGATCCGGCCGGCGACGCTGCCCGTGAGGGCATAGATGCCGGTCCCGAGGATGTCCCCGATCACGAAGAAGAACAGCAGCCGGGGGCCGATGGCCCGCTTGAGCTCCGGCTGCGCGTCCCCCGACGGTCTCTGCGTCATCTCCTGCGCCATGACTACGCAGTGTGGGCCAGGACACAGCGACACGCAGTACATCCCGCGCGCCCGCGCGTGGCGGTGCGCCGAACGGTCAGGGCGCCAGGCGTTCCACGCGCCAGCGACGGTCCGCGTCGATCCGGTAGCGCAGCCGGTCGTGCATCCGGCTGGCCCGGCCCTGCCAGAACTCCACGGTGTCCGGCCGGATCAGCACGCCGCCCCAGTGCGGGGGCACCGGCACGTTCTCCCGGTCGGCGAACCGCCGTCTGGTCGCCTCGTAGGCCTGGTCCAGCGCCGCCCGGCTCGCCACCACCCTGGACTGGGTGGACGCCCAGGCGCCGATCTGCGCCTCCCGCGGCCGCGCCGCCCAGAGCCGCGCGGTCTCGTCGGCCGGCAGCCGCTCCGCCGCGCCGCGCACGTGGGCCTGCCGGTGCAGCGCGATCCACGGGAACGTCGCCGAGGCGTACCGGGTGGCGAACAGGTCATGCCCCTTCGCCGACGTGTAGTTGGTGCAGAACACCAGGCCGCGGGGGTCGATCTGCTTGCACAGCACGGCGCGTGAGGACGGCAGGCCCTCACGGTCCGCGGTCGCCAGCACCATGGCGGTGGGCTCCGCGACCTGCGCGGCCACCGCCTCCTCCAGCCACCGGGCGAGCTGCTCGTGCCAGGTGGGCGCGAGGTCCTCCTCGTGCAGCGGTACACCGGCGTAGTCCACCCGAGATCCGGCCAGCGGGCCGTTCCGCAGCACCATTGCAGAAAGGTACGGCCTGCGCCCGCATTCCTGACAGACCCAGTAGTGGTGACCGATCCCACTGGGCCCGAAACGCCGTTTCATTGCCGCGAACACCCTGGTGGGGCAGGGTGAAACCTCACCGTGCGATGCCGCCGGTATCCCGGCGACCGCGCATACTCCGCCACTCGCGAAGGAGAGCGCTCTCATGACCGAGTCCGCCACCGACACCTTTCGTCCCGGACTGGAGGGAGTGGTCGCCGCCCGCACCGAGATCGCCGAGCCGAACCGCGAGGGCGGGACGCTGCGCTACCGAGGGGTGGACATCGAGAACCTGGTCGGCAAGGTGACGTTCGGCAATGTCTGGGCGCTGCTCGTGGACGGCCGCTTCGGCCCGGGCCTGCCGCCCGCCGACCCGTTCCCGATCCCGGTGCACTCCGGCGACGTCCGGGTGGATGTGCAGGCCGCGCTGGCCATGCTGGCGCCGATCTGGGGCTACCGGCCGCTGCTGGACGTCGCCGACGAGGAGGCCCGCGAGCAGCTCGCCCGGGTGTCGGTGATGGCGCTGTCCTACGTCGCCCAGTCCGCGCGCGGGCTGCACCAGCCGGCCGTCCCGCAGGCCCGCGTCGACGAGTGCGCCACCATCACCGAGCGCTTCATGACCCGCTGGCGCGGCGAGCCCGACCCGGCGCACGTGGCCGCGGTGGACGCCTACTGGGTGTCCGCCGCCGAGCACGGCCTGAACGCCTCCACGTTCACCGCGCGCGTCATCGCGTCCACCGGCGCCGACGTCGCGGCCTGCCTGTCCGGCGCGATCGGCGCCATGTCCGGCCCGCTGCACGGCGGCGCCCCGGCCCGGGTGCTGCCGATGATCGAGGAGGTGGAGCGCGACGGCGACGCCCGCCGGGTGGTCCGCCGGATGCTCGACTCCGGCCGCCGGCTGATGGGCTTCGGCCACCGCGTGTACCGCGCCGAGGATCCGCGGGCCAAGGTGCTGCGCCGCACCTGCCGCGAGCTCGGCGCGCCGCGGTACGAGGTGGCCGCGGCGCTGGAGCAGGCCGCGCTCGCCGAGCTGCGCGAGCGCCGCCCGGACCGGGCCATCGAGACCAACGTGGAATTCTGGGCCGCGGTCGTCCTGGACTTCGCCGACGTGCCGCCGCGGATGATGCCGGCCATGTTCACCTGCGCCCGCACCGGCGGCTGGTGCGCGCACATCCTGGAGCAGAAACGCGGCGGCCGGCTGATGCGCCCGTCCGCCGTCTACGTCGGCCCCGGCCCGCGGCTGCCCGAGGAGGTCGAGGGCTGGGACACCATCCGCACCCACGCGGCGCTGGGCGCGTGACGGTGTGACGTTCGGCCGCTCCCGCCCGGCGCGGCGGGGGCGGCTGGAAGACTGGGCGCCGTGACGACCACGGCCGAGCCGAGCACCTTGCAGATCCCCGCCGACCTCCTGCCCGCCGACGGCCGCTTCGGATGCGGTCCGTCCAAGGTCCGCCCCGAGGCGCTGGCCGCGCTGGCCGACGCGTCCGGCGGCGCGGCGCTGATGGGCACCTCGCACCGGCAGGCCCCGGTCAAGAACCTGGTCGGCCGGGTCCGTGAGGGGCTGGGCACGCTGTTCGGCCTGCCCGAGGGCTACCAGGTGGTGCTCGGCAACGGCGGCTCCACCGCGTTCTGGGACGCCGCGGCGTTCGGCCTGGTGCGCTCCCGCTCGCTGCACCTGAGCTACGGCGAGTTCACCTCGAAGTTCGCCCAGGTGACGGCCGGCGCGCCGTTCCTGGCCGACCCCGTGGTGGTCAGGGCCGAGCCCGGCTCCGCCCCGGAGCCCACCGCCGACCCGTCCTGCGACCTGGTGGCCTGGGCGCACAACGAGACCTCGACCGGCGTGATGGTGCCGGTGCGGCGCCCGGCCGGCACCGACGCGCTGGTCACCATCGACGCGACCTCCGGCGCCGGCGGCCTCCCGGTGGACGCGAACGAGTTCGACGTCTACTACTTCGCGCCGCAGAAGTCCTTCGCCGGCGACGGCGGCCTGTGGGTGGCGCTCATGTCGCCCGCGGCGCTGGAGCGCGTCGCCGAGGTGGCCGCCACCGATCGCTGGATCCCGCCGTTCCTGTCGCTGGCCACCGCGGTGGACAACTCCACCAAGAACCAGACGTACAACACCCCGGCGCTGGCCACCCTGTTCCTGCTCGCCGACCAGGTGGAGTGGATGCTCGGCAACGGCGGCCTGGACTGGTGCGTGCGCCGCACCACCGACTCCTCGTCGCGGCTCTACGAGTGGGCCGGCTCCTCGTCGTACGCCCGGCCGTTCGTCGCCGACCCGGCGCACCGCTCGCTCGTCGTGGGCACCGTGGACCTGGAGGGCGTGGACGCCGCCGCGGTCGCCGCGACCCTGCGCGCCAACGGCGTGGTGGACGTCGAGCCCTACCGCAAGCTGGGCCGCAACCAGCTCCGGGTGGGCATGTTCCCGGCCGTGGAACCGCAGGACGTGACGGCCCTGACGCGCTGCGTGGACTGGGTGGTCGAGCGCCTCTCCTGACCCTCAACCGATCGAGTCGGACGCGGCGAGTCTGCGGCGTCAAGGCGGCGCGCCGTCATACGGTGTTCCGGTACGAGCAGCAGCAGGTCGACCTGAGGAGGAGCCGCTCATCATGCGCGCGCTGCGGGTCATCGGCCTGGCGGAGGACGGCGCCGTCATCTGCGAGACCGAGCCCACGAGCGAGGGCGAGAAGCCGGAGCGGTTCTCGCTCAGGGCCGACGACAAGCTGCGCGCCGCCGCCCGAGGTGATCTTCCCCGCCTCGGACAGATCGAGATCGAGCTGGAGAACCAGATGCGTCCTCGTGAGATCCAGGCCCGTATCCGAGCAGGCGCATCCGTCGAGCAGGTGGCTGCCATCGCCGGCATGCCGCCGGAGAAGGTCGACCGGTTCGCCTACCCCGTGCTGCTGGAGCGCTCGCGCACCGCGGAGCTCGCCCAGCGCGCCCACCCGGTGCGCGACGACGGCCCCGACGTGCGCACGCTCGGCGAGGTCGTGGCCGGCACCTTCGGCATGCGCGGCCAGGACTACGCCGCCGTGACCTGGGACTCCTGGCGCGGCGAGGACGGCAAGTGGGTCGTCCGGCTGCAGTGGCAGACCGGCCGCTCGGACAACGCCGCGCACTGGACCTTCCACCCCGGCGCGCACGGCGGCACGGTGACCGTGCTGGACGAGTTCGCCGCGGACCTCATCGACCCGACGGCCGGCAAGCCGCTGCGCACCGTCCGTCCGGTGACCCCGCTGGCCGAGCAGGCGCTGCAGGTCGACGACCCGCGCCGCCCCGAGGTGCGCCGCCCGGAGCCGGGCATGCGCCGCGCCGAGCCGCAGTACGAGGAGCCGGCCACGGCCGAGCCGGA
>DASWTI010000666.1:0-13147 GCA_036402215.1 Pseudonocardiaceae bacterium
GGTCTTCGCCGACCCGCGCGGTGACGACCCCGGCTCGTGCCTGGTCACCACCCGGCAGCTCGCGGTGCCGGGGGAGGAGGCCCAGGTCACCGTCCTCATGCCGGCGAACCGCGCGGCGGACGCCTGCCCGGCCGCCCGCGCCGCCGCCGCGGCCATCTGGCCGACGCTCCCGTCCTGAGCCGGCGGCCGGGCGGCCGGGCTGATCCGTCCGGTCATCGGGAGCCGTGCCAGGATGGAGACGTGACTCGCCCGGATCGCCGCCAGCAGGCGGCACTGTCCGCCGCGCTGGCCGGCGCGGTCGATCTGTCCGCCCTCAAGGCACGTGCCGAGGCGCCCGCGCCGGCCAACGGCGCCACCCAGAGCCGTGCCCCGGGCGCCCACGTCGTGGACGTCACCGAGGCCACCTTCCAGGCCGAGGTCGTCGACCGGTCGCTGCAGGTGCCGGTGGTGGTGGACCTGTGGGCCACCTGGTGCGGCCCGTGCAAGCAGCTCTCGCCGATCCTGGAGCGCCTGGCCGCGGCCGGCAACGGCACCTGGGTGCTCGCCAAGATCGACGTGGACGCCAACCCGCGGATCGCGCAGCTCTTCGGCGTGCAGTCCATCCCGATGGTCATCGCCGTCGCGGGCGGTCAGCCGGTCGACGCCTTCCAGGGCGCGATCCCGGAGCCGCAGGTGCGGCAGTGGATCACCGGCCTGATCGACCTGCTGCGGGACAAGCTGCCCGGCATCGCCGCCGCCGAGCGCGCGGCCGGCGGAGCCGCCGCCGAGGGTGCGCCGGACGGGGCCGCCGAGCCCGCCGAGGAGCCGTCCGACCCGCGCTTCGACGCCGCCGAGGACGCCCTGGCCCGCGGTGACTACGCCGAGGCCGAGGCCGCCTACCAGCGCATCCTGGACGCCGAGCCGGCCAACGCGCTGGCCAAGGAGGCCATCGCCCAGGTGCGCTTCGCGGCCCGCGCCGAGGGTGCCGACCCGGCCTCGGTGCAGCGGGCCGACGCCAACCCGGACGACGTGGACCTGCAGCTCGCCGCGGCCGACGTGGAGCTGCTCACGGGTGCCGCGGACCGGGCGTTCCAGCGCCTGGTGGACACCGTGCGCCGCACCGCGGGCGACGAGCGCAACCGCGTGCGTGAGCACCTGGTGGAGCTGTTCGGGCTGTTCCCGGCCGACGACCCGCAGGTGCTCGCCGCCCGCCGCGCCTTGGCCGCCGCGCTGTTCTGACGGGGCGCCGCTCTGAGGCGCTGCGGTTCTGGCCGCCGCGCTGTTCTGACGCGGCGCCGCTTTGACGGCGCCGCGGTTCTGGCGGCCGGCCCTGGCGTTCACGAGCAGCCGGGCGAGCCCTCCAGGAAGCCGATCCGGAACGCCTCCACGCGGGCGAAGCCGGACGGCACCGTGACGCCGTCCACGTCGCTCGCGATCAGCCCGTCCCTGAGCAGCGTGGCCACGGCCTCGTCCAGGTCACCGGGGGCCAGCCGCAGCGTGCCGAGCGGGTTGCGGCCGCCGAACGGCGACTCGATGTGCAGCCCCGCCCAGACGCCCACCAGGCACGCGGTGCGCAGGCCCGCCTCCGGCCCCGTCAGCCCCAGGCCCACGGCCCGCTGCACGGCGAGCACGTAGCGCGAGGCGACCAGGCCGAACGCCGCGAAGTCGCCCACCGCGGCCACCTGGTCGCGCCGGTTGCGCGGCGTGCCCAGCTCGGCGAGCGCCCGCAGGTCGAACGCCAGGGTGTTGTCGCCCGGGCAGTACGAGGCGGGCGGCGTGGACGCCGAACCCCGGCACTGCGGGCCGTCGAAGCGCACCGCGGGCTCCGGCACCTCGTTGTCCTGGAACGACTCGGTGAGGCTGTCCAGCACCGCCTCGACGGTGCGCTCGGTGATCGGCAGGTTGCCCTGGCTGTCGTCGTTCTCGTCGAAGCCCAGCTCGGTGGCCCGTGAGGTCACCTCGCGCAGGTCGATCCCCGCGCACCGCCGGTTGCCCTCGGTGAAGCCGAACTGGAACGCCGCCACCCGGTCGAACGCGCTGCCGTGCGCGCCGCGGGCGGTCAGCTCGTCGCCCACCTGGTCGCGCAGCTGGAAGATCGCCGCCAGCACCTGGTTCAGGCCGTTGCCGGTGGCGAGCGTGAAGTGCGGCGAGCGGCCCTCGGCGACGTACCGCATGAAGGCGCCCGCGAAGCAGTCGGCCTGCTGCTCGGCGACGATCGTCGGGGTCTCCCGGCCGATCAGCCGCAGGCGGGTCTGCACCGCGTGTCCGATCTCGTGGGCCAGCACCAGCACCACGGCCATCGGCCCGTACCGCTCGGCCAGCGAGGGCAGCAGCTCGCCGCGGTCCCAGGCGATGGTGTCCTCGGGCGGGCAGTAGAACGCGTTCACCAGGCCCTTGGTGTCCGCGCCGCAGATCCGCACGCCCGCGCCGTTGGAGTCGTAGGAGGCCAGCCGCCCCACCGGCTCGAACCGGGCGTCGAAGTCGGCGGGGAACCGGACCGTCCAGAACTCCTGGATGTCCGCCACCGCGTTGGTGGCCAGCCGGTCGGTCTCGCCGCCGTCGGCGCCGTCGACCTCCACGTCGGCGTCCGGGACGCCCTCCCGCGGCCCGCTCGGCCCGTCCGTCACGGGCAGCCCGCCGGCCGACCCGGGGTCCAGTCGCAGCGCCGCCGCGCGGCCCTCGATCTCCCTGGTGCACCCGGCGCCCAGCGCCAGCACCGTGACCGCCGCGACCAGCGCCGCCCCGACCCGCCCCACCGCCATGCCCGCACCCTCCCGACGTCCGCGCCACCGTACCCACCGACGCACGGCGTCCGGCCGTGGTGCCGGGCGGGCGGCCCGTGCCGGGAAACGCGTCAGCCGAGCTCGCAGGCCTCGACGCCCTCCAGCGTGCCGCCGCGGAACAGCGTCACGCGGTCGAACCCGGAGCCGCCGGCCGCCTCGCCGTCCGCGTCGCGCACCGTGTAGTCGAAGCGCAGGAGTAGCAGCACGGCCTCGTCCAGGTCACCGGGGGACAGGCCGAAGCCCGACTCCCGGGTCAGCAGGTCCCCGGTGTACGCCCCGGCCAGGCAGAGCGCGGCGCGCCCGGCGTCCTCGCCCTCGGCCGGCTTGTCCAGCGCCGCGAGCGCCGCCAGGCCGTAGCGGGAGGCGAGCAGCGTGCCGGTGGCGTAGTCGCCGATCTGGTGCAGCCGCACCAGGTCGCCGTCGCCGGGGTCGAGCGCCACCGCGCCCTTCGCCGGGCAGAACGCCACGGGGCCCTGGTCGCCGGAGCATCCCGGGTCGGTCTCCAGCTCCGGCGCCTGCCAGGTGCCGCCCTGGGCCTGCACCAGCTTGCCGAAGAAGGCGTCCAGGTCGTCGGTGATGTCGGTGACCAGCTGCTCCAGCGCCAGGTTCCCGCCGCGGGCCTCGTCGTCCAGGCTGGTGAACTCCCGCAGCGTGAACGGCCGGTTCTCCCCGGTGATCTGCGAGCAGAAGCGCGGGCCCTGCTGGAAGCCGTCCTGGAACGAGGACACCCGGTCGAACGCGTTGCCGTGCGCGCCGCGGTCCTGCGAGGACGTGCCGACCGGGTCGCGGAAGCTCACCAGCGAGCCGAGGGCGGCGTCGAGCTGCGTGGTGTCGATGCGCAGGTGCGCGGCCTTGCCGTCGGCCACCCAGCGCAGGAACGAGCCGGCGTAGCAGTCGGCCATCGACTCCAGCACGATCGTCGGGTACAGCCGCGGCTCGGCGCGCTGCGCCTCGTTGGTGACGCCCAGCCGGTTGTGCACCGCGTGGCCCACCTCGTGCGCCAGCACCACGACCACGCCGGCCTCGCCGTAGCGCTCCACCAGCACCGGCAGCAGCGCGCTGCGGTCGAACGCGATGATGTCGCCGGACGGGCAGTAGAACGCGTTGCCCTCCACGTCGGAGGCCTTCTCGGTGCACGGCGGGGGCGGCGCGGAGTCGTCCGTGGTGTCGACCGAGTGGTAGGCCTTCAGGTCCGTCCACGGTTCGTCGAACGTGGGCTCGAAGGTCTGCTCCCAGTAGTCCCGGATGTCCAGCAGCGCGGACGCGGCGAGCTGGTCGATCGGCCCGCCGTCGGTGCCCCGCAGGATCGAGGTGTCGGCGTCGCCGACCGTCACCCCCTCCCCGGCCAGCGGGGTGCCGGAGATGGTCACGGCACAGCCGCCCAGCGCGAGGCCGAGCACGCCGGCCAGCACGGTCGAGGTCGCCCGCCGAAGCCTGGTCACGGCCGCCATTCTTGCCGATCGCCCGCTCGCCCGCCGTGAGTTGGGACGGTCCACCGGGACTCCAGCCCGGTTCCGGCCGGCGGCGACATGATCGCGCGCCCGTGCCCGCAGTGGGCGGACCAGGCGAGGAAGAGGGAACGATGACACGAACGGACGTGCCGGCCGGCCGGGGCGGACCCCGGTCCTGGACGGTGCTCGGCGTGGTGGTCGCCGTGCTGCTGACCCTGCTCACCACCTCGACGGCCGCCGCGCGCGGCCCGCTGCCGGCGGACGCCGCCTCCGCGACCGCCGGCGCCCCCGCGACGGACACCGGGCTGCGTCACGGCTGGGTGACCGTGGACGGCGGCTCGCTGCACTACGTGCGGGCCGGCTCCGGCCCCGCCATGGTGCTGCTGCACGGCTGGCCGCAGACCTGGTGGGCCTGGCGCGACGTGCTCCCCGCGCTGGCCCGCGACCACACCGTGCTCGCGTTCGACCTGCCGGGCCTCGGGGAGTCCGCCATTCCCGCCGCCGGCTACGACAAGGCGACCACCGCGCGGCGGATCAACCAGGCGGTGCGCCGCCTGGGCTTCACGTCGGCCGCGGTGGTCGGCCACGACATCGGCGCGCACGTGGCGTACGCCTACGCCCGGGACTTCCCGGCCGAGGTGAGCCGGCTGACGGTGGTCGAGACGCCGCTGCCCGGGTTCGGCCTGGAGGAGGTCTTCGGCCGCAGCTGGCACTTCCGGTTCAACATGTCCGCCGCCCCGATCCCGGAGACGGTGATGGACAACGACGACGTGTCCACGTACCTCGGCATGGTGTTCAACTCGGTGTACGTGCAGGACGCCGTGGACGAGCCGGCCTTCTTCCGCGCCTACGGCTCGCCGGCGCGGCGCACCGCGGGCTACGAGTACTACCGCGCCTTCCCGGCCGACGCCGCCGACAACCAGGCGCACGCCGTCGATCGCCGGCTCACCATGCCGGTGGCCGCGATGGGCGGCCAGTACGTGTTCGGCGCCGGCGTGGCCGCCTCGTTCCGCGCGGTCGCGGCCGACGTGCGCGAGGTGATCGCGCCGGACGCCGGCCACTTCGTGCCCGAGGAGAACCCGACGTTCTTCGTGGACTGCCTGCGGCTCTTCCACGGCCCGGCCGGCGTGCCCGCGCCGCGGCCCGAGCTGGCGGCCTGCGTGGCCTAGTCGGTGGGTGCCCGGCGGTCCGCGTGCGCACGTACGGGGCCGCCGGGCACTTCGGTTCCGCCGCGCACTTCGGTTCCGCCGGCCATCTCGGTCGCGCCGGCGGCCTCGACCACGCCGGCCACTTCGGTCGTGTCGGCCACCTCGACCACGCCGGTCACCGGGTGGCGGCTCCGGTCGAGCACCGGGCCGCCGACCACCTCGACCGTCTCGGCCACCCCGGCCGCCGTGCCTCCGGCCGCCTCGGCCGCCTCGGTGCCCTCCGGCCCCTCGGGCTCCAGCCAGAGCACGCCGGCCGGGGGCAGCCGCAGCACCGCCGAGGCCGGCAGCCCGTGCCACGGCCGCTCCTCGGCCGGCACCGAGCCGTAGTTGCCCACGCCGGAGCCGCCGTACACCGTGGCGTCCGTGTTCAGCACCTCGCGCCAGCGGCCGGCCACCGGCAGGCCCAGCCGGTAGCCCTCGTGCGGCACCCCGGCGAAGTTCGCCACGCAGGCCAGCACCGAGCCGTCGTCGCCGTACCGCAGGAACGAGAGCACGTTGTTCGCCGCGTCGTTGGCGTCGATCCAGCGGAAACCGGCGGGGCTGCCGTCCTGGCTGAACAGCGCGCGGCGGCCCCGGTAGACCCGGTTCAGGTCGGCGACCAGCTCGGCCACGCCGCGGTGCAGCGGGTCGCCGAGCAGCCACCAGTCCAGCGTGCCCGACTCGGCCCACTCCCGGACCTGGCCGAACTCCCCGCCCATGAACACCAGCTGCTTGCCCGGGTGTGCCCAGGCGTAGGCGAACAGCGAGCGCAGCCCGGCCGCCTTGTTCCAGTCGTCGCCCGGCATCCGGGTCCACAGCGAGCCCTTGCCGTGCACCACCTCGTCGTGCGAGAGCGGCAGCGTGAAGTTCTCGCTCCAGGCGTACATGAGCGAGAACGTCATGGCGTTGTGGTGGTAGCTGCGGTGCACGGGGTCCCGCCCGATGTAGCCGAGCGTGTCGTGCATCCAGCCCATGTTCCACTTGAAGCCGAAGCCCAGGCCGCCCAGGTGCGTGGCCCGCGTGACGCCCGGCCAGGACGTCGACTCCTCGGCCACGGTGACCACCCCGGGGTGGTGCTTGTAGACGGTGGCGTTGAGCTCCTGCAGGAACGCCACGGCGTCCAGGTTCTCCCGGCCGCCGTAGGCGTTCGGGACCCACTGGCCCGGCTCCCGGGAGTAGTCCAGGTAGAGCATCGAGGCCACCGCGTCCACCCGCAGGCCGTCGACGTGGAACTCCTCCAGCCAGTACAGCGCGTTCGCCACCAGGAAGTTCCGCACCTCGGGGCGTCCGAAGTCGAACACCAGCGTCCCCCAGTCGGGGTGCGCGCCGCGTCGCGGGTCGGCGTGCTCGTACAACGGCGCGCCGTCGAACAGGGCCAGCGCCCAGGCGTCGCGCGGGAAGTGCGCCGGCACCCAGTCCACGATCACGCCGATGCCCGCGGCGTGCAGCGTGTCCACGAAGTACCGGAAGTCGTCGGGGGTGCCGAACCGCGACGTCGGCGCGTAGTACGAGGTCACCTGGTAGCCCCAGGAGCCGCCGAACGGGTGCTCGGCCACCGGCAGCAGCTCGACGTGGGTGAAGCCGGTCCTGGTCACGTGCTCCACCAGGCGGTGCGCCAGCTCGCGGTAGCCCAGGCGCTCGCCGTGCTCCCCGGCCTGCCAGGAGCCGAGGTGCACCTCGTACACCGACATCGGCTCGGCCACCGGGTTCAGCGCGTCGCGCCGGGCCACCCAGTCCGCGTCGCCCCACTCGTAGGCCGACGCGGTGACGACCGAGGCGGTGGCCGGCGGCTCCTCGGTGGCGAACGCCATCGGGTCCGCCTTGTCCCGCCAGACGCCGTCGCGGCCCAGCACGCGGAACTTGTACCGGGTGCCGGGGCCGACGCCCGGCAGGAACACCTCCCAGACCCCGGACGAGCCCAGCGAGCGCATCGGCGACGCCTCACCGGTCCAGCCGTCGAAGTCCCCGCACACCCGCACCCCCAGCGCGTTCGGCGCCCACACCGCGAACGAGGTGCCGGTGGTCTCGCCGTACGTCTGCGGGTGCGCGCCGAGCACCTCCCAGAGCCGCTCGTGGCGGCCCTCCGCGATCAGGTGCAGGTCCATCTCGCCGAGCGTCGGCAGCCAGCGGTACGGGTCGTCGGTGGTGTGCGTGTCGGCGCCGTACCGGACCTCCAGGCGGTAGTCGGCCGGTGCCACCGGCAGCCGGGCGGCGAACACCGGGGTGGCGCCCAGCCGGGTCGCCTCGTAGCGTTCGCCGCCGGCCAGCACGGTCACCGCGTCGGCGTGCGGCCGCAGCGCGCGTACCACCGTGCCCCGGCCCATCGGGTGCGCGCCGAGCACCCCGTGCGGGTCGTGCTCCGCGCCGGTCAGCAGCCGTTCCAGCCGGTCCCCCGGCGGGGCGAGGACGTCGGTCGGTCGCGCGGTGTCACCAGCCACCCGTCAACGCTAACCGGCCCCGCAGGGCGCCGCCGCACGAGCCGGTCCCGGCCGGCAGGCCGGTGACGGCGGGAGTACCGGGCGGTCCGGCCGGCGGCCAACCTCGCGGCCGGGTCACACGTCCCCAGGGACGGATCGATACTGGGGAGGTACGAGCCATGCGCACACCCGTCCGCGTCAGCCTGCTGTCCGTGCTGGTCACCGGGGCCGCCGTCGCCGCCGTCGCCGCGGCCCCGGCCGCCGCTGCCGCGCCACCGTCCAACGACGACCTCGCCGGCTCGACGGTGATCACCGCCATGCCGGCCACCGCCGACCTGGACCTCACCGAGGCGACCCGCGAGCCCGGGGAGCCCGCGCCGAGCTGCAACTCTGTCCTGACCCGCACCGCCTGGTACTCCTACACCGCGCCGGTCGCCGCCGAGCTCACCGCGTCCGTCGAGGGCGACGGCTACGAGGCGATCGCCGTGTACACCGGCTCCGGGTACGAGGACCTGAGCCAGGTCGACTGCGCCGTGTTCCCCGGCACCGCCCGGGTGCTCATGACGCCCGGCGTCACCTACCACGTGCAGGTGGCGACGCGGATCCACACCGGCCCGGTGCGGGTGCACCTGGACGCCGCCACCCGGCCGGCCGCGGACTTCTCCTGGTCCATGGGTTCAGAGGTGGAGCCGGTGCGCTTCTTCGGCTCGGCCCGGGATCCCCTCGGCCGGCCGATCGTGGCGTACGACTGGGACTTCGGCGACGGCACCACCGGCACCGGCCCGGCACCCGTGCACCAGTACGCCGCCGACGGCGATTACCGGGTCACCTTCACGGTGCGCACCGACGACGGGCGCACCGCCTCCGCCACCCGGACCGTGCCGGTGCGGACGTACGACGTGGCGGTGCGCTCGCTCACCGTCCCGGTGTCCGCCCGGGTCGGTGAGACCGTGAGCATTCCGGTGGTCGTGCGCGGTGGGCGCTACCCCGTGCCGGTCACGGTGCTGCTCGACCGCGGTGGGGACGGCCGCTACGACCCGGTCGGCGACGCCACCGCCGAGGTGGCCGCGAACGCCACCCGCGAGTTCCGGTTCTCCTACACGTTCACCGCGGCCGACCTCGCCGTGGGCCGCGTGCACTTCCGCGCGACGGCCTACCCGGGCCCGGCTCCCGACGCCCGCCCGGCGGACAACGTCCTCACCTCGCGGAACGTGCTGGTCCGGCCGTGACGACGGGCCGGTGACCGGTCGTCCCGTGGCGCCCGGTCACCGGCCGGTCCCGCCGTTCGTCCGGCGCCCGCTCACCGGCCCTACCGGCGGCGCCAGGCCGGGGTGATCCCGGTGGACGTGAGCCAGGCCGTGAGGTCGTGGCCGTGCGCCGCGATGCCGTCCACCGCGGTGAACGTGGTGGCCAGCGCGGCCTCGGCCGTCGGCCCGTCGATCAGCCCGGCGAGCATCGCGGCGGTCAGCTCGTCGATGTCCAGCACCTCGACGCCCTCGCCGGTGCGCAGCCCGAGGTCCAGGTAGTGGTCCACGGTGTGCCACCGGTCGCCGTCGCGGGTGACGGTCACGATGTCGACGTAGGTGTCCCACTCGCGGGGGTCACCCTCGTGGTGCCAGAAGTCGTTGGCCCGGATGCCCAGCTCCGGCAGCAGCCAGGACTCCAGGTAGGCGATCCGCGGGTGCCCCACCACCGGGCGCGCCATGTACAGCCCGTACGGCTCCTCGCGGTACTCGTCGACCACCCGCACCTGACCCTTGGGGTCGGTGTTGGTGCCGGCCGCGACGTCGAACAGCTCGTGCTTGGGCGGATGGATGTGGGCCACCCGGCCATTGTTGTCGGACGGTCGGCCTACCCTCGAGGTGGAATCCACGACGGGAGGCACACAGTGGCGGTCACCGCGACGTCCGGTCATCGGCCGATCGGCGACATCCCGCGCACGGAGGGGACCTTCCGGGTCGTCAGCGACTTCCGGCCGGCCGGTGACCAGCCGGCCGCGATCGACGAGCTGGAACGCCGGATCCGCGCCGGGGAGCGCGACGTGGTGCTGCTCGGCGCCACCGGCACCGGCAAGTCGGCCACGACGGCCTGGCTGGTGGAACGACTGCAGCGCCCCACGCTGGTGCTCGCGCCGAACAAGACGCTCGCCGCGCAGCTCGCCAACGAACTGCGGGAGCTGTTCCCGCACAACGCCGTCGAGTACTTCGTCAGCTACTACGACTACTACCAGCCCGAGGCGTACATCCCGCAGACGGACACGTACATCGAGAAGGACTCCTCGGTGAACGACGACGTCGAGCGGCTGCGGCACTCCACCACGTGGAGCCTGCTGTCCCGCCGCGACGTCATCGTGGTCGCCTCCGTGTCCTGCATCTACGGCCTGGGCAGCCCGCAGGAGTACCTGGACCGCACGATCGCGCTGCAGGTCGGCCAGGAGGTGCCGCGCGACCTGCTGCTGCGCGCGCTGGTCGACGTCCAGTACACGCGCAACGACCTCTCGTTCACCCGCGGCACGTTCCGCGTGCGCGGCGACACCGTGGAGATCATCCCGGCGTACGAGGAGCTGGCCGTCCGCATCGAGTTCTTCGGCGACGAGGTGGAGGCGCTGTACTACCTGCACCCGCTGACCGGCGACGTGGTGCGCCAGGTGGAGACGCTGCGCATCTCGCCGGCCACCCACTACGTGGCCGGGCCCGAGCGCATGGAGCGCGCCATCCGCCAGATCGAGGAGGAGCTGGCCGGGCGGCTGGCCGAGCTGGAGCGGCAGGGCAAGCTGCTGGAGGCGCAGCGGCTGCGGATGCGCACCGCCTACGACATCGAGATGATGCGCCAGGTCGGCTTCTGCAACGGCATCGAGAACTACTCCCGGCACATCGACGGCCGCACCGGCGGCAGCGCCCCGGCCACGCTGCTCGACTACTTCCCGGACGACTTCCTCATGGTCATCGACGAGTCGCACGTCACGGTGCCGCAGGTCGGCGGCATGTACGAGGGCGACGCCTCGCGCAAGCGGATGCTCGTCGAGCACGGCTTCCGGTTGCCGTCGGCGATGGACAACCGGCCGCTCACCTGGGAGGAGTTCCAGGACCGCATCGGCCAGACCGTGTACCTGTCGGCCACGCCCGGCGACTACGAGCTCGCGCAGTCCGGCGGCGAGTTCGTCGAGCAGGTCATCCGGCCGACCGGGCTGGTCGACCCGCAGGTCGTGGTCAAGCCCACTGAGGGCCAGATCGACGACCTGGTGCACGAGATCCGGGCCCGCGCCGAGCGCGACGAGCGGGTGCTGGTCACCACCCTCACCAAGAAGATGGCCGAGGACCTCACCGACTACCTGCTGGAGCTCGGGATCCGGGTGCGCTACCTGCACTCCGAGGTCGACACGCTGCGCCGGGTGGAGCTGCTGCGTCAGCTCCGGCTCGGCGACTACGACGTGCTGGTCGGCATCAACCTGCTGCGCGAGGGCCTCGACCTGCCCGAGGTCTCGCTGGTGTCCATCCTGGACGCCGACAAGGAGGGCTTCCTGCGCTCGGAACGCAGCCTCATCCAGACCATCGGCCGCGCGGCGCGCAACGTGTCCGGCGAGGTCCACATGTACGCCGACAAGATCACCGACTCGATGCGCACCGCGATCGAGGAGACGAACCGGCGTCGGGCCAAGCAGGAGGCGTACAACCGGGAGCGCGGCCTCGACCCGCAGCCGCTGCGCAAGAAGATCAACGACATCCTCGACCGGGTGTACGCCGAGGCCGAGGACACCGCCGGGGTGACCGTCGGCGGCTCCGGGCGCAACTCCTCGCGCGGCAAGCGGGCGTCGGGGGAGCCCGGCCGGGTGGGCGGCGCCAGCGCCGGCGTGCTGGAGCACCGGGAGCGCGGTTCCATGGCGCGCGCCGAGCTGGCCGACCTGGTCCAGCAGCTCACCGACCAGATGATGAACGCCGCGCGCGAGCTGCAGTTCGAGCTGGCTGCGCGGCTGCGCGACGAGATCCAGGACCTCAAGAAGGAGCTGCGCGGCATGGACGCGGCGGGCGTGCGGTGAGCATGACGGTCGACGAGCTGGTGGCGTACTGCCTGGCGAAGCCGGGCGCCACCGAGGACTACCCGTGGGGCGACGGCGAGCTGACCGCGAAGGTCGGCGGCAAGGTGTTCGCCTTCATCGGCCTCGGCGGCGGCACCGTGGGCCTCAAGTGCGGGGCCAACTCCGACGAGGCCGCGCTCTGGCGCGACCGCTACCCGGAGGCCATCACCACCAGCGCGTACATCGGCCGCTACGGCTGGAACTCGGTGTCCCTGGCCGGCGTGCCCACCGACGACGTGATGGAGCTGGTGGACGCCTCGTACACCGACGTGGTCGGCCGCCTGCCCCGGTCGAAACGCCCCTGACCGTCGCCCGGCGGCCAATCCGGATCGTCACCGGCTCCGAAGACGCGGTGGACCACCGGATCGGCAGTGAGGGGTACCCGTGCGAGACCGAGCACGAGACCGGCGCGGTGCCGCCGCGGGGGAGGCGGGGCTGCGCGCCGTGCCCGGCGGGGCCGGCGCCCCGTCCCTGGAGGAGCTGATGGCCCGCGTGGCCCGCGGCGACGAGCAGGCGTTCGAGGCCCTGTACGACGAGCTGGCCGGGCCGGTGCTCGGCCTGGTGCGCCGCGTGCTGCGGGACCCCGCGCAGTCCGAGGAGGTCGCGCAGGAGGTGCTGGTCGAGCTGTGGCGCACGGCCACCCGGTTCCGGCCGGAGCGGGGCAGCGTGCGCACCTGGGCGATGACCCTCGCCCACCGCCGCGCCGTCGACCGGGTGCGGTCCGCCCAGGCCGCCGTGGACCGCGAGGAGCGGGTCGCCGAGGGCGAGGTGGAGCGGCCGTTCGACGAGGTCGCCGACGAGGTCACCGGCCGCCTGGAGCGCGAGCAGGTCCGGCGCTGCGTGGGCACGCTGACCGACCTGCAACGGGAGTCCGTCGTGCTGGCCTACTACGGCGGCTACACCTACCGTGAGGTCTCGCAGCTGCTCGACGTCCCGCTCGGCACGGTGAAGACGAGGCTGCGCGACGGCCTGATCCGGCTGCGGGACTGCCTGGGGGTGGCGGGGTGAACGCCGAGATCCACACGCTCACCGGCGCGTACGCGCTGGACGCCCTGTCCGGGACCGAGCGCGCCGGCTTCGAGCACCACCTGGCGGAGTGCCCGGCCTGCGCGGCCGAGGTCGCCGAGCTGCAGGCCACCGCGGCCGCCCTCGGCACCGCGGTCGCCGCGACGCCACCCCCCGGCCTGCGCGCCAAGGTGCTCGCCGAGGCGCGGCGGACCCGCCAGCTCCCCCCTGCCGCGCCGCGCGTGGTGGC
>DASWTI010000667.1:0-1576 GCA_036402215.1 Pseudonocardiaceae bacterium
ATCCTGCCGCGCTACCAGGGCCCAGGGCCGCGCGACGACCGGCAGCAGCAGTCCGGCCGGTTCGCCGTCCCGGCCGCCGAGCCCCGGGGGCGGGCCAGGAAGCCCGCGCCGCCGTCCGGCCGGGACGCGGTGCCGGCCGTCGAGCAGTCCGGGCGGTTCGTCATGCCGGAGCCGCCGATGGCCGACCCGGTGTACGCCGACCCGGCGGTCACCCCGGCCGGGCCGCCCGACCCGTGGCACCCCGCCGGCGGCAACGGTGGTGGCCGCCGCCGCAAGCCCGAGGACGACGCCCCGGCCTACACCGGCCGTCGTCGCCGCCCCGACGAAGATGCCGTCGCGGCCGGCGGCGGGCGCTCCGTGGAGGAGCTGCTCGCGGCGATGAACGAGGAGCAACCACGCCATCGGCGCAGGCGCGAGAACGGCTGAACAGGGCCGGGCCTCGCTAGAGTTGGTAGTCGTGGGCCACCCGTCGCAGTTCCCCTCACCGTTGTCGACGGGGGCGGCGGACGCCCGGACGGCCCGTCCCGGTCAGCCCCGGCGCCAGCCCGGGAGCGTGCTGTGGACCGTGCTCGGCGCGGTGGCCATGGGTATCTGCGGCCTGGTGGTGCTCGGTCTCGTCGGCGCCCAGGTCGGTGTCGCCGGGGTGCTCGTCGGCGCGGTCTCGGCCCTGGTCCCGGTGGCCGTGGTGGTCGGCGCGTTCCTCTGGGTGGACCGCTGGGAGCCCGAGCCGCCCGGCCTGATGCTCGCCGCGTTCGGCTGGGGCGCGTGCGTGGCCACGCTCTCCGCGCTGATCATCAACTCGACGGCCTCGATGGCGGCGAACGCCATGCTCGGCGAGGGCAGCGGGGACACGGTCGCCGCCGTGGTGTCCGCGCCGCTCGTCGAGGAGGCCATGAAGGCCGCGTTCCTGTTCCTGCTCGTCTGGTTCCGGCGCCGCGAGTTCGACGGGCTGATCGACGGCATCGTGTACGCCGGCATGGTGGCCGCCGGGTTCGCGTTCACCGAGAACATCCTGTACTTCGGCAAGGCGTTCGCCGAGGCCGGCCTGGCCGCCGGGGCGGACGGCGGCGTGCTCATGGTGTTCATCCTGCGCGGGCTGCTCTCGCCGTTCGCGCACCCGCTGTTCACGGCGGCGGCCGGCATCGGCCTGGGCATCGCGGTGTCCACCCGCAGCCGCGCCCTGCGGGTGGCCGCGCCGATCCTCGGCTACCTCGGGTCGGTGTTCCTGCACGCCCTCTGGAACGGCGCCGCGACGCTCGGCGGCGGCATGGGCTTCCTGACCGTGTACGGGCTGATCATGGTGCCGTTGTTCTTCGGCGCGGTGGGGCTCGTGGTCTGGCAGCGGCGGCGCGAGCAGCGCGCCGTGCGCGACCAGCTCCCGGTGTTCGCCGGCGCCGGCTGGATCGCGCCCAGCGAGATGTCGCTGCTCGCCAGCCTCACCGGCCGCCGCGGCTGGCGCCGCGCCGTCAAGCAACAGACCGGCGGCGACGCCGCCCGCGCCGTCGCCGAGTACCAGGCGACGGTGACCGAGCTCGCCCTGCTGCGCGCCCGCATGGCCCGCGGCACGGCCGGCCCC
>DASWTI010000668.1:0-8222 GCA_036402215.1 Pseudonocardiaceae bacterium
CGGACCCGGCGGCGGCCAGCCGGCCGTTCGACCGGCGCCGCAACGGTTTCGTGCTCGGCGAGGGCGCCGCGGTGTTCGTCGTGGAGCGCACCGGCTTCGCCGACGGCCGGGGCGCGAGCGGCTACGCCGACCTGCTCGGCTGGGGCGCCACCACGGACGCGCACCACCCCACCACCCCGCGCCCCGACGGCGAGGGCGCCGCCGCCGTCATGCGGCTGGCCATCGCCGACGCCGGCCTGTCGCCCTCGGACGTCGGCCACGTCAACGCGCACGGCACCGGCACCCCGCTCGGCGACCCGGCGGAGGCGGGCGCGATCCGCGCGGTGTTCGGCGAGGACGGCCCCGCCGTCAGCTCGGTGAAGGGCAACACCGGGCACCTGCTGGGCGCCTCCGGCGTGGTCGAGGCCGCGGTCACCGCGCTCACCGTGAACACCGGCGTGGTGCCGCCGACCCGCAACCTCGACGAGCCGGACCCGGCGTGCGCGCTGGACCACGTGACCGCCGCGCCACGCGCCATCCGGGTGGACGCCGCGCTGACCAACTCCTTCGCCTTCGGCGGGCACAACGTGAGCCTGCTGCTGGGGCCGGCCGCCACGCGGTCGGTCCGCTCCCACCACGTCGCGCAGCCAGCTCCCGGTACCAGCGAGAGGTCGGCATGAACCTGCAGGGAATCGACCACGTCGAGTTCTACGTCGGCGACGCCTCCGAGGAGGCCGGCCGCCTGTGCACCGCCTACGGCTTCGATGTCCTCGGCCGCGCGGCCGGTCCCGGTCACGAGTCCGTGCTCCTCGGCCAGGGCGGCATCCGGCTGGTGCTCACCACCGGGCTGACCGGTGAGCACCCGGCCACCGAGTACGTGCTGCGGCACGGCGACGGCCTGGCCACCATCGCCATCGGCACCGCCACCCCGGACGAGACCCTCGCCGAGGCCGTGCACCAGGGCGCCGTACCGCTCACCCTGGCCGCGCCGGGGGAACGCACCCGGATCGCCGCGTTCGGCGACGTCGCGCACACCTTCGTCGCGCCCGGCGAGGTGGAGGCCCGGTTCGGCGCGGCGCCCACCGGCGGCCCCGCGCTGCTCGCCGCCATCGACCACGTCGCGGTGTGCGTGCCGGCCGGCGACCTCGGCCCCACCGTGCGGTTCTACGAGAAGGCGCTCGGCTTCGGCGAGATCTTCGAGGAGTACATCGAGGTCGGCGACCAGGCGATGAACTCCAAGGTCGTGCAGAGCCCCTCCGGCGAGGTCACGGTGACCATCCTGGAGCCGGACCCCGGCCGCCACCCCGGTCAGATCGACGGCTTCATCGAGGCGCACGGCGGCGCCGGCGTGCAGCACCTGGCGTTCCGCACCGACGACATCGCCACCGCGGTGCGCACGTTCGCCGAGCGGGGCGTCGGCTTCCTCACCACGCCGGGCAGCTACTACGACGAGCTGGAGCGGCGGCTCGGCCGGGTGGGCGTGCCGCTGGACACGTTGCGCGAGCTGAACGTGCTGGTGGACCGGGACAACGAGGGCGAGCTGTTCCAGATCTTCGCCCACTCCACGCACCCGCGGCGCACGTTCTTCGTGGAGATCATCGAGCGGCTCGGCGCGCTGACCTTCGGCAGCGCCAACATCAAGGCGCTCTACCAGGCGGTGGAACGCGAACGCGCGCGGACCGGCCCCGGCGCCGGCGTCCCCCTGTAGCACCGGAACCTGGAAGGACATCGTGTGACCAGTACCGTCTTCGCGCTCACCGAGCAGGAGAGCGCGCTGCTGCCGTCCGACGAGGAGGTGCGCTCCTACGCGGAGCGCGGCTGGTACCTGACCGGGAAGCTGCTCGACGACGACGAGGTCGACCTGCTGCAGGCGGCCAGCGAACGGTTCTACGCCGGGCTGCGCGACCGCGACCTGCCGCTGCGCCCGCCGAACCTCGCCTACTGGACGCCGGCCGACGGCCATGTCCAGCGGCACAACGACTACATCCACTACGAGTGCGACCCGATCGCCGAGGTGCTGCGCAAGCCGATCATCGGCGCGGTGGCCGCGCGGCTCGCCCGGGCCGACGAGATCCGCATCTGGCAGAGCACGCTCATCTACAAGCCGCCGAGCCCGGACGAGCCGAGCAACCACGTGCCCTGGCACATGGACCGGCACTACTGGCAGACCTGCACCTCGGAGTCCATGCTCACCGCGTTCATCCCGTTCCACGACTGCGGCGAGGAGATGGGCACGATCACCATGATCGACGGCAGCAACACCTGGGCGGAGATCCCGGGCGACGACTCCACGCGGCACTTCGCGCAGCGCGACCGCCGCGAGCTGGAGGAGCTGCTGGAGGCGAACGCCCGGCACAACGGCGCCGAGGTGCGCCGGGTGCCGATGGTGATCCCCAAGGGTCACATGAGCTTCCACCACTGCCGCACCTACCACGGCAGCGGCCAGAACCTGAGCGGCCGGGCCCGCCGCGCCATCTCGCTGCACCTGCAGGACGGGGCCAACGCCTACCGGCCGTACCGGCGGCCCGGCGGCGAGCCGGTGGTGTACAACCACGACGTGCTGGTCCGCCGCACCGAGGCCGGCACCCCCGACTACGCCGATCCCGAGTTCTGCCCGGTCCTCTGGAGGTCCTAGCCGTGGATACCGTCACGGACGCCGTCGTCGACCCCGAGCTGCGCGGTCGCGTGATCGGCTCCATCGCCGGCCTGCTGCCGAAGGTGCTGCGGCGCGAGGTGCCGCCGGTCCCCGAGGACACCGGGCTGTTCGCCGAGCTCGGCCTGACCTCCGCGGCGACGCTGGAGCTGCTGCTGGAGCTGGAGGAGGACCTGGAGATCCAGATCGACGTGGAGGACATCGACCAGGACGACCTGCGGTCCGTCGGCACCCTGGCCGACTTCGTCGCCTCGCACGCGATCACCGACTGACGCCGTGCAGCCAACGCAGGGCCCGTGCCTGGCGCGCGCCGCGCGCCGCGAGTTCGGCCGGGACGAGGCCGGCCCGCCCGACCCCAAGCTGCCCGGGTTCGTGCGCGACCTGGTGCGCCCGTACGGCAACGCGCCGCGCGAGGAGCTGCTGACCGTGCCGGCCGGCCACGCCTACGCCGACCTGGCCGAGCCGCTCATCGGCGAGGTGGTGCTCCCCGGCGGGCCGGTGGACCTGCTGGTGCTCGTCTCGGGCATCCACGACGTGCAGCTGGCACGGCCGACGGCGGCGTACCTGAGCCACGTCTGCCCCGGCAGGCCGATCTCGTTCGCGGTGTGCGACCAGGGCTCGGCGGGCCCGTTCACGGCGCTGCGGCTGCTGCGGGAGCACATCGCGGCGGGGGACGCGCGGCGGGCGCTGCTGGTGGTCGCCGAACAGCCGACGCTGCACTACGAGCCGGCCCCCGGGCCCGGCGTGGTGCCCACCAGGGCGGCGGCCGTTGCGCTGCTGTTCGAGCCGGGCGACGGCCTCGCGCTCACCGCGTTCCGCCAGCACGCGCGGGTGCCGGCCGCCGACGCGGACGCCCTGGTGCGCCAGGGAATCGCGGACCTGGCCGGCGACCACGAGGACGTCACGGTGGTGCTCGGCCACGGCCTGTCCCCGGACCTGGCGACCACGGCCCGGCCGGTGAGCCCCGTGGCGGCGCCGTCGGCCGGCACCGGCACGGCGCCGTCGGCCGGCCCCGGGCCGGAGGCGCGGCGGGCGCCCGCGGGGCTGCCGTTCACCGGCGTCTGGTGGGAGCTCGCCGGGCTGCTGGACGGCCCGGTGCCGCCCGGCCGGGTGCTCCTCGCCGACCACGACCCGGACCTCGGCTACGTGTGCCTGGCCGCGCTGGACCCGGTGCGGGTGCCGGTCGCCGCTGCGCCCTCCGCTGCGCCCTCCGCGGCCGGCCGGGGTGGTGCCCGATGACCGACGTCGTGGACCTCTGGTTCATCCGCACCCAGCTGCCGTCGCCCGTGCTGACAGCGCTCGGCGGGCTGCTCGACGCCGACGAGCGGGCCCGCGCCGACGCCGTCGCCGACCCCGAGCGGCGCGACCGGTTCGTCGCCGTGCACGGTGCGGTCCGGGCGATCCTGGGCCGCCGGCTCGGCGTGGACCCGGCCGGGCTGCGCTGGACCCGCGGGCCGCACGGCAAGCCCGAGCTGGCCGGGGAACCGTTGCGTGCCAACGTGTCCCATTCCGGGCACCTGGCGGTGCTCGCCGTGACCGACGAGCGGCCGGTGGGCGTGGACGTGCAGCTGCTGCCGGCCACGGTGGACGCCGAGCGGCTGGCGCGGCGCTTCTTCCCGCCGGCCGAGGCCGACGCCGTGCTGGCCGTGGCCGACCCCGCCGAGCGCGCCGTGCTCTTCGGCCGGTTGTGGAGCCGCAAGGAGGCGTGCGTCAAGGCCGCCGGCGGACAGCTCATGCCCGGCCTGCGGCTGCCCGTGGCCGGTGACACCCCGCTGGTCGCCGGTGACCCGGCCGGCCCGTTGCCCGGCCCCTTCCTGGTGCGGGACGTGGCCGCGCCGCGCGAGTTCACGGCCGCGGTGGCGCTCGCCGGGGAGGCCGGCCACGAGGTCGTCTGCCATCGGTGGCGCGCCGCCAGCGCGCTGCAACCCGTTCCGCCCGCCCCCTCCGACCCACACCCGACGGCGGTTCCGCGATGACCCAGAGCACGGCGCCCCAGGGCACGGCGCCCCAGAACACGGCGCCCCAGGGCACGCCCGGCGCCCTGCCCCTGTCCCTGGACCGGGGCGACGGCCGCCCGGTGCCCACCGAGGCTCCCGGCGTGTACCTCTACCCGGAGTCCTTCGAGCGCATCGTCGCCCTGCTGCGCACCGGGATCGCGGCGCTCGCGGCGGACGAGCCGTTCCTGCGGCTGGCCGTGCCGCCGGTCATCTCCCGGCGCACCATCGAGCACGCCGGCTACGTGAAGACGTTCCCGCAGCTGCTCGGCACCGTGCACTCCTTCGCCGGCACCGGCCGGGACTGGGGCCGGCTCGCGCCGCTCGTGGAGACCGGCGGCGACTGGCACGCCGACCAGCGGATCAGCGACGTGGTGCTGCTGCCCGCGGCCTGCTACCCCGTCTACCACTCGCTCGCCGGGCACGACCTGGGCGCCGCCGCCAAGTTCGCGGTGGACGCCACGTGCTTCCGCCAGGAGGCCACCAGCGAGCCCGGCCGGCTGCGCTCGTTCCGCATGTCGGAGCTGGTGACCGCCGGCACCGAGGAGCACTGCGTCGCCTGGCGCGCGCACTGGCTGGAGCGGGTCACCGCCTGGCTGCGGGCGCTGCGGCTCGACGTGCGCGTCGAGGTGGCCGACGACCCGTTCTTCGGCCCGGGCCGCAAGCTCTACCAGGCGGCGCAACGGGTCCAGGAGCTCAAGCTGGAGTTCGCGGTCCCGGTGGACGGCACGACCGTGCAGGCCGTCGCCTCGGCCAACTACCACAAGGACCACTTCGGCGAGGTGTACGGCTTCACCGCCGGCGGCGCGGTCGGTCACACCTCGTGCATCGCGTTCGGCCTGGAGCGCATCGCGCTCGCCCTGATCAACGCGCACGGCCCGTGGTCCGCCGACTGGCCGGCCGACGTGCTGGCCACCCTGGAGGCAGCCGGTGAGTGACGCGCGGCACCCGGAGCGGCTGTACCGCATGATCCGGCTGATCCGCCGCTTCGAGGAGCGGTCGATCGACCTGGTGCGGGCCGGCGAGATCCAGAGCGGCATCCACGCGTGCATCGGCCAGGAGGCCGTGCCCACCGGGGTGTGCGCCACGCTCACCCCGGACGACGTGCTGCTCAGCAGCCACCGCGGCCACGGGCACCTGCTGGCCAAGGGCTGCGACCCGGACACGGTGCTCGCCGAGATGGCCGGGCGGGTCACCGGCGTCGACAAGGGCCGCGGCGGCTCGTTCCACCCGTCGGACTTCGCGGCGGGTGTCTACAACGCCACCGGCACCGTCGGGCACGGCGCGGCCATCGCCGCCGGGGTCGCCTGGGCGCTGCGCCAGGACGGCGGCGACCGCGTGGTGGTGAGCATCTTCGGCGACGGCGCGGTGACCCAGGGCGCGCTGCTGGAGGGCTTCAACCTGGCCTCGCTGATGAAGCTGCCCGTCGTGTACGTGTGCGAGAACAACGGCTACGCCACCACGCTGCCGGTGGCGTCCGGGGTCGGCGGCACGATCACCGGCCGCGGCGAGGCGTTCGGCATCCCGTCGTCCACAGTGGACGGTCAGGACGTGGAGACGGTGCTGGCCGCGGCCGAGGAGGCGGTGGCCAGGGCCCGCGCGGGCGACGGCCCGTCGCTGCTGGAGTTTCGCACCTACCGCTACGAGGGCCACCACACGTTCGAGCTGAAGGCGCGGCTGCGGTACCGGCCGCCGGAGGAGATCGAGGCCTGGCGGGCGCGCGACCCGATGGTCATCCAGGCCGCCAGGCTGCCCGGGCCGGTGCGCGAGCGGCTGGACGCCGAGGTCGAGGAAATCGTCGAGCGGGCCGTGCGGTTCGCCGTGGAGAGCCCGTTCCCGGACCCGGTGGACGCGCTCGACCACCTGTACACGACGGGGCCGACGCCACGCCCCGGCCTGTCCCTCTGCTGACCTTCTCTCGTTCCCACCACCGGAAGCGGGGCCGCGATGCCCAAGTTGTCCTACCTCAAGGCGTTGAACCGAGCGCTCGGCGACGAGATGGAGCGCGACCCCTCGATCTTCGTGCTGGGCGAGGACATGCACCACGCGCTGACCAACGTCACCGCCGGGTTCATGGAGCGTTTCGGCGCCGAGCGCATCCTGGAGATGCCGCTCACCGAGCAGGGCTTCACCAACTTCGCCACCGGCGCGGCGATGGCCGGGCGGCGGCCCGTCATCGAGTTCCAGATCCCGTTCCTGCTGCTCCTGGTGTTCGAGCAGATCGTCAACCAGGCCAACAAGTTCCGGCTGATGAGCGGCGGCCAGACGAGCGTGCCGGTGACCTACCTGTGCCCGGCGGTGGGCTGGCGCGCCGGGTGGGGCGCGCAGCACTCCGACCAGGTGCACGCGCTGTTCGCCCACCTCGGCGTGAAGACGGTGGTGCCGGCGACGCCCACCGACGCCTACGGGCTGCTGGTCACCGCCATCCGGGACGACGACCCGGTGGTGGTGCTCGGTGCGCTGGCCTCGCTGCCGCTGCGCGAGGACGTGGACTTCGCAGCCCTGGCGCCGATCCCGCTCGGCGTCGGCCGGGTGCACCGCGAGGGCTCGGACCTCACCGTGGTGGCGATCGGGCACCAGGTGCACGACGCGCTCGCGGTCGCCGAGGACCTGGCCGGTGAGGTGTCGATCGAGGTGTTCGACCCGCGGTCGGTGCACCCCTTCGACTGGGACGGCCTGGCCGCCTCGCTGGACAGGACCGGGCGGCTCGTCGTGCTGGACGACGGCAACCGCTCGTGCGGGCTGGCCGCCGAGATCCTGGCCACCGCCGCCGAGGAGATGCGCCTGGTGGCACCGCCCAAGCGGGTCACCCGGCCGGAGAGCGCCGTGGTGGGGGCCTCGCCGCAGCTCGACGTGGCGCTGCTGCCGACCCGCCAGCAGCTCACCGCCGCCGTGCACCAGGTGCTCAAGACCTGATTCCGCCGCCGGTCCGGGCCGCGCGGGCGGCGTTGAGGATCACCAGCACCTCGGCCGCCTCGTGCACCACGACCACGGTGGCCAGCCCGAGCACGCCGGCCGCGGCGAGCGGCACCAGCGAGCCGATGATGACGAGCGACAGGCCGACGTTCTGGACCATGACGCGGCGCGCGTGACGGGCGTGCGCGAGCACGCGCGGCAGGTGCCGCAGATCCTCGCCGAGCAGCGCGACATCGGCCGTCTCGATCGCCACGTCGGTGCCCATGGCACCCATCGCGATGCCCACGTCCGCGGTCGCCAGCGCCGGCGCGTCGTTCACGCCGTCGCCCACCATGGCCACCCGCCGGTCCCGGCGCAGCTCCCGCACCAGCGCGGCCTTCTCCTGCGGCAGCAGCCCGGCGTGCACCTCGCGGATGCCGGCCGCCGCGGCCAGGGCCACCGCCGCCGGCCGGTTGTCGCCGGTGAGCATCACGGTGTCCAGGCCCAGCCGGTGCAGCGCGCGCACCGCCGCCGCGGCCTCGGCCCGCAGCTCGTCGCGGACCGCCACCGCGCCCACCGGCTCGCCGACCGCTTCGTCTCCGACGCGAACCAGGTCGTGCGCGTCGGGCAGAAGGTACGCGTCACCGTCCTCTCGGTGGACCTGGCGCGGAACCGCATCGCCCTGTCGATGAAGCGCGGCG
>DASWTI010000669.1:0-4056 GCA_036402215.1 Pseudonocardiaceae bacterium
GCCGGGCTCCGCGCCGTTCTCCGGGTCGCCGGGGCCCGAGGGCGGCTCGGCCCGGCGCACCAGCACCGTGGTGATGCGGAGCCGCCCGCGGTTGTCCTTGCCGCCCTCGGCGCGCAGCCGCAGCCCGGCGAGCTCGGCCTCGGCGCCCGGCAGCGGCACCCGGCCGAGCCGCTGCGCCAGCAGCCCGGCCACGGTCTCCACGTCGGAGTCGTCCAGGTCGACGCCGAACAGCTCCCCCAGGTCCTCCACCGGCAGCCGGGCGGACACCCTGGCCCCGCCGTCCGGGAGCTGCTCGACCGGGGGCCGTTCGTCGGTGTCGTACTCGTCGGTGATCTCGCCGACGATCTCCTCGAGGATGTCCTCGATGGTGAGCAGGCCGGCGGTGCCGCCGTACTCGTCCACCACGATGGCCATGTGGTTGCGGGAGACCTGCATCTCCTTGAGCAGCACGTCGAGCCGCTTGGAGTCGGGCACGAAGCCGGCCGGCCGCATCAGCTCGGACACCGGCCGCGGCGGGGCGCCGTCGGTCCGCTCCGCGCCGTCCATGCCGGCCCGCACCAGGTCCTTGATGTTCACCACGCCGACGATGTCGTCGACGCTGTCGGAGATCACCGGGACGCGGGTGAACCCGGAGCGCAGGCAGAGCGCGAGCGCCTGTCGCGGGCTCTTGTGCTGCTCGATCCAGACGATCTCCGGGCGCGGCACCATGACCTCGCGGGCGATCGTGTCGCCCAGCTCGAACACCGAGTGGATCATCTCCCGCTCGCCGGCCGCCACCACGCCGCGGTCGGACGCCAGGTCCACCAGCTCGCGCAGCTCGACCTCGGAGGAGAACGGGCCCTCGCGGAAGCCGCGGCCCGGGGTGATCGCGTTGCCGACCAGGATGAGCAACCGGGTCAGCGGGTTCAGCAGGTTGGCCAGGATGCGCACCGGCCCGGCCAGCAGCACTCCCACCGCGTACGGGTGCTGCCGGCCGATGGTGCGCGGCCCCACGCCGACCAGCACGTACGAGGCCACCAGCATGATGAGCACCGCGGTGAGCAGCGCGATCCAGTCGGTGGTGATGATCTGCTGCACGGCCAGCGTCACCATGGCGGTGGCGGCCAGCTCGCAGGCGAGCCGCAGCAGGATGAGCAGGTTGATGTGCCGGGGCCGGTCCGGCACCACGAGCGCGAGCTGCCGGGCACCGGTGCGCCCGGCCCGCACCAGCTCGTCGACGCGCGCCCCGGACACGGCGCCGAGCGCGGCGTCCGCCGCCGCGAACACGCCGGCCAGGATGACCAGGAGCGCGGCCGACACCAGCAGGGTGGCGGCGGCGGTCGTGGTCATGCCCGATCGGTCCCGTCCGGGCCGCCGTCACCGTCGGCCTGCAGGCCCACGGCGTCCAGCAGCCGGTCGTCGGCGGAGCGCTGCGCGGCCTCCCGGTCGGCGGCCACCCGCGCGGCGCGGTGGTCGTCCAGGATGCGCCGTTGCAGCGCGAACATCTCGCGCTCCTCGTCCGGCTCGGCGTGGTCGTAGCCGAGCAGGTGCAGCACGCCGTGCACGGTCAGCAGGTGCAGCTCGTCCATCAGCGAGTGGCCGGCCTTGCGGGCCTGGTCGCGGGCGAACGCGGGGCACAGCACGACGTCACCGAGCAGCGTGGGGCCGGGGTCGACGGCGTCCGGGCGGCGCGCGCCGTCCATCTCGTCCATCGGGAAGGCCATCACGTCGGTCGGACCGGGCAGGTCCATCCAGCGCTCGTGCAACTCGGTCATGGACTCCAGGTCCACGACCAGGACGGACAGCTCGGCGAGCGGGTCGACCTGCATGGCGGCCAGCGCGAAGCGGGCGACCTGCACGATCGAGGCCTCGTCGACCGAGATTCCGGACTCGTTGGCGATCTCGACGCTCATGGGGTGGTTCAACGCCTCCTGCGGCGCTCGGCGCGGTTGCCGGCGGGGTGCACGCCGGCCGGACGCTGCTCGTCCCACCGCGCGTAGGCGTCCACGATGTCGGACACCAGCTTGTGCCGCACCACGTCCCGGCTGTCCAGCGTGGCGAAGTGCACGTCCTCGACGCCGTCCAGGATGTCGCGCACCACCACCAGGCCGGACCGGTTGCCGCCCGGCAGGTCGACCTGCGTGATGTCGCCGGTGACCACGATCTTGGAGCCGAACCCGAGCCTGGTGAGGAACATCTTCATCTGCTCGGGCGTGGTGTTCTGCGCCTCGTCGAGGATGACGAACGCGTCGTTGAGCGTGCGCCCGCGCATGTAGGCCAGCGGCGCCACCTCGATGGTGCCGGCGGCCATCAGCTTGGGGATGGACTCGGGGTCGACCATGTCGTGCAGCGCGTCGTACAGCGGCCGCAGGTACGGGTCGATCTTCTCGAACAGCGTGCCCGGCAGGAAGCCCAGCCGCTCGCCGGCCTCCACCGCGGGGCGGGTGAGGATGATCCGGTTGACCTGCTTGGCCTGCAACGCCTGGACGGCCTTGGCCATCGCCAGGTACGTCTTGCCGGTGCCGGCCGGGCCGATGCCGAAGACGATCGTGTGACCGTCGATGGCGTCCACGTAGCGCTTCTGGTTCAGCGTCTTGGGCCGGATGGTGCGGCCGCGCCGGGACAGGATGTCCAGGCTGAGCACTTCGGCGGGCGACTCGGCGGTGCCCTCGGAGAGCATGGCCACGGTGCGGCGCACCGCGGCGGGCTCCAGCTGCTGGCCGCGGCGGGCGAGCGTGACCAGCTCGGCGAACACGCGCTCGGCGAACGCCACGTCGGCCGGCAGCCCGGACAGCGTGATCTCGTTGCCCCGCACGTGCACGTCGGCCTGGACCAGCTCCTCGACGGCGCGGAGGTTCTCGTCGGCGGAGCCGAGCAGGGCGAGAACCGCTGCGTCCGGCACGACGATCTTGGTGTGGGCGGTGGCGCCCGGTGCGGTACCGGTCACGTGCTCCTCGAGCCCTGCTTCCTGCTGTCCGGGATGGACCGCCGCGCGGCCCGTTGCCGGTCCCGATGCTAGCCCCGCCGACGGGTCGGACGCACAGTCGTTACGACGTCCGGCGGCTCAGACGTCCCCCGGCATGCGGAGCTCGCCGCCCACCAGACCGCCCAGCGGCTCGCCGCCGAGCACGTGCAGGTGGGCGTGGAAGACGGTCTGGCCCGCGTGCGCGCCGGTGTTGAGCAGCATCCGGTAGCCGGTGCCGGCGATGCCCTCGCGCTCGGCGACGCGCACGCCGGCGGCGATGGTCTCGGCGAGCAGGGCGGGGTCCGCGGCGGACAGCTCGGCGGCGTCACGGTGGTGCTCGCGGGGCACCACCAGCACGTGCACGGGTGCCTGCGGGTTGATGTCGCGGAACGCGAAGGTGCGCTCGTCGGCGGCCACCACGTCGGTGGGCAGCTCACCGGCGACGATCCGGCAGAACAGGCACTCGGGAATCGCGGTCATGGCCGCGAACGCTAACGCCCGCGCCACGGCCCTCGCAGCACGGCTCGGCGCGAGGGCGGTGACAGCCGGGGTGACAGCCGGGATGAGGGCGGCGAGGGCGCGGGTGACGCTGCGCCGCGGCGGAGCCTGGGGGTCGCCCCGCCGCGGCACAGCACCGCCGGACCGAGGGGGGGAGGTGTCCGGCGGGCTCCACGGGTGCCCGTCACCCGAGGCAGACGACGGCCGGCCGCATGGTCAGCCCGAAAGGCCGAAGCGGTCCAACCATCAACATCTACAGAGCGTAGCTCCTGGTCCGGCGGTGTCGCCAGTCTTCACTCGAACGTACCAACGTCCCACCGGTTGCTGAGCACCCCTAATGCACCGAGAGCGACGGCGGCCGCCGTGGAGGCACGCAGCACGGCCGGTCCGAGCCGCGCCGTGACGGCCCCGGCGGCGGTGAGCGCGGCCAGCTCGGCGTCGTCCACCCCGCCCTCGGGGCCGACCACCAGCACCAGCTCCCCCGCGGCCGGCAGCGGCACCGCGGCGAGCGGCACCACCGCCGACTCGTGCAGCACCACGGCGCCCTCCGCCGCCCGCACCCGCGCGCACAGCCCCGCCGTCGTCACCGGCGGCTCCACCGGGGGCAGCCACGG
>DASWTI010000670.1:0-3295 GCA_036402215.1 Pseudonocardiaceae bacterium
GCCGCGCGGCCGCACTGGACGCTCGCGCGGCTGGCCGGACGGCTGGCCGGCACCGCGGCGCCGCTGGACGAGCTGCGGCTGGGCGGCCTCGACCTGCGGGCCAGCATCGAGCGCTCGTACCGCGGGCTGGGCGAGCAGGGCCGCACCGCGTTGCGGCGGCTGGCGCTGCTCGACGTGCCCGACTTCCCCGGCTGGGCGGCGGCCGCGATGCTCGGGGTACCCCGCACCGCGGGCGAGGAGATCGCCGAGGAACTGGTCGACGCGCGGCTGCTCCAGGTGTCCCTCCGCGGGCCTGGCCAGCGGCACAGCTTCCACGCGCTGGTCCGCATGTTCGCCCTCGAACGTGCCGACCGCGCCGACCGCCTCGTCGGCGCCTGGCACCGCACCCCGCCCTCCACCCGGCCGCCCGTCACCTCACCGTCCGCCGCTTCACCGCCCGTCACCTGACCGTCCGCCACCTGACCGTCCGCCGCGTCACGCTCGTCGCCGCACCGTCCGCGACGTCGCCGCCCGCCGCCCCGGCGGGGCGACCGTCCGCGGATAGAGGTTCCGTATAGAACCCGGTGCGAGGCTGCGCGGATGCGGGCCACGATCGGCTCACCGCCGCGGGCGGGGCGGGGGACGCCGGTGCGCGTCCCGCCGGAGGTGTTCGACGGGCACTACCCGGGCTTCCCGCTGCTGCCCGGCATGGTGCTGCTCGGCCTCGTGGACGACCTGGTGCGGCGCCGGCGGCCGGGGCTGCCGGTCACCGGGCTGCGCGCCGGGCGGTTCCTGGCCCCGGTGGCGCCCGGCACCGGCCTGGTGGTGCACCTGGCCGAGTCGCCGGGCACCACGACCGCGACCGTCACCGACGGCACGCGGACGGTGGCCGAGCTGGCCCTGGACCACTCGCCCGTCCCCGGCCCGGCCGCCCCCTGGCCGCCGCCGGACACCGTGCCGGACACCCGACCGGACACCGCACCGGACACCGCACCGGACGTCGACGTCACGGCCGTGATCCCGCACCGGGGGGCGATGCTGCTGGTCGACGGCGTGCGCGCGGCGACGGGGGACCGGCTGGTCGCCGAGCACGGCGTGCGGCGGGCCGGGGGGTTGCCGCCGTGGCTGGCCGTCGAGTCGTGGGCGCAGGCCGCGCTGCTGCTGGCGCTGGCCGACCGCCCGGTGCCCGACGTGCTCACCGCCGGGGTGCCGGTGCTCGCCGCGCTCGACGACGTGCGGCTCGGGCCGGGGGCGCTGGCACCGCTGCCCGCCGGCACCGTGCTGGTGCACCACGTGCGGCTGCGACGGCGCCCGGCCGGCACGGCGTGGCTCGACGGCGTCACCACCACCGCCGCCGGCGTGCTGCTGGGGGTGGGGCGGGTGCTCGTCGCCACCCGGCCCGTGGCGGACCTGCGACCACCGTCACCCGAGGAGTCCCGATGACCGACCCCCGTCCCGTCGCCCTGGTCACCGGAGGCTCGCGCGGCATCGGCGCGGCGATCGTGCTGCGGCTCGCCGAGGACGGCCACGACGTGGCGTTCTGCTACCGCGGCGACGACACCGCCGCGAAGGCCACCGCGGTGGCCGCCGAGGCGTACGGCGCGCGCGTGCTCGCGCAGCGGGCCGACGTGGCCGACGCGGCGGCGGTGCGCGAGTTCGTGCGCGCCGCCGAGACCGGCCTCGGCCCGCTCGACGCCGTGGTCACCGCGGCCGGGGTGCTCCGGGACCGGCCGCTCGGGCTGATGGCCCAGGACGACTGGGACACGGTGCTGCGGACCAACCTGGACGGTACGTACCACGTGTGCCGGGCCGCCGTGCGCGGCCTGATGCGGCGCCGCCGGGGCGCGATCGTCGCCGTGTCCTCGGTGGCCGGCATCGCCGGCACGCCCATGCAGGCCAACTACTGCGCCTCCAAGGCCGGCATCATCGGCCTGGCCCGCTCGATGGCGAAGGAGCTCGGCGGCCACCAGGTGCGGGTCAACGTGGTGGCCCCCGGCTACGTCGACACCGACATGCTCGCCGGGCTCACCGAGGAGTTCACCACGGCCGCCGCCGGCCGGACCGCGCTCGGCCGCCTCGGCCGCCCGGAGGAGGTGGCGGACGCGGTGGCCTTCCTGCTCTCGCCGCGCGCCCGCTACATCACGGGCCAGGTGCTCACCGTGGACGGTGGGCTGTCGCTCTGAGCTCCAGCGCCCGGCGGTCGGTCTTGCCGTTCGCGGTGAGCGGCATGGAGTCCAGCACCACGCACCGGGCCGGCACCTTGTACGGCTCGATCTGCTCGCGCAGCCGGTCCACCAGGTCGTCGCCCGGCCCGGAGTCCGGGCGCCGCACCACGAACAGCACCGGCTCCGCGAGGTCCGGCCCCGGCGGCAGCACGGCGGCGGCCGCGACGTCCGGCAGCCGGCACGCCGCCTGCTCCACCTCGGTGGCGCTCACCCGGAAGCCGCGCGACTTGTACAGGTCGTCGCGGCGGCCGGCGAAGAACACGTAGCCGTCCTCGTCGAGCCACCCGTAGTCGCCGGAGCGGAGCTGCGGGAACAGCCCGCCCACCCGCGGGAAGCGCTGCTCGGTGAGCTCCGGGCGCCGCCAGTAGCCGGCCATCACGTGCGGCCCGCGCACGACGAGCTCGCCGACCCGCCCCGGCGGCAGCGGCGTGCCGTCGTCGTCCAGCACCAGCACCTCGGTGCCGGGCAGCGGCCGCCCGCCCGCCCCCGGCCGCGCCAGGTCCTCGTCCGGCGGCATGATCGACACCCGCTTGCACTCGGTGAGCCCGAACATGAGCTGCACCCGCAGCGCCGGCAGCGCGGCCCGCAGCGCGGCCAGCGTCGCCGGGGGCATCGCCGCGCCGGTGTTGGTGAGCAGCCGCAGCGGCAGCACGCCCGGGTAGCGCGCCAGCATGGTGGCCAGGTTCGCCGCGAGCGACGGCACCGCCGGCAGCACGGTCGCCCCGCTGCGCCGCAACCCGCGCAGCAGCAGCGGGCCGATCTGCGCCGAGTCGCCGAGCCAGGCGTGCGCCCCGGCCAGCGCCGCCAGGAAGAGCTGGTACAGCCCGTAGTCGAAGGACAGCGGCAGCGGCACGTACACCACGTCGTCGGCCCGGTAGCTCAGCTCGCCCTGGATCGCCGTCGCGGCGAACAGCAGTTGCGCGTGCGTGGACACCACGGCCTTCGGCATCCCGGTGCTGCCCGACGTGTAGATCAGGCACACCGGGTCCACGGCGAGCGGGCCCGTCTCCGGCGGCACCACGGCCGGTGGCACGACGGCCGCCGCGACCGGCAGCACCGGCACGCCGCGCCCCGCCGCCGCGGCGGCCGCC
>DASWTI010000671.1:0-7109 GCA_036402215.1 Pseudonocardiaceae bacterium
GTGCGGCTGCGGGCCTGCGACGCCGAGGTCACCCTGGTCGGCCGGCGCGGCGGCGACGGCGTGCGGCCGGTGTCCGAGCTGCCCGGGCTGCTGCCGCGGCACGAGGCCGTGGTGCTCGTCGTGCCGCTCACCGACGCCACCCGCGGCCTGGTGGACGCCGCGTTCCTGGCCGCCATGCCGGACGGCGCGCTGCTGGTCAACGCGGCCCGGGGCGCCGTCGTGGACACCACGGCGCTGGTCGCCGAGCTGCGCTCCGGACGGCTGCGTGCCGCCCTCGACGTCACCGACCCCGAGCCGCTGCCCGCCGACCACCCGCTCTGGACCGCGGGCAACGTGCTCATCACGCCGCACGTGGCGGGCAGCGTGCACGGCTTCCTGGCGCGCGCCTACGACGTGGCCGCCGCGCAGATCGACGCCGTGGCGGCGGGGGAGGAGCCGCCCAACCTGGTCCGCGACGGCTACTGAGGGCGCCCCGGCTACGCAGCGTCAGCGAGTGCTCGCCCCTCGAGTCGCCGGGCGCGCGTCAAGGACTTACGCTCTTCCGGGTGAGCAGTTACGACGATCGATCGGGCCGGGCGCATCCCTACGACCCCGATCCGTCCACCACCCCGAACTACTCCGACACCACGGTGCTGGATCGGGACCGGGACCCGTACGCCGACGTGGACTCCACGTACCCGGCGACGACCGGCGACGGGACGGTCGTCGAGCGCCCGCGGCCCGCCTGGAACTCCGGGGCCGATCTCGGGCTGCTGCTGATGCGCGTCGTGCTGGGCGGCATCTTCATCGCGCACGGCGGGCAGAAGGTGTTCGGCTGGTTCGGCGGTCCCGGGCTGGACGGCTTCGCCGAGGATCTCGCCGGCATGGGCTTCACCCAGACCGACGTGCTCGCGGCCGTCACCGGGTTCACCGAGCTGGTCGGCGGTTCGCTCGTCGTGCTCGGCCTGTTCACGCCGCTCGCGGCGGCCGGCCTGCTCGGCGTCATGGTGAACGCCGTCTGGGTCAAGTGGAACGCCGGCCTGTTCGCCGCCGACGGCGGCTTCGAGCTGGAGCTGGCGCTGGGTGCCATGGCCGCCGCGCTGGTGCTGGCCGGGCCCGGCCGCGCGGCGCTGGACAACGGCCGCGCCTGGTTCCGGCACCCGGTCGTCTCCGGCCTGCTCTGCCTCGTGATCGGCGTGGCCGCGGCCCTCGCCATCCGCCTGTTCTTCCTCGCCTGAGCCCGAGCCACCCGAGCCACCCGAGCGCCCGGCCGCCCCACCCGGCCGGCCACAAGAGCCGGCAGAGCCGCTCCCACGGACCGCCACCCGGTCGCGGCGGCCGCGAGGCCGGCGTCACCGTCCCCCTCCGGTGACGCCCACGTCAGGCCCGCGGCCGCCGCGCGTCACTCCCGCCACCGGAGGGGCCTCCGACGGCCCTCAGCGGTCGGGGTCGCGCACCGCGCCGGTCGCCGACGAGGTCGCCAGCCGGGCGTAGGCCCGCAGCGCCGCGCTCACCTGCCGCTGCCGGTCCCGCGGCTGCCACGGCCGCTCCGACGCCTCCATCTTGGCCCGCCGCGCCGCCAGCTCGTCGTCGTCCACCAGCAGCCGCAGCGTCCGCTCGCGCACGTCGATGAGCACCTGGTCGCCGTCCCGCACGAGCCCGATCACGCCGCCCGCCGCCGCCTCCGGTGACACGTGCCCCACCGAGATGCCCGACGAGCCGCCGGAGAACCGGCCGTCCGTGACCAGCGCGCACTTCCGTCCCAGGCCGGCACCCTTGAGGAACGCCGTCGGGTGCAGCATCTCCTGCATCCCCGGCCCGCCCGCGGGGCCTTCGTAGCGCACCACCAGCACCTCACCGGGCCGGATGGCCCGGGTCAGGATGACCGACACCGCCTCCTCCTGGGACTCCACCACGCGGGCCGGGCCCTGGAAGTGCCAGCACTCCTCGGGGACGCCCGCCGTCTTGATCACCGCGCCGTCCTCGGCCAGGTTGCCGTGCAGCACGGCCAGCCCGCCCTCGGCCGTGTAGGCGTGCGCGGCGGAGCGGATGCAGCCGCCCTCGGCGTCGGTGTCCAGCGAGGACCAGCGGTTCTCCGTGGAGAACGGCACCACGGTGCGCACCCCGCCCGGCGCGGCGTGGAACAGCTCCACGGCCTCCGGCGAGGGCGCCGCGGCCCGGATGTCCCAGCGCGCCAGCCAGTCCGTGAGCGAGGGGCTGTGCACGGCGGTGACCTCGCGGTTCAGCAGCCCGGCGCGGTCCAGCTCGCCCAGGATGGCCGGGATGCCGCCGGCCCGGTGCACGTCCTCCATGTGGTAGTCCGAGTTCGGGCTCACCTTCGCCAGGCACGGCACCCGCCGGCTGATCGCGTCGATGTCCGGCAGCGTGAAGTCCACCTCGCCCTCGCGGGCCGCGGCCAGCACGTGCAGCACCGTGTTGGTCGAGCCGCCCATCGCCACGTCGAGCGCCATCGCGTTCTCGAACGCCGCCCGCGAGGCGATGGACCGGGGCAGCGCGGTCTCGTCGTCCTCGCCGTACCAGCGCCGCGCCAGCTCCACCACGAGCCGCCCCGCCTCGGTGAACAGCGCGCGGCGCGCGGCGTGCGTGGCCAGCGTCGAGCCGTTGCCGGGCAGCGCCAGGCCCAGCGCCTCGGTGAGGCAGTTCATCGAGTTCGCGGTGAACATCCCGGAGCACGAGCCGCACGTCGGGCAGGCCGACCGCTCCACCTCGGTGAGGCCGTCGTCGGACACCGAGGGCGACGCGGACGCCGAGATGGCCGTGATGAGGTCCGTCGGGGCCTGCGCCACGCCGCCCACCACCACGGCCTTGCCGGCCTCCATCGGCCCGCCGGACACGAACACCGTCGGTACGTTCAGCCGCATCGCGGCGTTCAGCATCCCCGGGGTGATCTTGTCGCAGTTGGAGATGCACACCAGCGCGTCCGCGGCGTGCCCGTTCACCATGTACTCCACGGCGTCGGCGATCACCTCGCGTGAGGGCAGCGAGTACAGCATCCCGCCGTGCCCCATGGCGATGCCGTCGTCCACCGCGATCGTGTGAAACTCGCGTGGCACCCCGCCCGCCGCGCGCACCGCCTCCGCGACGATGTCGCCCATGTCCTTGAGGTGCACGTGGCCCGGCACGAACTGGGTGTAGGAGTTGGCGATGGCCACGATCGGGCGACCGAAGTCCTCCTCGGTCATCCCGGTGGCCCGCCACAGCGCGCGGGCGCCGGCGGCGTTGCGGCCGTGGGTGGTGATGCGGGAACGCAGCGGTGGCACGGCAGGAACTCCATCCGTGGGAAGGTCGAACGCGAGGGACCCCGGGGTGCGTGGCCCCGGCCCCGCGCGGGGACCTGGTGGGTGTCAGGCCCCGGCTCCGCGGGCGCCGAGGTGTCGGCCCCGACCGGGCTGCGGCGGTACCGCCGAGGCTACTCCCCACCGGCGGGTGACCCGGCGTCGCCCAGCATGTGGAACGGCCGTCCCGCAGAGTTGACGTTGCGCCGTTCGGCCGACTACCGTCCGGGCCGTGCAACCGACCTCGATCCTCGTACTTCGCAGGCGCGCCGACGCCTGACGGAAGTGCAGGTTCGTCGGCGCGCGACCCTCGTACGGCCACCCGGGCCGACGGGGGTTTTTTCTTGCCCGGAACCCGCCAGGAACCCACAGAGGTGGAGTCGATGACCACCACGCCGCACCGGCCCGTCCCGGTCCCCGGTCCGCCGCCGAGCGCGCCCCGCCCGAAGCCCGCCCCGCCGGCGGGTGCCCCGGTGCGCCTCACCGGGGCCCAGTCGCTCGTCCGCTCCCTGGAGGCCGCCGGCTGCGAGGTCGTCTTCGGCATCCCGGGCGGCGCGATCCTGCCGGCGTACGACCCGCTCCTGGACTCCGACAAGGTGCGCCACGTGCTGGTCCGGCACGAGCAGGGGGCGGGGCACGCGGCCACCGGCTACGCGCAGGCCACCGGGCGGGTCGGCGTGTGCATGGCGACGTCGGGGCCGGGCGCCACCAACCTGGTCACCCCGCTCGCCGACGCCTACATGGACTCGGTCCCGGTGGTGGCCATCACCGGCCAGGTGCCGAGCGGCGCCATCGGCACGGACGCCTTCCAGGAGGCGGACATCAGCGGCATCACGCTGCCGATCACCAAGCACAACTTCCTGGTCACCGACCCCGGTGACATCCCGCGGGCCATCGCCGAGGCGTTCCACCTGGCGTCCACCGGCCGCCCCGGCCCGGTGCTCGTCGACGTGCCGAAGGACGTGCTGCAGGCCCAGACCACGTTCTCCTGGCCGCCGGAGCTGCGCCTGCCCGGCTACCGCCCCACCACCAAGCCGCACGGCAAGCAGATCCGCGAGGCCGCCAAGCTCATCGCCACCTCGGTCCGTCCGGTGCTGTACGTCGGTGGCGGCGTGATCCGGGCCGGCGCGTGCCCGGAGCTGCGCGAGCTGGCCGAGCTCACCGGCATCCCGGTGGTCACCACGCTGATGGCGCGCGGCGCGTTCCCCGACTCGCACCGGCAGCACCTCGGCATGCCGGGCATGCACGGCACCGTCGCCGCGGTGGCCGCCATGCAGCGGTCGGACCTGCTGATCACCCTGGGCGCGCGCTTCGACGACCGGGTCACCGGCCAGCTGTCGAGCTTCGCGCCGGACGCGCGCGTGGTGCACGCGGACATCGACCCGGCCGAGATCTCCAAGAACCGCAAGGCCGACGTGCCCATCGTCGGCGACTGCAAGGAGGTCATCACCGAGCTGCTCGCCGCGATCCGCGGGGACCACGCCGAGGGCGAGCGGCCGGACCTCACCGCCTGGTGGGCGCAACTCGACGGGTACCGCGCCACCTTCCCGCTCGGCTACGACTGGCCGGCCGACGGCACGCTGTCGCCGCAGTACGTCATCGAGCGCATCGGCGAGCTGGTCGGCCCGGACGCCATCTACACCGCGGGCGTCGGCCAGCACCAGATGTGGGCCGCGCAGTTCATCCGCTACGAGCACCCCGGCACCTGGATCAACTCCGGTGGCCTCGGCACCATGGGCTTCGCGGTGCCGGCCGCGATGGGCGCCAAGTACGGCCGCCCGGAGACCCAGGTGTGGGCCATCGACGGCGACGGCTGCTTCCAGATGACCAACCAGGAGCTCGCCACCTGCGCCATCGAGAACATCCCGATCAAGGTGGCCGTGATCAACAACGGCAACCTCGGCATGGTCCGCCAGTGGCAGAACCTGTTCTACGCCGAGCGGTACTCCAGCACCGACCTCGGCACCCACAAGCACCGCATCCCGGACTTCGTGCTGCTCGCCGAGGCCCTCGGCTGCGTCGGCCTGCGCTGCGAGGCCAAGGAGGACGTGGACCGGGTGATCGCCGAGGCGCAGGCCATCACCGACCGGCCGGTGGTGATCGACTTCGTGGTCGGCGCCGACGCCCAGGTGTGGCCGATGGTCGCCGCCGGCACCGGCAACGACCAGATCATGGCCGCACGCGACATCCGCCCGCTGTTCGACGACGACCAGAGCTGAGGATCCGCATGACCAAGCACACGCTCTCCGTGCTGGTGGAGAACAAGCCCGGTGTCCTGGCGCGCGTCGCCGGCCTGTTCTCCCGGCGCGGCTTCAACATCGACTCGCTCGCGGTCGGCCCGACCGAGCAGCCCGAGGTGTCCCGCATGACGATCGTGGTGGCCGTCGAGGAGTTGCCGCTCGAACAGGTCACCAAGCAGCTCAACAAGCTCGTCAACGTCATCAAGATCGTCGAGCTGGAGGCCACCGCCGCGGTGCGCCGTGAGCTGCTCCTGGTGAAGGTCCGCGCCGACGCCACGGTCCGCTCCCAGGTGCTGGAGACCGTGCAGCTCTTCCGCGCCAAGGTGGTGGACGTCTCGCCCGAGGCGCTCACCATCGAGGCCACCGGCGCGGGCGACAAGATCGACGCCCTGCTGCGGATGCTGGAGCCCTACGGCATCCGGGAGATGGTGCAGTCCGGCATGGTCGCCATCGGCCGCGGCCCGCGCTCCATCACCGCCACCCGCTCCTGACCGCCCGCCAGAACCCCGTGAGAGGAACCATGACCGCCGAGATCTTCTACGACGACGACGCCGACCTGTCGCTCGTGCAGGACCGCACCGTCGCCGTCATCGGCTACGGCAGCCAGGGCCACGCGCACGCGCTGAGCCTGCGCGACTCCGGCGTCGACGTCCGCATCGGCCTGCCCGAGGGCTCCAAGTCCCGGGCCAAGGCCGCCGAGGAGGGCCTGCCGGTGGGCACGCCGGCCGAGGTGTCCGCGGACGCCGACCTGATCATGGTGCTCGCCCCGGACACCGCGCAGCGGCACATCTACGCCGAGGCCATCGCGCCGAACCTGGAGTCCGGGGACGCGCTGTTCTTCGGGCACGGCTTCAACATCCGGTACGGGCTGATCACCCCGCCGTCCGACGTGGACGTCGCGATGGTCGCGCCCAAGGGCCCCGGCCACCTGGTGCGCCGCCAGTTCGTCGACGGCAAGGGCGTGCCCTGCCTGATCGCCGTGCACCAGGACCCGAGCGGCACCGCCCAGGACCTCGCCCTGTCCTACGCCAAGGCCATCGGCGGCGCCCGGGCCGGCGTGATCCGCACCACGTTCACCGAGGAGACCGAGACCGACCTGTTCGGCGAGCAGGCCGTGCTGTGCGGCGGCGCCACCGCGCTCGTGCAGGCCGGCTTCGAGGTGCTCACCGAGGCCGGCTACACCCCCGAGGTCGCCTACTTCGAGTGCCTGCACGAGCTCAAGCTCATCGTCGACCTGATGTACGAGGGCGGCATCGCGCGCATGCGGTACTCCATCTCGGACACCGCCGAGTACGGCGACGTCACCCGCGGCCCGCGCGTCATCACCCCCGCCGTCAAGGAGGAGATGCGGCGCATCCTGGCCGAGATCCAGGACGGCACGTTCGCCCGCGAGTGGGTCGCCGAGGACGACGCCGGCCGCCCACACTTCGCCAAGCTCGTCGCCGAGGGCGAACGCCACCCCATCGAGGAGGTCGGCGGCCGGCTCCGCTCGCTGATGTCCTGGGTGGACCGTCCCATCACCGAAACCGCCTGACGGGCAGTCGGTCCCCTGCCGGGCGATGTGATCTTCCGCTTGACCTGCTGGCGGAAGATC
>DASWTI010000672.1:0-25952 GCA_036402215.1 Pseudonocardiaceae bacterium
GGCGGCGGCGACCCGGCGTGGCGGGCCGCCGAGGCGATGCTGCGCCGCCCGCGTACCGGCGCCGGTTACTTCGTGGTCCAGGCCCGCGGCCGCGAGGCCCAGGACGGCACGGTCACCTGGTTCGACACCGACGCCGGCCGCTACGCCGCCCGCGGCGGGACGTTCCTGCCGGTCGACGGCGCGCGGCTGCGCCAGGTCCTCGGCCGCCTGATCGCCACGGCCTGACGGCAACGGAGGCCGGCGCGACGACGCTTGCCGGTGGGTGGCGGAAGTGTGCTGAGGTGCGGCCCCCGGCCAGGGATACCATCCCGGCTGTGGTGATCCTGGAGCCGTCCGCGGCGCTCGCCACCTGTGAACGCGCACTCCGGCAGCTCATCACGGCCACCGCCACGGCGTCGGCGGGAGCCGGCGCCAACTGGATCACCTCCGTTGCCAAGCCGGACACCATTCAGAGGTGGTCGGACCGCCGGCGGGAAGAAGCGGCCAGCCGTGGGAAGCGCGGCGTCGCGGAGGTGGACTCCAATCTCCTGGCCTACGCGAGCTTCTTCGAGCTGGTGGCCATCCTGGAGAGGTCGTGGGAGGCCTACGCGCCGGCGCTGGGGCGGAAGAAGGAGACCGGGGCGCTGTTGGCGAGGTTCGACGACCTGCGCAACGCGGTGGCGCACAACCGGGAGTTGCTGCCGTTCGAGCGGGAGCTGCTGTCCGGGATCGCCGGAGAGATAAGGAACAGAGTCACCATTCATCTGAGCAGCCAGGATCCGAGCGGCGACTTCTATCCCCGTATCGAGGCCGTGAGCGACAGCCTCGGCAACACGATCGACACCTTCGAGCTGGACAGCCCGACCAGCGGGCTCTGTGCGACGGCCGTACGGCTCAGCCCGGGCGACACGGTCGTCTTCCGCTGTGACGGCGTCGATCCCCAGGGGCGTGACTTGACCTGGTCGCTCCGGGTCGGTTCGGATTACGTCGACTCCGTCGGCGGTGATCGTGCCGAGTTGCGATGGAACGTGACCAGGAAGCATGTCGGGCACAGGGTGGCCGCGCGTATCTACCTGCGATCGGATTCCGAGTTCCACCGGTGGGCCGGCCACGACCAGGGGGTGTCGTTGAGCTATACCGTGCTCCCCCCGATCGACGGCTGAGGACCGCGGTACGGGTCGACCGGCTGACCGGGTCGTTGGACGCGCCCGGTCGCGCGCTCACGGTGACTGCTGCGGCGGCACGTCGACCGCCAGCAGGGCGACGTACAGCGACAGCATGGACTCGGGGTCGTCCAGGGAGACGTTGAGCAGCCGTTCGATGCGGGCCAGCAGCTTGTAGTACGCGGGCCGGGACAGGTGCGCCGCGGTGGCCGCCGCGGACTTGTTGCCGCCGTGCTCGCAGTACGAGCGCAGCACCGACAGCAGCCGCCGCCCGGTGTCGGAGTCGCGCGCCAGCAGCGGGCCCAGCTCGCGCTGCACGTACGCCTGCACCCGGGAGTCGTCCCGCAGCAGGTGCAGCAGGCCACGCAGCCGCACGTCGTCCAGCTTGTGGAACGGCCGCGTCTCCTGGTCGGTGGCCCCGGCCCGCGACGGTCCGCGCAGCGCGGCCTCGGCGACGTGCGCGGCCTCGGCGAGCGAGCGTGGCAGGTCGGCCAGCTCGGTCACCGTGCTGCCCACCGCCACCACGACCGGCGGCACCCGGGTGTGCGGCGCCGTCACCCGGTGCACCTCGCGGGCCAGCCGGGTGAGCGCCGCGTCCACGTTCTCCGTGCGCCCCAGCGCGACCAGCGCCCGCACGCTGGTGTCGTCCACCACGCCGACCAGGGCGGACAGCCCGGCGCGCTGCGCGGCGAGCGCGGTGCCCTCGGCGAGGTCACGCAGCACCTCCTGGGCCGCGATCGACGGCGTCGGCGAGACCAGGCTGCGCGGCCGCACCGCCATCCCGACCACCCGCCGCCCGGCCAGCGGCACGCCCACCGCGGCCGAGCGGGTCGCGAGGTCCGAGGGCACCGGCCCCGCCGTGAGCAGCGCGGCGAGCAGCGAGCGGTGCGTCTGCCGCTCCAGGCTGTCCCGGTCGCGGGCCACCAGCCGGTGCAGCGCGAGCGCCGACGCGGCGCGCTCGGCGACCACGGTGTGCCGGTGCGAGGGCGCCTCCGGGGACAGCAGCACCAGCCGGCCCCAGTCGTCGTCACGGGCCCCGACCACGGTGACCAGCCAGCCGGCCTCCTCGTCGTAGCCGGTGCGGCCGGGCACGGTGACCGCCCGCGAACGCATCTCCCAGTTGGCCAGCAGCTCGGCCGGTCGCTCCCCGGCCGCGTCGTAGCCGAGCACGTGGTGCGAGAGCGTCTCCAGCACCACCGGCAGGCCCGCGGTGCGCGCCACCTCGCGCAGGATCTCGGCGGGCTCGGCGCCGCTCACGGTGAGCGCGGTGAACCGCTCGTGGATCGCCTCGGCCGCCTTCAGCTCCTCCACCTGGGCGTCCAGGATGAGCGCCCCGACGGCCTCGGTGACCGTGACGAATCGCGTCTCACGGGCCAGCGTCACCAGCGGCAGCGAGCGCCGCTCCGCCGCGGCCACCAGCGCCGGCGGCAGCTCGTCGTTCCAGCGCCGCACCAGCTCCACCACGACGCCCGCGGCCCGCACCCCGGCCAGCTCGTCCACGTAGCGGGTGAGTGCCGCCGGGTCGGCGGGCAGTGCGATGCCCGTGGTGAGCACCAGTTCGCCGCCGCGCAGCAGGTGCGCGATGTCCGCGACCTCGGCGGCGTGCACCCAGCGCACCCGCCGATCCAGCCCCGCGGCCCCGGCCACCACCCGCGGCACCCCCCGCCGCACCACGGGCAGCGACAGCACGTCCGAGACGGTCGGATACACGTACACAGTGTCGCCGGTACCCGCCTGTTCCGATACAGGCTGTCGGTATGCACTCCGCGCCGGACGGGACGACACTCGGGGCATGGTCCACGCAGAACTGCTCGCCCGCCACCGGTCCGTCATGCCCAGCTGGCTGGCCCTCTACTACGACCGGCCGATCGAGATCGTGAACGCCTCGGGCCGCCGGGTGACCGACGCCGAGGGCCGCCGGTACCTGGACTTCTTCGCCGGCATCCTGACCAACGCGATCGGCTACGACGTGGCCGAGATCAGCGACGCGATCCGCAAGCAGGTGGACACCGGCGTGCTGCACACGTCGACCCTCTACCTGATCCGCTCGCAGGTGGAGCTCGCCGAGCGCATCGCCCGGCTCTCCGGCATCCCGGACGCCAAGGTGTTCTTCACCAACTCCGGCACCGAGGCCAACGAGACCGCGCTCATGCTGGCCACCCAGTACCGGCGCAGCAACCAGGTGCTCGCGCTGCGGAACTCCTATCACGGGCGGGCGTTCGCCACGGTCGGCATCACCGGCAACCGCGGCTGGTCGCCGTCGGCGCTCTCGCCGCTCAAGGTGAGCTACGTGCACGGCGGCTACCGCTACCGCAGCCCGTTCCGGGACCTGTCCGACGAGGGCTACGTGGCGGCCTGCGTGGACGACCTGCGCAACGTGCTGGAGACCACCACCTCCGGCGACGTGGCCTGCATGATCGTGGAGCCCATCCAGGGCGTCGGCGGCTTCTGCGTGCCGCCGGACGGCATGTTCGCGGCGTTCGCCGAGGTGCTGCGCGAACACGGCATCCCGCTCATCTCCGACGAGGTGCAGACCGGCTGGGGCCGCACCGGCTCGCACTTCTGGGGCATCGAGGCGCACGGCGTGGTGCCGGACGCCATGACGTTCGCCAAGGGCCTCGGCAACGGCCTGGCGATCGGCGGCGTGGTGGCCTCGCCGGCGCTGATGGACTCCATCACCGCGAACTCCATCTCCACCTTCGGCGGCAACCCGGTGGCCACGGTCGGCGCCTCCGCGGTGCTCGACTACGTGTTCGCGCACGACCTGCAGGCCAACGCCGCCAAGCTCGGCGAGCGGCTGATCACCGGGCTGCGTGACCTCGCCGCCTCGAACGCCGTGATCGGCGAGGTGCGCGGCAAGGGCCTCATGGTGGGCATCGAGCTGGTCGAGCCGGGCACCCGTACGCCGTCCGCGGCGGCGGCGGGCCGGGTGCTGGAGGAGACCCGCGAGCGCGGCCTGCTGGTGGGCAAGGGCGGCCTGTACGGCAACGTCATCCGGCTGGCCCCGCCGATGACCCTCACCGCCGAGGAGAACGAGGAGGCGCTGGACATCCTGGGCGCCGCCATCTCGGCCGTGCACGCGGAGCTGACCCGGTGAGCCCGCGGCGGATCACCCACTGGATAGACGGCAAGACCTGGGCCGGGGTCGCCGCTCGCACCGGCGAGGTGCACGATCCGGCCACCGGCGCGGTCGCCGGGCTCGTCGACTTCGCCACCGGGACCGAGGTGGACGACGCGGTCGCCGCGGCCGCGCGCGCGTTCACCAGCTGGCGTTCGTCGTCGCTGGCCACCCGCTCCACCGTGCTGTTCCGGTTCCGGGCGCTGCTGGAGCAACGCTCCGCCGACGTCGCCGCGTTGCTCACCGCGGAGCACGGCAAGGTCCTCTCGGACGCGGCCGGCGAGGTGAAGCGCGGCCTGGAGGTCGTCGACTTCGCGTGCGGCGTGCCGCACCTGCTCAAGGGCGGCTACTCGGAGAACGCCTCGACCGGCGTGGACGTGTACTCGCTGCGGCAGCCGCTCGGCGTGGTCGGCGTGATCACCCCGTTCAACTTCCCGGCCATGGTGCCGCTGTGGTTCGTGCCGCTGGCCGTCGCGTGCGGCAACACGGTGGTCCTCAAGCCGTCCGAGAAGGACCCGTCGGCGCCGGTGCTGCTCGCCGAGCTGTTCGCCGAGGCCGGGCTGCCGGACGGCGTGGTCAACGTGGTGCACGGCGACAAGGTGGCCGTCGACCGGTTGCTCACCCACCCCGACGTGCGCGCCGTCTCGTTCGTCGGTTCCACCCCGGTGGCCCGCCACGTGTACGAGACCGGCACCCGGCACGGCAAGCGCGTGCAGGCGCTGGGCGGCGCCAAGAACCACATGGTGGTGCTGCCGGACGCGGACCTCGACCTGGCCGCGGACGCCGCGGTGTCGGCCGGCTTCGGCTCGGCGGGGGAGCGCTGCATGGCGATCTCCGTCGTGGTGGCCGTGGACCCGATCGGCGACGAGCTGGTGGAGCGGATCGCCGCGCGCTGCGCCGAGGTGCGGGTCGGCGACGGCCGCCGCCCGGGCTGCGACATGGGCCCGCTCGTCACCCGCGCGCACCGGGACCGCGTCGCCTCCTACCTGGACGACGGGGTGGCGGCCGGCGCGACGCTCGTGGTGGACGGCCGCGACCACCCGGTGGACGGTGAACCGGACGGCTTCTGGCTCGGCCCCACGCTGTTCGACCACGTGCGGCCGGACCAGTCGCTCTACACCGACGAGATCTTCGGCCCGGTGCTCTCCGTGGTGCGTTCGGCCTCCTACGAGGAGGCGGTGTCGCTGGTGAACTCCAACCCGTACGGCAACGGCACGGCCATCTTCACCAACGACGGCGGCGCCGCGCGGCGCTACCAGCACGAGGTCGAGGTCGGCATGGTCGGCGTCAACGTGCCGATCCCGGTGCCGGTGGCCTACTACTCGTTCGGCGGCTGGAAACAGTCGTTGTTCGGCGACTCGCACGCCTACGGGCCGGACGCGGTGCACTTCTTCACCCGCACCAAGGCCGTCACCAGCCGCTGGCTCGACCCGTCGCACGGCGGGCTGAACCTGGGCTTCCCGCAGAACACCTGACGCGCGTCCGGCGGGACGTCCTAGCCTGGCGCTCATGGATGTCGAACGCGTGACCGCGGAGCACGCGGCGCTGCTGGCCGGGCTCGACCCGCTGCTGTCCGCGCCGGAGCCCCTGGCGGCCACCGAGGACGCCGTGCTGCTGACCGCCACGGCCGGCGGCTCGGCGGCCGCCGGGACGGTGCGCTCGGCGGAGGTGCCGGCGGACTCCGAGCTGGCGCTGTGGGGTTCGCTGCGCACGCACCGGCTGCTGCCGCACCTGGCCGGGCCGGACCGGGCGGCCGCGTTCGACGCGCTGCTCGGCGAGTGGGAGCCGCTGCTGCGGGAGCGCGCCGAGCCCGGCGACCGGGACAGCGCGGCGATGGTCGCCGTGCCCAGCCGGGACACCGCGCAGGCGCTGCCGCTCGTCCGCCGCGGCTTCGCCCCGCTCATCGTGGTGGCCGCGCGCCGCCGCCCGGCCACCCCGGTGAGCGCGCCGTCGCATCCCGCCGTGCGCGTGGCCACGCCGGCGGACCTGGACGCGCTCACCGAGCTGGCCGTCGAGCTGCACCGTTTGGACGCCGCGTTCGGCGTGGTCAGCGAGCGCCCGGCCGAGGCCGAGGTGCTCCGCGCCGGGCTGGCCGCGCACCCGCGGAACACCTGGATCGCCGAGGACGCCGACGGCCCGGTGGGCTTCGCCCAGGTGCAGGAGCCGGCCGACGCGCAGTGGGTGGCCGGCATGGTGTCCGGCGCGCCGCCGGCCTACTTCGGTTTCCTGTACGTGCGCCCGGGCCGGCGCGGGGAGGGCCTCGGCCGCGCGCTCGCCGACGCCGCCCACGCCGTGCTCGACGCGCGGCCGGACGTGGCCACCACGCTGCTGCACCACGCGCTGCCGAACCCCTGGTCCACGCCGTTCTGGGCCCGCCAGGGTTACCGGCCGCTCTGGACCGCCTACCAGCGCCGCCCCGCCGTGCCCTGACTTCGCCGACCCGGTGCCTGGCGTGCCCACGCCGCACCTTTTGGTGAACAGTTGACGGCGATGCGTCACGGGTGGAAGGTGATTCACCGTTCAGCACTCCGTCACCGGGAGATCGCGATGGGTCGTCGGGAGATCCCGATGGGTCGCCGGGAGGTCATGATGGGTCGTGGGATGAGAACTGTGCTGGCCGCCGCGCTGACGGCCGGCACCCTCGGCGCGCTCACGGTGAGCGGTGCCGCGCAGGCACAGCCGCCGGTGAGCGAGCGTCAGCAGGCGTACGCGGCGGCGGCCGCGGAGTTCGGCGTGCCGCAGGGCGTGCTGCTCGCCGTCTCGTACCTGCAGTCCCGCTGGGACACCAACGCCGGCACGCCGAGCACCACCGCCGGCTACGGGCCGATGCACCTGACGGATGCCGCGCCGTTCCTGGAGGGCACCCACCACGACCACGGCGACGAGGACCCCCGCGGCGACGAGACCCGCCCGCTGACCGTCGAGGCGTCCGGCGCCACCGAGGTCACCGAGGCGCAGCGCACCCTGCTCACCACCGCCGGGCTGACCGGCGTGGACGCCGCGACGCTCAAGGCCGACCCCGCGCAGAACATCCGCGGCGGCGCCGCCCTGCTCGCCTCCTACCAGCGTGAGCTGGGCGCGCCGCTGTCCGGCGACCCGGCCGACTGGTACGGCGCGGTGGCCCGCTACGGCGGCTCGACCGACGCCGCGAGCGCCCGCCGCTTCGCCGACGAGGTGTACGGGCAGCTGCGCGCCGGCGCCGACCGGGTGACCGACGACGGCCAGCGGGTCGTGCTGGCCCCGGCCGCCGTGGAGCCGGACCGGACCTGGCTCGACCGCCTCGGCCTGCCGCCGGGCGCGCGTAGCACCGACACCGAGTGCCCGTCCGACCTGGCCTGCGAGTGGATTCCCGCGCCGTACCAGGTGACCGCGCCGAACGACTACGGCAACCACGACAAGAGCCGGCGCGAGGAGAACCAGCAGATCCGCTACATCGTCATCCACGACACCGAGGGCAGCTACAACGGCACCATCCGCCTGGTGCAGGACCCGAACTACGTGTCCTGGCAGTACACGCTGCGTTCCTCCGACGGCCACGTCGCCCAGCACGTGCGCAGCAACGACGTCGCCTGGCACGCCGGCAACTGGTACGTCAACGCCGCCGCCATCGGCCTGGAGCACGAGGGCTTCGCCGCGTCCGGCACCTGGTACACCGAGGCGATGTACCGCAGCTCCGCCAAGCTCGTGCGGTACCTGGCGCAGCGCTTCGGCATCCCGCTCGACCGGCACCACATCATCGGCCACGACCAGGTGCCGGGCATCCTGCCGGCCAACGTCCGCGGCATGCACTGGGACCCGGGGCCGTACTGGAACTGGAACCACTACTTCGACCTGCTGGGTGCCCCGCTGGAGCCCACCGCCCCGCGCGGCTCGACCGTCGTCACCATGCGGCCGAAGTGGGAGACCAACCGCCCGGCCTTCTACGGCTGCGACAGGGCCAACCCCGGCGCGCTCTGCCCGTCGCGCAGCTCCTCGTCGGTGATCCTGCGCTCGGAGCCCCGCCACGACGCGCCGCTGGTGCGGGACATCGGCCTGCGGCCCGACGGCTCACCGTCCACCATGCACGTCTCCGACCACGGCGCCCGCGCCTCCGCCGGCACCCAGTGGGCGGTCGCCGAGGTCCGTGGCGACTGGACGGCCGTGTGGTACCTCGGTCAGAAGGCCTGGTTCCACAACCCGCGCTCCAACCCCGCCGCCGTCCCCGCCGGTGGCGTCGTCGTCACCCCGAAGGCCGGCCGCACCAGCATCCCCGTCTACGGCCGGGCCTACCCCGAGGCGTCCGCCTACCCCTCCACCATCCCGGTGCAGACCGTGGCGCCCTTGCAGTACTCGCTGCTCGCCGGCCAGGAGTACGTCCTCGGCCAGACCATGCTGCCGGAGTACTACCGCGCGGTGACGTACAACTGCTCCGGCCCCGGCGACTGCACGGTCGTCCGCGGTCAGGACCGCTACTACCAGATCCAGTTCGGCCACCGCATGATGTTCGTCCGCGCCGCCGACGTCGACATCCGCCGCGTCGGCTGACGCCTGAGGTTCACCGGCCGGCCCCCCCTCCTCTCTCGGAGGGTGGGCCGGCCGCGGACCATGGCGCGATGGAGCGGACGAACCTGTTCTACCGGCGGCCGGAGCTGTACGACGAGGTGCAGGCGGATCCCGGGCACTCGGTGGCGCGGAGGTGCGCCGCGGCGATCGCCGATCACGGGCCCGGCAGGGCCCGGACCGTGCTGGACCTGGGGTGTGGCACGGGGCGGGAGCTGGAGTACCTGGCGCAGCGCTTTGCGTGCGTGGGGGTGGATGTGCTGCCGGGCATGGTCGGGTACGGGCTGCGGGTGCGGCCGCACCTGGACCTGCGGGTGGGGGACCTGCGGGTCGTCCGGCTCGGGCGGCGGTTCGATGCGGTGCTGTGCCTGGGAAACACGGTGGCGTACCTGCACGCGGAGGCGGAGCTGGCGGCGGCGTTCGGCACGTTCGCGGCGCACGCGCGGCCGGGTGGGGTGCTCGTCCTGGTGACGGCGACGGCGGCCGGGGCGCGGCCGGCGGGGACGCATCGGGTGGACACGGCGACGGTGCGGGCCGAGGTGACGATCGTGCAGGACTGGGACCCGGGGACGCGGATCAGCGTGGTGCGGCGGTCCTGGCGGCTGGACGACGGTGGTACGGCGGAGGACGTGATCCGCCGGCGGATCTGGGCGGCGGACGAGTTGCGTGCCATGGCGGCCCAGGCCGGGTTCCGCGTGGTCGAGGCCGACTGCAACCGGCTGGTGGCAGTGGCGGCGGGCTGACGCCGGCGGACCGCCCGGCGCCACCGGCGTGGCACGGACCGGCGGCGAACGGCTACCGGCGGGCGGCCGGCCCGCAGGACGGCGCTCAGACCGTGCGCAGGAACCGGTCGAGGACGCGGGCGCCGAAGCGCAGGCCGTCGAGCGGGATGCGTTCGTCGACGCCGTGGGCCATGGCGCGGTAGTCGTACTCGGTGGGGTCCAGGGGGGCGCGCAGGGGGGCGAAGCCGTAGCAGGCGATGCCGAGCGAGGAGAACGCCTTGGCGTCGGTGCCGCCGCCCAGGCAGTAGGGGAGCACGACGGCCTCGGGGTCCTCGGCGCGGAGGGCGTCGGCCATGGCGTGGAACCAGGGGGTGTCCATGGGGGCGGCGACGGCGTCGCGGCGGGCGAGGATGTGGCGCTCGACGGTGGGCTCCAGCATGGAGTCGATGACGGACAGCACCTCGTCGGCGGTGCCGGGGAGGGTGCGGACGTCGACCAGGGCGCTCGCGGTGCTGGGGATGACGTTGACCTTGCCGCCCGCGGCGAGGCCGGTGGGCGTGGAGCTGATCCGCACGGTGGCGGCGGCGAGGGTTCCGGCGCGGCCGAGCTTGGCCACCAGTTCGTCCACAGTGGACAGATCGTCCAGGTCAGCGGCCACGCCGAGCGCGTCGGCGGCGCCGCGCAGGTACGCGGCGACGGCGGGGGTCAGGTGCACCGGCCACTCGTGCGAGGCGATCCGCTCCAGGGTGCGCACGATGGCCACGACGGCGTTCGACGGGTTCGGCCGGGAGGCGTGGCCGGCCCGGCCGGTGGCGGACAGCCGCAGGTGCAGCGTGCCGCGTTCGGCGGTGCCCACCGGGTACAGGCGCACCGGCGAGTCCGGGCCGCCGAACGTGAAACCACCGGACTCGCCGATGGCGGCGGCGCAGCCGTCGAACAGCCCGGCGTGGTGCTGCACCAGCCAGTCGGCGCCGTAGTCGCCGTTGTCCTCCTCATCGGCGACGAACGCCACCACGACGTCGCGGCGCGGCCGCAGCCCGGCGCGCGACCAGTGCCGCAGCACCGACAGGGTGCCGGCGCACAGGTCCTTCATGTCCACCGCGCCCCGGCCCCACAGGTAGCCGTCGCGGATCTCGCCGGCGAACGGCGGCACCGTCCAGTCCTCGGCGACGGCGGGCACGACGTCCAGGTGGCCCTGCACGAGCACGGCGGGCAGCGAGCGGTCGGCGCCGGGCACCCGCACCACGACGTTGGACCGGCGCGGCGCGGACTCCAGCAGCACCGGCTCCAGCCCGGAGCCGGTCAGGTGCGCGGCGACGAACTCGGCCGCCTCGCGCTCGCCCTCGCAGTCGCCCTGGCCGCGGTTCGTGGTGTCGAACCGGATGAGCGCCGCGCACAGGGCGACCACGTCCGCGTCCGGCGTGGACCCGGCCTCCGGTACCTCAGCCATACACACCCTCCACCGCGCCGGCCGCGATGGCCGTGACGATCTTGAACGCCTTCATCGCGTCGGTCATCGACGCGGCGTCGAACCCGACCCGGCGATCGTCCACCAGCGAGACCGTCGGCACCACCGCGGCGGCGTCGGCCAGGTGGGTGGCGTCGAACTCGACCTCGATCCGGTGCGGCAGCACCGATGGCGTGAGTCGCCCGGCCCGGGTCATGGCCGCGCGCGCCGCCTCGTGGAGCTCCGCGGCGGTGCGGGCCGGCGGACGGCACACCGCGGCGTAGCGGCTGACGTAGTCCTTGACGGCCACGGTGCGCGCGTCCGGCACGTAGCCGTGGGCGTCGCGGCAGGCCAGGTCGTCGCCGGTGACGAGCAGCACCGGCACGCCGTGCTCGGTGGCGAGCGCCGCGTTGAGCCGCCCCTCGCTGGCGTGCGTGCCGTCCAGCCACACGCCGGTGATCGAGTTCTCCAGGTAGGTGTGCGACAACACGCCGCGCGCGCCGGCGCCCGCGTGGTAGCCGAGGAACACCACGCCGTCCACGGGTCCGCCGTGCGCGCCGTCGATGCCCTGCATCATGGACAGCGGCTTGTGCCGGCCGGTGAGCATCGAGGCCCGCTCGTCCAGGTCCTCCAGCAGCAGGTTGCGCTGCGCGGAGTGCGCCTCGTTGACCAGCACCTCGGTGGCGCCGCCGGCGAACAGCCCGGCCACGCAGGCGTTGACGTCGCCCGCGAAGAGCCGGCGCATCCGCTGCCACTGCTCGGTTCCCGGGACCACGTCGGCGGTCCAGGTGACCCCGGTGGCGCCCTCCATGTCGGCCGATACCAGCACCCGCATGGAGCCCTACGCTACAACCTGATCACGACCGGTGCCGTGGCCCATTGACGGCTGGTGGGGCGTGGTGGTTGGTTTCCCACACACGGTCGGCGCACCGTGTCCTGAGCAGTACGCAGCGTAGGACGACAGGGGCAACCGAATGCGATTCACCACCATTGGCAAGGGCATCGGGGCGGGGGTGGCAGCCGCGGCGCTGGTCATCGGCCCCGGTCTGGCCCCGGCCGGGGCGCCGGCGGTACCCGCCGCCCAGGCCCAGGGCGAGGTCACCATGCGCGTCGCGCACGCGCAGGAGATCGACACGCTGAACCCGTTCACCGCGGTCTTCCTGGTCTCCACCCAGATCGGGCGACTGATGTACGAGTTCCTCACCGTCAACAGCGCGGAGAGCTCCAGCCCCGAGCCGGGCCTCGCGGAGAGCTGGGAGTCGTCGGAGGACAACCTCACCTGGACCTTCAAGATCCGTGAGGCGAAGTGGTCGGACGGGCAGCCGATCACCGCGAAGGACGCCGCCTTCACCTACAACCTGATCATGAGCAACGAGGCCGCGGCCACCGCCAACGGCGTCGCCGTCGCCAACTACGAGTCGGTCACCGCCACCGACGACCGCACGCTGGTGATCAAGACCAAGACGCCGCAGGCGTCCATGCTGAGCTCCGAGGTGCCGATCGTCCCCGAGCACGTCTGGTCCAAGGTGACCGACATCGAGGCGTTCCAGAACACCGAGGCGTTCCCCGCCGTCGGCAGCGGCCCGTTCGTGCTCACCGGCTACCAGCAGGGTCAGTCGACCACGCTGAAGGCCAACGACAACTTCTGGCGCGGCCGCCCCAAGGTCGACGTGCTGCAGTGGGTCAAGTACGAGAACGCCGACGCCGCCGTGCAGGGCCTGCGCAAGGGTGACGTGGACATCGCCTACCGGCTCACCCCGGCGCAGTTCGACGCGCTGAAGTCGGACGGCAACATCACCACCAACGACGGCCGCAACCGCCGCTTCACCGAGATCACGCTGAACCCGAGCAACCCCAAGCCGGACGGCACCGTGTTCGGCAACGGCAACCCGGTGCTCAAGGACGTGAAGCTGCGCCAGGCGCTGCACCACGCGATCGACGTCGACACCATCCTGGACAAGGTCAAGCAGGGCCACGCCTCGGCCGCCACCCAGATCATCCCGCCGGTCTACCCGGACTGGACCTACACGCCGGACGACAGCAAGCTCCGCAAGTACGACCCGGCAAAGGCCAACGCGCTGCTCGACGAGGCCGGCTACGCCAGGGGTGCGGACGGCACCCGCACCGACAAGCAGGGCCAGCCGATCAACCTGCGGCTGCTGGTCACCTCCGACCGCCAGGCCGACGTGCAGTCCGCCGAGTACATCAAGGAGTGGTTCGGCGAGATCGGCATCGGCGTGACGGTGGACACCAAGTCCTCCAACGAGTCCAGCGACGACCAGAACGCCGGCAACTTCGACATGGCGTTCACCGGCTGGAGCGTCGGCCCTGACCCGGACTCGATGCTCGCGCAGCAGACCTGCAAGGTGGTCGGCACCGAGCTGTCGGACTCCAACTTCTGCAACGCCGAGTACGACGCGCTCTACGCCCAGCAGCTCGCCGAGCTGGACCGGGAGAAGCGCAAGGAGCTCGTGCAGCGGATGCAGGAGATCCTGTACGACAACGTCTCCGCGATCGTCCTGACCTACGACAACGAGCTGGAGGCGTACCGGTCGGACCGCTTCACCGGCTTCCAGAAGCAGCCGGCCGACGGCGGCGTGATCACCGGCCAGAACGGCTACTGGGGCTACTACAGCGCCAACCCGGTGACCGCCGACGAGGCGGCCGACGCCGGTGAGGGCGACAGCAACAACACGGTGCTCATCGTCGGTGGCATCGTCACCACGGTGGCCGCGCTGGCCGTCGTGGCGCTGCTGGTGAGCCGGCGGCGCGGCGCGAACGCCGACGAGCGCGAGTAGCACGCCTTGGTCGACGTCCTGACCACCACGGACTCCGCCGCCGATCTCAAGCGAGGCGGCGGCGGGGTCCGTGGTGGCTCGACGCTGCGGTTCGTCGCGGCCAAGATCGGCGGCGGGCTGGTCAGCCTGGTGATGGTCGTGGTGCTGGGCTTCTTCCTGTTCCGCGCGATGCCGGGCAACCCGGTGCGCTCGCTCATCCAGGACCGCCCCGGCGACCTGGCCCAGGTGGAGCGGCTGAAGCGGGAGTGGAGCCTGGACAAGTCGCTGTTCGCGCAGTTCCTGGACTACCTGGCGGACCTGGCGCACGGCGACCTGGGCACCTCGTTCAAGTACCGGCAGCCGGTGACCGACCTGATCTGGGACCGGGTGGGCGCCACCGTGCTGCTCACCGGCACCGCGCTGGTGCTCTCCGTGGCGCTCGGGATCTGGCTCGGCACCCGCGCGGCCTGGCGGCACGGCAGCCGCTTCGACCAGCTCTCCACGGCCACCGCGCTGGTGCTCTGGTCGGTGCCGACGTTCTGGCTCGGCCTGATCGTGCTCATCGTGTTCGCCGTGGGGCTGGACATGTTCCCGACCGCGGGCATGACCTCACCGGGCGGCGTGGACGGCTTCTTCGCGTCGGTGCTCGACACCGGGCACCACCTGGTGCTGCCGGCGCTCACCATGGTCGCCGTCGTCTACGCGCAGTACCTGATGGTCATGCGCTCCTCGCTGCTGGAGGAGATGAACGCCGACTACCTCACGACCGCGCGCGCCAAGGGCCTGCGCGACGACCTGGTGCGCAGCCGGCACGCCGTGCCGAACGCGCTGCTGCCGACCGTGACGATCATCTTCCTGCACATCGGTTTCCTGATCTCCGGCGCGGTGACCGTGGAGAAGGTGTTCTCCTGGCCGGGGCTCGGACTCCTGACCTATGAGGCGATCCAGGTGCCCGACTACCCGCTGTTGCAGGGCTCGCTCATCGTGCTGGCCGGCGCGGTGATCGTGATGAACGTGTTCGCGGACATCATCTACCGGCTCATCGACCCCCGGGTGCGGACCTCGTGACGACCACCGGCTCGATCGTCTGGGCGCGCCGCAGGGCGGCCCTCGGCGCCTCCTGGAAGTTGTTCGCCGCCAACAGGTCCGGGCTCGTCGGCCTGGGGATGCTGGGCGTCGTGCTGGTGCTGGCGCTGCTCGCGCCCCTGCTGGTGCCGGCCGACTCGCTGTCGGTCACCCGGTCCACCGGCGGGGTGCTGGAGCCGCCGTCCGGCGAGTTCTGGCTGGGCACCGACGAGAACGGCCGCTCGGTGCTCGCGCTCACCTGGTACGGCGCACGGGTGTCGCTGCTGGTCGGCATCGCCGCGGCGCTGCTCTCGGTGGGCATCGGCACCGTGGTCGGCATGCTGGCCGCGCACTTCCGCGGCTGGGGCTCGGCGCTGCTGCTGCGGGTCACCGACTTCTTCCTGGTGCTGCCGTCGCTGGTGCTGGCCATCGTGCTGTCCACCGTGCTGGCCCGCGGGCTGTGGACGATCGTGCTGGCCATCGGCGTCACCTCGTGGCCGTCCACCGCGCGGCTGGTGCGCGCCCAGACGCTCACCATCGAGGCCCGGCCGTACATCGAGCGCGCGCACGTGCTCGGCGGCGGGCACGCGCACATCCTGCTGCGGCACGTGCTGCCGGCGGTCTTCCCGCTGGTGCTGGCCAACACCACGCTCACCGTGGGCAGCGCGATCATCTCCGAGTCCACGCTCGCCTTCCTCGGGCTCGGCGCGCCGGGCACGGTGTCCTGGGGCGGCATGCTCAAGGCCGCGCTGGACACCGGCGCGGTGACCGCCGGCGCCTGGTGGTACCTGCTGCCGCCCGGCCTGGCGATCGTGGTGGTGGTGCTCGGCTTCACCCTGGCCGGCCGCGCGCTGGAGACCGTGCTCAACCCCAACCTGCGGAGCCGCCGGTGAGCCCCCTGCTGGAGTTCCGCTCGCTCACCGTGGACTACTCGACCGCGCGCGGCTGGGTGCCCGCGGTGCGCGGCGTCTCGCTGTCCCTGGACGCCGGCGACACGCTCGGCCTGTGCGGGGAGTCCGGCTGCGGCAAGTCGACGCTCGCCATGTCGGTGCTGCGGCTGCTGCCCCGCACGGCGCGCATCGGCGGGCAGATCCTGCTCGACGGCGAGGACGTCACCACGCTCACCTGGGGGCGGCTGCGGGCGGTGCGCTGGGCGGGCGCCTCGATCGTCTTCCAGGGCGCCATGCACTCCCTGAACCCGGTGCGGCGGATCGGCGACCAGATCGCCGAACCCCTGGCGCTGCACGGCTTCCGCGGCTCGTCCACGGCACGCGTGGCGGAGCTGCTGGAGCAGGTGGAGCTGCCGGTCCGGCGTGCCTCGGCGTACCCGCACGAGCTGTCCGGCGGGCAGCGGCAGCGGGTGATGATCGCCATGGCCCTGGCCTGCGACCCGAAGCTGGTGATCGCCGACGAGCCGACCACGGCGCTCGACGTCGTGGTGCAGGCGCAGGTGCTGGACCGGTTCGGCACGCTCGTCCGGGAGCGCGGCGTGGGCCTGGTGATGATCAGCCACGACCTGTCGGTGCTCGCCGCGTCCTGCCGCCGGGTCGCCGTCATGTACGACGGCGAGGTCGTCGAGGAGGGCACGTCGGAGCAGGTCAGGTACGCGCCCCGGCACCCGCACGCGGTGGCCCTGGCCGCGGCCTTCCCGACGGTGGGTGACCCGGCCTCCCGGCTGGTGACCCCGCGCGCGGCGCCGGTCACCACGGCCCCCGTCCCGGCGGCACCCGTGGGCGACCTCAAGAAGGGCACCGGCCGCCCGGCGGGGGACGGCAGCGGGGTGCTGGAGGCGCGGGACCTGTCGGTCGTCTTCCCGCGGCGCGGGGGCGGCGTGACGCGCGCCGTGGACGGCGTCTCGCTGCGCTGCACCCGCGACGAGATCGTGGCGCTGGTCGGCCAGTCCGGCTCCGGCAAGACCACCCTGGCCCGCACGCTGCTCGGCCTGCAGCGCCCCAGCGGTGGCGTCGTGCACTACGACGGCGTGCCGCTGCCCGCGGGCGGCCGCGGGCTGCGCGACTACCGCCGCGAGGTGCAGCTCGTGCTGCAGGACCCGACCGGCGCGCTGAACCCGCGGCACAGCGTCTACGAGTCGGTCGCCGAGGGCCTGCGGGTGCACCGCGTGCCCGGCGACGAACGCGCGCTGGTGGCCGAGGCGCTGGCCCAGGCCGAGCTGCGACCGCCCGAGAAGTTCTTCCCCGCGCTGCCGTCGGAGCTCTCCGGCGGGCAGCGGCAGCGCGTGGTGATCGCCGGGGCGCTCGCGCTGCGGCCGCGCTTCCTGGTGGCCGACGAGCCGGTGGCCTCGCTGGACGCCTCGGTGCGCGGGGAGATCCTGGCGCTGCTGCTGCGGCTGCGGGCGAACCTCGGGCTGGGCGCCCTGGTCATCACCCACGACCTCGGGCTGGCCTGGACGATCGCGGACCGCGTGCTCGTGATGTACCGCGGCCGCATCGTCGAGGAGGGCCCGGTCGAGCGGGTGCTGGTCGAGCCCGAGCACGAGTACACCAAGCTGCTGCTCTCGGTGCTGCCGCAGGGCACCGGGGCGCAGACCTGATCGGTCCGGTGCCGCGGGGCCGTTCCGGTGCCGCGGGCCGGTCCGGCGCCGCCTCCGTCAGGCCAGCGCCGGGCCGTCCAGGGTGAGGGTGCCGGCGTCGGTGTCCAGGGTGGCCGGCACGCCGAGCGGGACCGTGAGCTGGAACGGGCCGTGGCCGAAGCCCAGCTCCCACAGCACCGGGACCCCGAGCGGGGCCAGCCGGTCGGCCACCACCTCGCGCACCTCGTCCGGCGTGCCGCACTCGTGCCAGGAGCCGAGCGCCACGCCGGCCACGCGGTCGAACCAGCCGGCGCGCAGCAGGTGCGTCAGGAAGTGGTCCACCCGGTACGGCGCCTCACCGACGTCCTCGACGAGCGCGATGGCACCGTCGGGCAGCGGCGGCGTCAGCGGGGCGCCCAGGCCGGAGACCAGCAGGCTCAGGTTCCCGCCGGCCACCGGGCCGCGCGCCGTGCCACCCACGATCGCCTCCGGCGCCGGACCGCGCAGCACCGTCGTGTCGTCCGGCGTGAACAGCGTGGCCCGCAGGTGCTCCCGGTCGGCGGCGTGCTCCAGGAACGCCTCGGTCGCCACCATCGGCGAGAACAGCGTCACCACGTCGCAGCGCGCGCCGATGACGCCGTGCAGCGCGGTGATGTCGCTCGACCCGGCCAGGATCTTCGGGTCGGCCGTGGCCATGGCGTCCAGGTCCAGGCGCTCCAGCGTGCGCAGGCTGCCGTAGCCGCCGCGCGCGCAGAACACCGCCGCGACCTCCGGGTCGCACCACGCGGCCGCCAGGTCGGCGGCGCGGTCGGCGTCCGCGCCCGCCAGGTAACCGAGCCGCGGGTGCCGGTCCGCGGCGTGCTCGCCGACCACCACGTCCAGCCCCCAGGAGCGCAGCACCTCCACCCCGGCGGTCAGCCGCTCCGGGGTCACCGGGCCGGCGGGGGACACCACCGCCACCCGGTCACCCGCGCGCAGCCGCGGCGGGCGGCGGCGGGCGACCGGGAGCGGCGGGAGCGCCTCGGCGGTCAGCGCCGCAGCTCCAGCCGCGGCACCTCCGACGTCTCGAAGCCGAACACCTGCCCGTAGAAGGACAGCTCGGCGCCGAGCGCGGCGATGATGGTGGACGCCATCCGGAAGCCGTGCTGCTCGCCCTCGAACGCCAGGTAGGCGTGCGGCACGCCGGTCCCGGCGAGCGCCTTCACCAGCCGCTCGGCCTGCGCCGGCGGGCAGATCTGGTCGTCCAGCCCCTGCAGCAGCAGGATCGGGTCGGTCAGCCGCTCCACGTGGCTCGTGGGGGAGCGCTCGACGTAGCGGTCGTGGGCCTCCGGCAGCGGCCCGACGATGCTCTGCAGGTACTGCGACTCGAAGTCGTGCGTCTCCGCGCCCTCCGTGGTCCACCGCGTGAGGTCCAGGATCGGGTACATGGACACGCCGCAGCGGTACACCGACGGCCCCTCCACGGCCAGCGAGGCGGCCGTCGTCCACCCGCCGGCGCTGCCGCCGCGGATGGCGAGCCGCTCCCGGTCGGCGGCGCCGTCGGCCGCGAGCGCCAGCGCCACGGCGGCGCAGTCCTCGACGTCCACCACGCCCCACTGGCCGAGCAGCCGCTCCCGGAACGCCCGGCCGTACCCCGTGGACCCGCCGTAGTTCGGCGCCACCACGCCGATGCCGCGGCTGGTGAAGAACGCCACCTCCAGGTCCAGCAGCGGCGCGTTGCGGCCGGTCGGGCCACCGTGCACGTGCACCAGGTACGGCGGCCGTTCCCCCTGCGGCGCCTCGAAGTCCGGGTTGGTCGGCGGGTACACGTAGGCCGGCACCAGCGAGCCGTCGGCCACCGCCACCGAGATCTCCACCGGCTGCGGCAGGTACTCGGCGGGCGGCAGGTGCGCGGGCTGCGGCGTCAGCTCCGTGACGGCCAGCGTCGCCAGGTCCACGCTGACCACGGCGGGCTCCCGGCGCGGCCCGCCGGCCACCGTGGCGAGCGTGCCGCCGTCGATGCCCAGCGTGCTGCCCCACCAGTCGTAGCCGCCGTCCACGTCGGTCAGCTCGCCGTCGGCGCCGAGCACCGCGAGCCGGTTGGCCCGCAGCACCGCGTACCGGCCGTCGCCGAGCGCGGCGAACCAGCGGGCGCCCAGCCGCCAGAGCGGGCCACCCCACTCCTCGGCGACCGGCATCAGGTTCTGCCGCGTGCCGTCCAGCCTCACCCGGTGCAGGTTCCACCAGCCGTCCGGGTCGGTCAGCGCGAGCAGCGAGCCGTCGGCCTCCCACTCGACCTGGATCACCGCCTCCCGCGGGTTGCCGATCAGCACCCGGTGCGGCCCCAGGCCGTCGGCGGTCACCTCGGCGACGCACAGCGCCGTCTCGTCCCACGGCATCGACGGGTGGTCCCAGCCGATCCAGGCGGCGTACCGCCCGTCCGGGCTGGGCCGCGGCCCGGTCATGAAGTGGTGGCTCGCGCCCAGCACCCGCACCGCGAGCGAGCCGTCGGCCGGGATCGCCACCAGCTCGCGCCGCACGTCGGTCGGCAGGTCACCGGTGATCGTCTCGCGTACGCACCAGACGTCGTCGCCGGCCGTGATCAGCTCGGCGTACCGGAGGCCGTGGTGGCGCTCGGGTTCCGGCGTGAGCGGCACCGGCTCACCGCCCGGCTCGCACGCCCACACCCGCTGGTCGGCCCAGCTGGTGAACGCCACGCGGCCGTCCCGCAGGATCGTGAACGGGTGGCCGCCGTACTCGTGCACCCGGTTGCGGGCGTTCCAGCCCGGCGGCAGCACGTCGGCGGGGGGCTGACCCGGGGCGGCCCGCACGATCATGGTGCGGCCGTTGTCCGCGGGGCGGCTCTCTCCCCACCACACCGCGCCCTGTTCGTGGCGCAGCCAGCCGGGGCCGCCGCCGCCCGCCGCGGCCAGCTCCGGCGTGATCGGGGACTGCCAGGTTCCGTAGGGGGCGATCGTGGTCACGCGCAGACCTTAGGGCGAAACGCCGCGATTCCGCCCCCGTTCCGGGTCGCCGGCTCCGCGCGTTCCTGGCTCACCAGCAGTTCCAGGTGCGCCAGCGTCTCCCAGACCGCGAGCACCTGGTTGAAGACGTCGAGGTCGGCGTAGTTCCGCTCGCGCCGCGTCCAGGGGAGCTGGGTCGCCACGTCGAGCGCCGTCGAACCGTTCGGCCGCAACGCCTTCAGGCACAGGTCGAGCCGCTTGTCGTGGTGCGCGACGAGTTCGTCCACCCGGCCGGCCAGGTCGGTGAACACCGGCCCGTGCGCCGGCAGCACCAGCCCCGCCTCCAGCTCGCGGACCTTCGCCAGCGAGGCCAGGAAGTCCGCCAGCGCGGTGCGCGTGGGGAACGGCTCGAACCCGATGGACGGCGTGATGTGCGGCAGCACGTGGTCGCCCGGCAGGAAGATGCCGCGGCGGGCGTCGTGGAAGCTCGTGTGGCCCTGGGTGTGCCCCGGGGTGGCGATGGCGGTGAGGCCGCCCGGCAGCGTCTCGCCGTCGGTCGTCCAGTGCCGCGGCAGGTCCCAGTCGGCCGGCGGCGGCACCTGGACGTTGCGCTCCATGAGTTCGACGAGCTCCGTCGCGCCGGCCCGCAGCAGGTACTCCCGCTGCGACTTCGCGATGCTCGGCATGTCCTCGGTGCAGCCCAGGTAGCCGCGCCGCTCACCCTCGCCGATCCAGACCTCCGCGCCGCTGCGGCGGCTCAGGTGCGTGGACTGGCCGACATGGTCGCGGTGCAGGTGTGTGATGTAGATCCGCCGGATCTGGCCCACGTCGACCTTCAGCGCGGCGAGTTGCTCGCGCATCGCCTCCTTGCCGCGCCGCGAGTCCCACCCCGAGTCGATCAACGTGTAGCCGTCGGCTTCTTCCAGCAGGTACACGTTGATCGCCTTGAGCGCGTCCCCGGGCAGGGGCAGCGGAACCCGGTGCACCCCGGGCAGGACGGTCTCGATCTCGGGATCGCTCCACACCGGGGTGAGCCTAACGGCGATTAACTAACGCGGACCTCACCTGTGGCATCCGCCTCGATCGCCCCGCCCCGCCCGGCCCTGGTCACGGCGATGACCGCCCGGCCGTGAGCCGTGGCGACGCGGCCGGGCGGGGGGCTCCGGCGTAGGCTGCGGCGATGGCCATGATGCCGGTCACGGACTCGATGTTCCTGTTCGCCGAATCCCGTGAGCATCCGATGCACGTGGGTGGCCTCCAGATCTTCCGCCTCCCGGACGGCGCGGGCCCGGACTACCTGAGTGAGGTGCACCGGCGGCTGGTGGCCGAGGACGATGTGCGGGGGTTGTTCCGGCGCCGGCCCCGGGGGCCGGTGGCGAGCCTGGGGCAGTGGGCCTGGGCCAACGACGACCAGCTCGACCTCGAGTACCACGTGCGGCTGTCCGCGCTGCCGCGCCCGGGCCGGGTCCGGGAGCTGCTGGAGCTCACGTCACGGCTGCACGGCTCGCTGCTCGACCGTCATCGCCCGCTGTGGGAGTTCCACCTCATCGAGGGCCTCGACAACGGGCGCTTCGCCACGTACAGCAAGATCCACCACGCCCTGGTCGACGGCGTCTCGGCGTTGCGGCTGCTGGAGCGCTCGCTCTCGACCACGCCGGACGAGGACCTGCGGGTGCCGTGGTCGGGCACCGACCGGGCGACGGGGCCGCGGCGGCAGGCCGGGACCGTGGACGCCCTGAAGGCCGCCGTGCGGGCGATGGGGGACCTGGCGGGGCTGGGGCCGCAGTTCGTCCGGATCGCCAACCAGGCGCTGCGCGAGCAGGCCTCGGCCACGCTGCCCTTCCAGGCGCCGCGCTCCATCCTCAACGTGCCGATCACCGGCGCCCGCCGGTTCGCCGCCCAGTCCTGGCCGATGGAACGTGTCCAGGCCGTCGGCCGCGCCACCGGCACGACGCTCAACGACGTGGTGCTCGCGCTGTGCTCGGGGGCGCTGCGCCAGTACCTGCTGGACCTCGGCGCGCTGCCGGACCGCTCGCTGGTCGCCGCGGTGCCGGTCTCGCTGCGGCGGGACGAGTCGGCGAGCGGCAACGCCGTCGGCATGACGCTCTGCACGCTCGGCACGGATCTCGCCGACCCGGAGGACCGGCTGCGCGCGGTGCACGACTCGATGACCCGCGGCAAGGCCGTCTACGCCGGCATGACGCCGCTGCAGGTGCTCGCCGTCAGCGCGCTGGCCATCGCCCCGCTCGCGCTCACCCCGATCCCCGGCGTGGTGCAGGTCTCGCCGCCGCCGTTCAACCTGATCATCTCCAACGTGCCCGGCCCGAGGCAGCCGCTCTACTGGAACGGCGCGCGCCTGGAGGGCATGTACCCGGTGTCCATCCCCTACGAGGGCCAGGCGCTCAACATCACCGTCACCAGCTACGCCGGCAGCCTCGAGTTCGGCCTCACCGGCTGCCGCCGCAGCGTGCCCAGCCTGCAACGCATGCTCACCCACCTGGACACGGCGCTAGACGAGCTCGAGAAGCTGGTTTGAGTTCGTACCCCGGTCGTAACGGACATCCCGCGTAGCGCGATTCCACGCACGACGAGGAACTGGTCGGGCGTTGCGATGCGCCCGCACCGGCTCGCTTGTGGTCGACCCTGAAGCCGATGGGGATGCGATGCTGACGCAGGTTGATCCGGAGTGGCTGCCGACATTTGACGACGTCCTCGTGGGCGTCCTGAAGTCCTTCGGCGTGTCAGGGGCAGTCGTAATAGGGTTGATTCTCCTCGCCTTCAGTTTGAAGTCCTGGCTGGATGGTATTCGCGACAGCTATCGACTTGCGAGCCGTATCGCGACGACGGTGCCCGCCACTGTCTCGAGGCTGGGTCGGCGTGGTGCTGGCTCAGCCGCAGCGGTGATCATGCTCGTGGCGCTGGCACAAGCACTTACCCTCGGGATCGCCTACATTCTCGGCAACTTCGTGTCGGTGCTGCTGAGTTTCCCCACCACGGCGTCGTTCACCGATCCGGACAATCCCGCGGTCGGGCGGCTCGAGGCATTCGAGGTCGCGTGGGGAAGTGGGGCGATCTTTGGAATGGTATCCCCTGACCTGCTGGCAACCTTGGAACTCGACGGATGGTCGGTCGGCGTGGTGGCGGTCGCCGCGCTGGGCTACGTCGGCTCATACTTCAGTGCGAGGAAGCGGTCAAGCAATACGGGGTCCTGGGGGTTGCTTTCCGGGCTGCCCTGCACGCTGCAAATCTTGGTGTCCTTCTTCTCGGTCCCCCTCATTCTCCTGTCGGAGAGCGGGACCCAGGATCGGCAGGACGGAGTCTCCCTGCTGATCAGTGGCGTGGTGTCCGTGATCTACGTGGCCATGTTCGTGGCCGGCGCCAGGGGGAGTGGGATGGTGGTCGCTGCCTGGCGCGCGACATCACCGACGCCGGCCTAACGCAGGGTGCGGCTGCGGCCGCGGAACTCGGCGATGACGTCGTCGCCGCGGCGGACGGTGACGTCGCAGATGGCGGAGCGGCCGTAGCGGGTGCGCTCGACGGCGGTCGCCTCCAGCACGTCGCCGGCCCGGGCGGGGGCGACGAAGGTGATGTCGGCGCCGGCGGCCACCGCGGTGGGGCCGTGGCTGTTGCAGGCGCAGGCGAACGCGGTGTCCGCCAGGAGGAACACGTAGCCGCCGTGCGCGATGGCGTGGCCGTTGACCATCACGTCGGTGATCGTCATGCGGGCCACCGCCGTGCCGGGGCCGGACGAGACGATCTCGATGCCCAGCGAGTTCGACGCCGTGTCGGCGGCCATCATGCGTTCGACGGGGTCCACGACCCGCACCCTACGTGCGCAGCAGCGCCCGGGCGATGATCTCCCGCTGGATCTCCGAGGTGCCCTCGTAGATACGCGGCGCCCGCACCTCGCGGTACAGGTGCTCCAGCAGGTGCCCGCGTTCCAGGGCCCTGGCCCCGTGCACCTGCACCGCCAGGTCAACGGCCCGCTGCGCGGTCTCGGTGGCGTACAGCTTGGCCATGGCGGACGCCTCCGGGGTGCCGCGGCCGGCGTCGTAGGCGGTGGCGGCCTCGTGCACCAGCAGGCGCGCGGCGCGCAGCTCGGTGGCCACCTCGGCGAGCCGGTGGCTCACGCCCTGGAACGAGCCGATGGGGTGGCCGAAGGCGTGCCGGGCGCGGGCGTGCGCCACGGCGGCGTCCAGCGCGGCCTGCGCCATGCCCACGGCGAACGCGCCGACCGACGGCCGGAACAGGTCGAGCGTGCCCATGGCCACCCGCCAGCCGTCGTCCACCTCGCCGAGCACGTGCGCGGCCGGCACCCGCACGCCGTCGAACAGCAGCCGGCCGATGGGGTGCGGCGACACCAGCTCCAGCCGCGAGCCGGTGAGCCCCGGCGTGTCCCGGGGCACGCAGAACGCGGTGATGCCGCGGCGCCCGGCGCCCGGGGTGGTGCGGGCGAACACCGAGTACACCTCGGCGTCCGGGGCGTTGGAGATGTACGCCTTCTCGCCGGTCAGCACGAAGCGGTCGCCGTCGCGCTCGGCGGCCAGGGCCAGCGACGCGGCGTCCGACCCGGCCTCCGGTTCGGTGAGCGCGAAACCGGCGGCCACGGAGCCGTCCACCACGCGGGGCAGCCAGGCCGCCACCAGCTCGGGACGCCCGGCGCGCAGGATGGGGTAGGCGCCGAGGCCCTGCACGGCGAGCGCCGTCTCGGCCTCGGTGCAGTGCCGGGCCAGGCCCTCGCGCACCAGGCACAGCCGCATGGCCGACACCTGGCCGCCGAACACGAGCTCCAGCAGGCCGTGCTCGGCGAGCGCGGCGAGCAGCGGCCGGTTCAGCTCGCCGGGGGCGCCGGCCGCGGCCAGCGGGGCGAACACGTCGGCGGCCAGGGCGGTGGCCCGGTCGAGCAGCTCGTGGTGCTCGCCGGTCAGGTGCAGGTGGGTCACCCGGCCATTGAAGCGGTGTCGAGCATCCCTTCGCAGCTCCGGACCACGACGCGCGCCGCGTGCCGGGCCGCCGCGGCGCCGAGCGGGTCGTCGGCGCGCTCCTGCCAGCGCCGCGCGGTGTCCAGCACGGTGTCCCACAGCCGCGCGGCGTCCAGCCCGAACTCCAGGCCCAGCCGCTCGGCGGTGCCGGTGCCGAGGCCGCCGAGCAGCCGCTGCGCCTCCTCGTTGGCCTCGGCCGGCAGCAGCTCGGGGTCGTCGGCCAGCGCGGCCAGCAGCCGCAGCTCGGCCAGCTCGTGCGCCCCGCACAGCACCCGCTCCAGGTCCACGGTCAGCTCCCGGGTGTGCGGCCGCGGCTCGGCGCGCAGCACGGCGTCCACGGCGAGCAGCGCGGCGCGGGCCTTGAGCACCCCGGGCCGCTCCACGAAGAACCGGCGGATCGCCTCGCGCAGCTCGGCCAGGCCGCTGCGCTGCACCAGCTCGGCGGAGAGCTGCGCCGTGTCCAGGTCCGAGCGGGCCAGCGCGGTGGCCAGCCGCACCCCGAACAGCCCGAACCGGTCCAGCAGCGCCTGCCGGGTGCCGGCCGGCAACGGCGCCGTCGCGGCGTGCGCGAAGCGGTCGGCGGACAGCAGCAGCGCGTCCAGCTCGGCCCGTGGCGCGCCGGCCAGGGTGCGCAGCGCGGCGTGCTCCTCGTCGGTGAGGGTGCGCCCGGCGTGCGCGACCAGCCCGG
>DASWTI010000673.1:0-9838 GCA_036402215.1 Pseudonocardiaceae bacterium
GCCAGCCCGGCCGCGTGTACCCGCTCCGGCGCCAGCAGCACCGCCGTCACCCGCACCCCGCGCCGACGCAGCTCCGCCCCCGCGAACAACGCGTCCCCGCCGTTGTCCCCCGACCCCACCAGCAGCACCACATGCCGCCCCACCACCCGGCCGCCGCCGCGCCCACCCGCACCGCCCGCGCCGACGCAGTCGCCGTCGCCGTCCCCCAGCTCACGCAGCAGCCGGACGCAGTGCACCGCCAGCCCGAACGCCGCCCGCCGCATCAGCACCCCGTCGCCGACCCCGGCCATCACCTCGCCCTCGGCCGCCCGCACCTGCTCCACCGTCCACACCCCACGCACCGACCCATCCTCCCGCACCCGCCGCCCCCACGAGCCGCCCCCAAGATCTGGTGATACTCAGAGCTGGCCACCACACCATCTCGTTGTACTCAGAGCAAAGCGACTCGGAAGCAGGCCCGGCGACGGACGACCGGACCGCGACGGACGAGCGCCCGGCGACGGACGGCGCCGAACGGCGGCGCAACGGAACGGGTGGCTCAGAGCAGGGCGAGCACCACCGCGGCGGCGAGGTCCGCGTCGTGGGTGAGGGACACCCGCCAGTCGCGGACGCCGAGGCCCGACGCCACCCGGGCCAGCTCGCCGCGCACCACCAGGGTCGGCGCGCCGGACGCGGCCGTCACGACCTCGCAGTCGTGCCAGCGCCACCGCGGCGGGGCGTGCAGCGCCTTGGCGGCGGCCTCCTTGGCGGCGAAGCGGGCGGCGAGCGAGGCCGGGGAACGCGGTGCGCCGGTGACCGTGAGCCGCTCGGCCGGGGTGAACAACCGGTCCAGCAGCCCGGGGGTGCGGCGCAGCGCGGCATCGAAGCGCGCGATGCCGACCAGGTCCAGGCCGACGAGCACGGCGGCTACTCGACGGTGACGGACTTGGCCAGGTTGCGCGGTTTGTCCACGTCGTAGCCGCGCAGCCGCGCCACCTCGGCGGCGAACACCTGCAGCGGGACGGTGGACACAAGCGGTTGCAGCAGCGTCGCCACCGCGGGCACCTCGATCAGGTGCCGCGCGTACGGCTTGACGGTCTCGTCGCCCTCCTCGGCGATCACGATGGTGCGTGCGCCGCGCGCGGTGATCTCCTGGATGTTGGACAGCAGCTTGGCGTGCAGCACCGGGCGGCCCTTGGGCGACGGCATGACGACGAACACCGGCAGGTCCTGCTCGATGAGCGCGATCGGCCCGTGCTTGAGCTCGCCGGCGGCGAAGCCCTCGGCGTGCATGTACGCGAGCTCCTTGAGCTTGAGCGCGCCCTCCAGTGCGACCGGGTAACCCACGTGACGGCCGAGGAACAGCACCGCCCGGGAGTCGGCGAGCTCGGCGGCCAGCGCGCGCACCCCGCCCGCCGTGCTCAGCACCTGGGCGACGGCGGCCGGCGCGGCCTCCAGCTCGGCGAACTCGCGGGCCACCTCGTCGGGGTACTTGGTGCCGCGGGCCTGGGCGAGCGCCAGGCCGACCATGTACGTGGCGGTGATCTGGGCGAGGAAGCACTTGGTGGACGCCACCCCGATCTCCGGCCCGGCGTGCGTGTAGAGCACGGCGTCGGACTCGCGCGGGATCTGTGCGCCGTTGGTGTTGCAGACGGCGAGCACCCTGGCCTTCTGCTCGCGGGCGTGCCGCACCGCCTCCAGGGTGTCCATGGTCTCCCCGGACTGCGAGACGGCCACGACGAGCGTGTCGCGGTCGAGCACCGGGTCGCGGTAGCGGAACTCGCTGGCCAGCTCGACCTCGACGGGCAGCCGGCACCAGTGCTCGATGGCGTGCTTGGCCAGCAGTCCGGCGTGGTACGCGGTGCCGCAGGCGACCACGAAGACCTTGTCCACCTCGCGCAGGTCCTGGTCGGACAGCCGCTGCTCGTCGAGCACGATCCGCCCGTTGTGGAAGTGCCCGCGCAGCGTGTTCGCCACGGCGTCGGGCTGCTCCTCGATCTCCTTGAGCATGAAGTACTCGTGGCCGCCCTTCTCGGCGGCGGACAGGTCCCAGTCCACGTGGAACGGCCGCGTGGTCGCGGGCTCGCCGTGGAAGTCGGTCACCTCGTAGCCCTCGGCGGTGATCACCACCACCTGGTCCTGCCCGAGCTCGACGGCGTCGCGGGTGAACTCGATGAACGCCGCCACGTCGGACGCCACGAAGTTCTCGCCCTGGCCGACGCCCACCACGAGCGGCGACGACCGGCGCGCCGCGACGATCATGTCCGGGTGGTCGGCGTGCGTGAAGACCAGGGTGAAGGCGCCCTCCAGCCGCCGGCACACGGCGCGCACCGAGGCCGCCAGATCCCCGGCCGTGTCGCCGGCCGCGTACGCCTGGGCCACCAGGTGCGCGGCCGTCTCGGTGTCGGTGTCGCTGCCGAGCTCGACGCCGCCGGCCTCCAGCTCGGCGCGCAGCTCCGCGAAGTTCTCGATGATGCCGTTGTGCACCACGGCGATCTTCGTGCTGCCGTCACGGTGCGGGTGCGCGTTGCGGTCCGTCGGGGCGCCGTGCGTGGCCCACCTGGTGTGGCCCATGCCGGTGCCACCCGCGAACACCTCGCGTCCCACCTCGTCGAGTCGCGCCGCCAGGTTGGCGAGCGGCCCGGCCTTGCGCTCCACCGCCAGGCTGCCGGAGCCATCGGCCACCGCCACTCCGGCCGAGTCGTACCCGCGGTACTCCAACCGGCCGAGCCCGTCCAGCACGACGTCGAGCGCCTGCCGCTGTCCTACGTAACCCACGATGCCGCACACCCGAGCCAGAGTAGCCAGCGCCGCGTGCACTACCGTTCCCCGCTATGGCACGCGGCGTGAAAGAGCTGGTCCAGACGCTGTCCGCCCCCGGCTCGCACGTGGTGCTGCGTGGCGACCTGGCGCTCGTCGGGCTGCCCGGCCTGGTGTTCACGCCGTCGGCCGGCCTCGGGCTGCCCGGCGTGGCGCTCGGCCACGGCTGGCTGCAGCCCGCGACCCGCTACGCCGGCCTGCTGCGCCACCTCGCCTCCTGGGGCATCGTGGCGCTCGCCCCGGACACCCAGCGCGGCCCGCTGCCCTCGACGCTCGCGCTCGCGTCCGACCTGCGCACCGCGCTCGACGTGGGCACCGGCGTGCGGCTCGGCGGGGCCGGCTCCCCGGGTGGTGACATCAGCGTGGACCCGGGACGGCTGGCGCTGCTCGGGCACGGCACCGGCGGCGGGGCGGCCGTGGTCGCCGCGGCCGCCGACGACCGGGTGCGCGCGGTGACCCTGTTCGCGCCGGCCGAGACGCACCCGTCAGCGATCGACGCGGCCCGCTCGGTGCACGCCCCCGGCCTGCTGCTGGTGGCCGGCAAGGACACCGTGGCGCCGCCGGAGGGCCACGCGGTGCCGATCGCCCAGGCCTGGGCCGGGCCGGTCGCCGTGCACGCCCTGCCCAAGGCCTCGCACCTGGGCTTCGTGGACGGCCGGCACTGGACGACGCTGCTGCTGGACGGCCGCCCGGAGCGGGCCACGCAGCGCCTCACACGCGCCTGGACGACGGCGTTCCTGCTGCGCCACCTGACGGGCGCGCGGAAGTACGACGCGCTGCTGGAGACGGCCGTCCCGCTGCTGACGGGCGTCTGAGCACGCCGCGGCCCGGTGGTGACGCCCGGACGAGGCGTTCGTCCGGCTAGTGCAGCCAGCTCTCCTGGGACCAGTCGTCGTCCGTGGGACGGCGGCGGGGCTGCGGGGGCGGCTGCGGCGGACGCTGTTGCTGGTACGGCGGCGGTGCCTGCGGGGGCTGCGGCGGACGGGCCGGCTGCGCCGGGGCGTCGTCCTCGGTGTCGAACAGCCGCATCTCGCGCTGCTCCCGCTCGGGCCACTGCTGCTGCTGACCACGCTTGGCCTGCTTGGCGCGCTCCAGCAGCTCCCTGGTCTCCTCGCGGTTGCGCTCGCGGAGCTGGTCCACGGCGGCGCGGGCGGCGGCCCGTTGCTGCCGGGCCTGCTCGCGGGCGGCCCGCAGCTTCTCCACCGCGGCGTTCGCGGCGTCCGTCGACGACGTGGCCATCACGCCCACCCCTTCCGCCCGGCGCCGGTCACCGGTCCTCGCCGATCACACCACGAACCGGGGCGCTCTCGCGGTCCACGTCGAAGACGTCGCCGCCCGGCACGTGCAGCGTGCCACCGCGGCGCTCCTCGTCGCCACCACCGGCACCCGCGCCGGCCATCGGCATCATCGGCGCGCCGGCGCCCGCGGCACCCTGGCCACCGGCCGGGTGCGGGCCGTCGCCCACCGAGGCGAGCTGGGCGGCGCCGGGTGCGCCGGTGCCCGCCGCGGACGCCGAGGCGAGCTGCGCCTGGCCGTCCATGGAGCCCATGGTGCCGTTGCCGAGCGAGCCGGACACCACGTGGCCGTCGGCGACGCCGTACGAGGTGGACGCGAAGCCCGGGCCACCGGGGCCGACGGCGCCACTGACGCCGCCCCCACCGCTGCCACCGGACACCGCGCCACCGGCGAACGCCGGACCGGCACCGCCCGAGGTCTGGCCCGGGGCGTTCGCCACGGACCCGGTGTCCGCCGTGGCGAAGCCGACGGCCGCGGCCACCGTGGACGCCGGGGTGTCACCGGTCGGCGAGGGCGCGTAGGACGCCGCCGCCGGCTGGGCACCGAAGTCGGCGTCGGCGCCACCGCCGGTGGAGAACCCACCGCCACCACCGCCGCCGCCCGCGAAGGAGGACACCGGGGTGTCCGCGCCGGCCGGGGCGGACAGCGGCGCCGAGAGCGCCGAGGCCGGCTCGGCGGCCGTCGTGGTGGCGCCGGTGGCCGTGGTCGCCTGGTCGGCCGGCACGAGCTGCGGCTGGCCGTTCTCGTCGATCTGGATGACGTAGCGGGTGGTGTCGCCGTCGGCGTCGGTCAGCGTGACCGAGAGGCCGTCGGCCGGGCCGCCGTCGGCGGACACGGTGATCGACACGTCGCCCTCGGTCATGGTCATCGAGGTCGGGCCGCCGTCGCCGGAGCCCGGGCCGCCACCGGTCACCGGCAGGATGCCGACGTCACCGCCGCCCCCGGGAGTACCACCGGGACCGCCGGGGGTGTCGTCGCCGTCGAGGACGTCACGGCCCTCGGGCGAGTGCACCTCGGGGTCACCGATGCCGCCCGGCGCGCCCGGCGGGTTGAGCTCACCGGTCTCCGGGTCCACGGTCCAGCCCTGGGGCAGCTGCGACGGGTCGGAGATCCAGCCCGCGCCCGGCGGCAGGTCGTCCGGGCGGCCGCCGGGACCGTCACCGTGGGGCGGCTGCGGAGTGGGCAGGTCGACGGGCGGGACGGGCGGGGTGCCGCCGCCACCTGGCGAGTGACCGCCGCCAGGCGGCAGGTTCGAGGGAGGCGTGCCGATCGGCGGCACCGTCCCCGGCGGCACCGTCGGCATGCCACCACCGCCGCCACCACCGCCCGGCGGAGTCGGCATGCCGCCACCACCGCCCGGCGGAGTCGAGGCCGGCGGGGTGGAGGCGGGCGGGGTCGAGCCCGGCGGGGTGGAGCCGGGCGGAGTCGAACCGGGGGGCGTCGAACCGGGCGGGGTGGAGCCGGGCGGCGGCTGGTTCGGGTTGTGCTCCGGGGGCACGGGCAGCGAGCCGTACGGGCTGGCGTTCACCGCGCCGGCGGCCGCGATGACCGGCTGGAACGCCGCGTCGATGCCGCTCTTCGCGGTCTCCACGGCGGTGTTCAGCAGGTTGAGATTGGCCTCGAACGGCGCCTTGAACGAGGCGTCGAGGTACTCGCGGACCTTGCTGGCGATCCAGTCCAGGAAGCCGTCGATGCTCATGCCGAGCGCGTCGAGGATCCAGTCCACGGCGTCACCGATGCGGTCCATGACGAACCCGGTGACGGCGCCGAGGGGGCCGCCGCCGCTGCCCGGGATCGGCAGCGCCACGCCGATCAGGTCGCCGAGCCAGTCCATCACCGCGCTGATCACGTCGCCGACCGACTTGAGCATGCGCTCGACCTCGATCATGAACGCGATGTCGCCCGGCGAGTCGAAGCCGGAGAAGTCGATGTCGCCGATGGCGTCCACGTACTCGGCGATGACCTGCTGCGCGGCGGGCACGGCCTCGCCGGTGGCGGTGGCGATCCGCCCCAGGTCCTGCTCGATGGTCGTGGTGGACGTGGTGAACTGCTGGATGTAGCCGCGGAAGGCGTTGGCCGCGTCACCGGTCCAGGTGTTGACCGTGGCGACCTGGGTGTTGACCTCCTCGACCTGCGCGTCGACGTCGTCGGCGAGCGCCGCGGTCTTCTCCGCCACCTCGGACAGCCGCGCGAAGTCGATCTCCCGCAGCTCGTCGTACGGCCGCTGGATGTCGGTCTCCATGCTGAGCGAGGAGCCGGTGTAGTCGTTGTAGAGGTCGATGTAGCGCTCGAAGCCGCGCTGGAAGTCGGCGGCGCTGTCCAGCGCCTGGTCCGAGGTGTCGAGGAAACGACCGCCGGTCCACTGCACGATCAGGTCGAAGAAGAAGCCCATCAGAGACCACTCCCCGCGGTGTTGAGGCCGTCGGCGCCGCTGGCGTCCGCCTCGTCGTAGTTCCTCGCGGTGCCGTTCAGCGCCTCACGGACGTCGAGCGAGCGGGTACCGAACTCCTCGAGGCCGGCCTTCAGCGTCTGGAGCCCGGCGCGCAGCGCGTCACCGGCCTCGCGGCAGCACCGGCCGGTCTGCTCACCCGAGATGCTGATCTCCCCCACCCGGTCGGCGTAGCCCTCGGCGGTGTCCTCGAGATCCTCGAAGAAGCCGGCCAACGTGCGCAGCTGGTCGGCGACGACGCCGAACCCCTGCCCACCCGGCCCTGCCGGCGGTGTAGACATCGTGGTCCTCCTGATCTCCCCTGGTCTGCCGCTCAGACCCCGTGGAGGCGTGCGCGGTTCCCCGAACAGGGTGCCACCGGACAACCCCGTCGCATTCGGGAAGGGTCACCCTGGCGGGTGAGGACAGCTCACGCGATCCGGTGGATCAGGGCACGGAGCCGACGACGTCCGCGAGGCGCTTGGTCACGTCGCTCGCCTGGTCCTCGGTGGGCGCCTCGACCATCACGCGGACGAGCTGCTCGGTGCCGGACGGCCGCAGCAGGACCCGGCCGGTGTCGCCGAGCTCGGCCTCCGCCTCGGCCACGGCGGCGCGCACCTCGGCGGAGGCGGCCACCGCGGCCTTGTCCGCGACCCGCACGTTGACCAGCACCTGCGGCAGCCGGTGGACCACGCCGGCCAGCGTGGCCAGCGGCGAACCGGCGGCGGCCATCCGGGCCATCAGCCGCAGCGCGGTGAGCAGGCCGTCGCCGGTGGTGGCGTGTGCGGGCAGCACCACGTGGCCGGACTGCTCGCCGCCGAGCGCGTAGCCACCGGCCCGCAGCTCCTCCAGCACGTAGCGGTCACCGACCTTGGTGGTCACCAGGCGCACCCCGTGGTCCCGCATCGCCAGGTGCAGGCCGAGGTTGCTCATCACGGTGGCGACCAGCGTGTCCGCCGTGAGCTCGCCGGCGTCCTTCATGGCGAGCGCGAGCACGGCCATGATCTGGTCGCCGTCCACCACGGCGCCCGTCGCGTCCACGGCGAGGCAGCGGTCGGCGTCACCGTCGTGCGCGATGCCGAGGTCCGCGCCGTGCTCCAGGACGGCGGCGCTCAGGGCGTCCAGGTGCGAGGAGCCACAGTCGTCGTTGATGTTCAGGCCGTCCGGCTCGGCGTGGATGGCCACCACGTCGGCCCCGGCGGCGCGGTACGCCGCAGGGGCCACGCCGGAGGCCGCGCCGTGCGCGCAGTCGACCACGACGCGCAGGCCGGTCAGGGGCCGCGGGGTGGCGGACAGCAGGTGGGCCACGTACCGGTCGGCGGCGTCCGGGACGTCGCGCACCCGGCCGATGGCCGCGCCGGTGGGACGGACGCCGCCGGCTGTCAGGCGCTGCTCGATCTCGTCCTCGACGGCGTCCGGCAGCTTGTGCCCGCCGTCGGCGAAGAGCTTGAGCCCGTTGTCCGGCATCGGGTTGTGCGAGGCGGAGATCATCACGCCGAGGTCGGCGCCCAGGTCTCCCACCAGGTGAGCCACGGCCGGCGTCGGCAGCACCCCGGCGAGCAGCACGTCGGCACCGGCGGAGGCCAGGCCGGCGGCAACCGCGGCCTGGAGCATCTCGCCGCTGGCGCGGGGGTCCCGGCCGACCACGGCGACCGGCCGGTGCGACCCGTCGTGCTCGATGAGCACCCGGGTGGCGGCCACCGCGACGGACAACGCCAGCTCGGGCGTCAGATCCCGGTTGGCCAGCCCGCGCACGCCGTCGGTACCGAACAAGCGGCTCACGAAAGTCCTCCAGGAAAGACGAACGGGAGCAGCCGCCGGAGTCCGACTGCTGCTCCCGTAGGTACGTCGTCCAGGTCAGCGCTTGCTGTACTGGGGCGCCTTGCGGGCCTTCTTGAGGCCGTACTTCTTGCGCTCCTTCACCCGGGCGTCCCGGGTCAGGAAGCCGGCCTTCTTGAGCGGGGGCCGGTCCTCGCCGTCCAGCTCGACGAGCGCCCGGGCGATGGCCAGGCGCAGCGCGCCGGCCTGGCCGGAGGTGCCGCCGCCCTTGAGGTTGGCGATCACGTCGTAGGCGTCGGTCTTCTCCGTGGTGACCAGCGGCTCACGGATGAGCTGCTGGTGCACCTTGTTCGGGAAGTACTGGTCCATCGACTTGCCGTTGAGGGTGAACTCACCGGTGCCGGGGATCAGGCGGACGCGGACCACGGCCTCCTTGCGACGGCCGACGGTCTGCGCACGCGCGTCGCCGATCGGGCGCCGGGCCTTCACCGGGGCGTCGGCCTCGGCGGGGGTCTCGGTGGTGTAAGACTCCGGCACGACCTCGTCGGCGGCGTCCGTGGTCTCGGTGCTCTCGGTGCTGGTCACGCTGCGGTCCCGTTCCTCACTGGGCGATCTGGGTGATCTCGAACGCCTGCGGCTTCTGCGCGGCGTGCGGGTGCTCGGGGCCCGAGTAGACCTTGAGCTTGCGGCCCATCGCCCGGCCGAGCCGGTTCTTCGGGAGCATGCCCTTGACCGCCTTCTCCACGAGCCGGTCGGCACGCCGGTCCAGCATCTCGCCGAACGAGCGCTTGCGCAGGCCGCCAGGGAAGCCGGAGTGGCGGTACACGAACTCCTGGTCACGCTTGTTCCCGGAGAGTGCCACCTTGTCGGCGTTCACGATGACCACGAAGTCACCCGTGTCCACGTGGGGGGCGTAGGTCGGCTTGTGCTTGCCGCGCAGCAGCGTCGCCGCCTGACTGGCCAGCCGGCCGAGCACCACATCGGTGGCGTCGATGACGTGCCAGCCGCGCGCGACCTCGCCGGGCTTGGGGCTGTACGTACGCACAGGATTACCTCGTCGTCACTTGCGTCTGGGGTAGGCGGCGCGGATGACCCGGTTGGGGACACGCGTACAGGACGCGCCCCGCCGCACAACAGGCACCGAAGATACCTGTTGGCTTCCGACCGGGTCAAAGCGGGCCGGGTTCAGGCCATACTTGCCCGTTGTGGAGTTCGCTGTCCTGGGCTCCCTCCACGTCAGCACTGGGGGACGCACGCTCGACCTGGGCTGGCCGAAGCAGCGCGCGGTACTGGCCGCCCTGCTGCTCTCGGCGAACCGTCCGGTCGCGGTGTCCGAGCTGGTCGACGCCGTGTGGGGCGAGCGCGCGCCCGCCTCGGCGGCGGCCGGCGTGCAGAAGTACGTGTCCGGTCTGCGGTCGCTGCTGGGCGCCGGACGGTTGCTCACCCGGCGGCCCGGCTACTGCCTGGTGGCCGGCGAGGACGAGCTCGACCTGTTGCGCTTCGACGCGCTGGCCGCCGCCGGGCGCACCGCCATGC
>DASWTI010000674.1:0-1828 GCA_036402215.1 Pseudonocardiaceae bacterium
TCCGGCCGCTCGGCGAGGCTGATCCGGCGGCGCCGGGCGAGCACGATGCCCGTGGTGAGCGCCGCGGCCACCACGAGCACGGCGATGACGACGATCAGGATCAGCGTGGTACTGGACACCGGCCCAGTCTCGCATCAGCGCCGTCGGCCGGCCGTGGCGCGGTCTGAAGGCGCCTTTCAGTCACATGAACCCGCTGAAGGCGCCTTTCAGCCACACGAACCGACTGAAGGCGCCCTTCAGTCACACCAATCGACTGAAGGCGCCTTTCAGTCACTCCGGGCCAGCGGGGCGGCGGGCGGTCAGGCGGCCAGGATCGCGATCAGAACCACCAGGAGCACCACCGCGATCGGCACCGCGACCAGCGCGATCATCGCGCCCATGCCGGGGGCGGACTGCGGCGCGCCGGTGAAGCGGCCCTTGCTGAACACGGTGAGCGGCGCCCGGTAGTACATGGTCACGAGCTGCCCGGGGCCGACCGGCACGCTGGCGTCGGCCTTGCCGATCTGGCCCATGTAGCGGGTGTGGGCGTGCACGTGGTGGGTGCCGGCCGGCACGTCGATCACGGTCGCCCCCCACTGCCAGCCGCGGGGCTGGCCGTCCACCATGACGGTGGGGCCGGTGGCGGCGAGCAGGAACGACAGGGAGGTGTACGAGCAGTCGACCACGATGCGGCCCCAGCCGGGCTGCGGGCCGTACCCGGCGGCGGGCGCGGCCGGCGGGTAGTGCTGGGGGTACTGCGGGTGCGTCATGCGGCGCCTTCCTCGGGCTCGTCCGGGGCCGGAGCGGCGCCGGCGCCGCGCAGCCGCTGGGAGATGACGGTGGTGATGCCGTCGCCCCGCATGCTGACCCCGTAGAGCGCGTCCGCGATCTCCATGGTCGGCTTCTGGTGCGTGACGACGATGAGCTGGGACGTGGAGCGCAGCTGCTCCAGCAGGCCGAGCAGCCGGCGCAGGTTGGTGTCGTCCAGCGCGGCCTCGACCTCGTCCAGCACGTAGAACGGCGACGGGCGGGCGCGGAAGATCGCGACCAGCATGGCCACCGCGGTGAGCGACTTCTCGCCGCCGGACAGCAGCGAGAGCCGCTTGATCTTCTTGCCGGGCGGCCGGGCCTCGACATCGATGCCGGTGGTCAGCATGTCGTCGGGGTCGGTGAGCACGAGCCGGCCCTCGCCGCCGGGGAAGAGCGTGGCGAACACGGTCTCGAACTCGCGCGCCACGTCGTGGTAGGCGTCGGTGAAGACCTCGAGGATCTTGGCGTCCACCTCGGCGACCACGGTGAGCAGGTCGCGGCGGGTGGCCTTGAGGTCCTCCAGCTGCGTGGAGAGGAACTTGTAGCGCTCCTCCAGGGCGGCGAACTCCTCCAGGGCCAGCGGGTTGACCTTGCCGAGCAGCGTGAGGTCGCGCTCGGCGCGCTGGGCCCGGCGCTGCTGGGTGGACCGGTCGAACGGCACGGCCGCGGGCGCCACGACGTCCTCGCCGCGCTCCTTCGCCGCCTCGTACTCGGCGACCTCCAGCGGCGACGGCGGCACCGGCACGTCCGGCCCGTACTCGGCCACCAGGTCGTCCAGGCCGATGCCGTGGTCGTCGGCGATGCGCTGCTCCAGCTGCTCGACGCGCAGCCGGGCCTGGGCGCGCATCAGCTCGTCGCGGTGCACGGTGTCGGTGAGCTTGGCCAGCTCGGTGTCCAGCTCGCGCAACCGGGAGCGCACCGAGCCGAGCGCGGCCTCGATCCGGGCGCCCTCCGCGGCGGCCGTGTCCCGCTCGGCGGCGGCGCGGCGCAGCGACCCGGCGATCCGCTCCAGGGCGGTGCCCCCGGCGGCGGCCACGGC
>DASWTI010000675.1:0-1737 GCA_036402215.1 Pseudonocardiaceae bacterium
CGGACGCCGACGGCGGGGACGCCGACGAGGGCGAGGACGGCGGCTCGCGCCGTCGCCGCCGCCGTCGCCGCCGCAAGACCGCCGACGGGGACGCCGACACCCGCGACGACGACCCCCCGAACACCGTGGTCCACGTGCGCGAGGCCCGCCCGGCCCGCGCCGACCGGGACCGCGACCGCGACGACGACGGCGTGCAGGGCGTCCGCGGCTCCACCCGCCTGGAGGCCAAGCGCCAGCGCCGCCGCGACGGCCGGGAGGCCGGTCGCCGCCGCCCGCCGATCCTGTCCGAGGCCGAGTTCCTGGCCCGCCGCGAGGCCGTGGACCGCGTCATGGTCGTGCGTGAGCACGGCCGCGGCGGCAACGGCCACAACGGCCACGGCCTGGTGCAGATCGCCGTGCTCGAGGACGGCGTGCTGTGCGAGCACTTCGTCACCTCGGCCGGCGTCGGCTCGCTCGTCGGCAACGTCTACCTGGGCCGCGTGCAGAACGTCCTGCCGTCCATGGAGGCCGCGTTCGTCGACATCGGCCGCGGTCGCAACGCCGTGCTCTACGCCGGCGAGGTGGACTGGGACGCCGCCGGCCTGGAGGGCAAGGCCCGCAAGATCGAGCAGGCGCTCTCCACCGGCGACAGCGTGCTCGTCCAGGTCACCAAGGACCCGGTCGGCCACAAGGGCGCCCGGCTGACCACGCAGATCAGCCTGCCCGGCCGCTTCCTGGTGTACGTGCCCGGCGGCGGCGCCACCGGCATCAGCCGCAAGCTGCCGGACAACGAGCGCAAGCGCCTCAAGGACATCCTGCGCCGGATCGTGCCGGACGACGCGGGCGTCATCATCCGCACCGCGTCCGAGGGCGTGGCCGAGGAGTCGCTGGCCCGCGATGTCCGCCGCCTCCAGGCGCAGTGGGAGGTCATCAAGCAGAAGTCCGAGGTGCCGAGGGCGCCGTCGCCGCAGCTGCTGTACGAGGAGCCGGACCTGCTGATCAAGGTCGTCCGCGACCTGTTCACCGAGGACTTCTCCGCGCTCGTCGTCCAGGGCCGCGACGCCATGGACACCATCGACGCCTACGTGCAGCACGTGGCGCCGGAGCTCGCGCCGCGGCTGCACCGTCACGTCGGCACCACCGACGTGTTCACCGAGTACCGCATCGACGACCAGATCCTCAAGGCGCTCGACCGCAAGGTGTGGCTGCCCTCCGGCGGCTACCTGGTGATCGACCGCACCGAGGCGATGACCGTCATCGACGTCAACACCGGCAAGTACACCGGGTCCGGCGGCAACCTCGAGGAGACCGTCACCAGGAACAACCTGGAGGCGGCCGAGGAGGTCGTGCGCCAGCTCCGGCTGCGTGACATCGGCGGCATCATCGTCATCGACTTCATCGACATGGTGCTGGAGGGCAACCGCGACCTGGTGCTGCGGCGGCTCACCGAGTGCCTGGGCCGGGACCGCACCCGGCACCAGGTGGCCGAGGTGACCTCGCTGGGCCTGGTGCAGATGACCCGCAAGCGCATGGGCAGCGGCCTGCTGGAGGCGTACTCCACGCCCTGCGAGCACTGCCGCGGCCGTGGCCTCGTGGTGTCCACCGAGCCGATCGAGCCGAAGTCGGCCGCCGGCCAGGAGCAGCGCGACAACGGCGCCGGTCAGCGCGGTCAGCGTGGCCAGCGCGGCCGTGGCAAGGCAGCCGCCCCGGCGGAGGCCCCGGTCACGCCGGAGCCGGTCGCGGAGCCCGCCGCGGCGC
>DASWTI010000676.1:0-6126 GCA_036402215.1 Pseudonocardiaceae bacterium
CCGACCATGCTCGACGGCGACGAGCGCGCGCTCCGCATGGTGTATTCGCTCTGCTTCTCGCTGCCGGGCGCACCCGTGCTGTTCTACGGCGAGGAGATCGGCATGGGCGAGAACCTCGACATCGAGGGAAGGATGAGCGTGCGGACCCCCATGCAGTGGGACGACGGGAAGAACGGGGGCTTCTCCAGTGCCCCGCCGTCGCGGCGACGCGATCCTGATGGGCGAGGTCAACCTCCCGCCGGACCAGCAGCGCGCGTTCTTCGGCGACGAGGACGGCGACGAGCTGCACATGGTCCTCTCGTTCGTGATCAACCAGGCGATGTACCTGTCGCTCGCGCGCGGGGACGCGACGCCGCTGCGCGACGCGCTGGCGGCGCTCCCGCAGATCCCCGAGGACTGCCAGTGGGCGAACTTCGTGCGCAACCACGACGAGCTCACGCTGGACAAGCTCTCGGAGGAGGAGCGCGCGGAGGTGTTCGCGGCCTTCGGGCCGGAGGAGGACCTGCAGCTCTACGGGCGCGGGCTGCGGCGGCGCCTGCCGACGATGGTCGGCGGTGACGAGCGCCGCATCCGCATGCTCTACAGCCTCGCCTTCGCCCTCCCGGGCACGCCGGTGCTGTTCTACGGCGAGGAGATCGGCATGGGCGAGGACCTGGACGCCGAGGGCCGGCTCGCGGTGCGCACCCCGATGCAGTGGACCCCGCACGGCGGCTTCTCCTCGGCCGACCCGGCGGACTGGCCGGGGCCGATGCCGGACGACGGGTACGGGCCGGAGCACGTCAACGTCAGCGCGCAGCGCCGTGACCCGGACTCGCTGCTGTCCTGGATCCGGCTGCTCGTGGAGCGCTACCGGGAGTGCCCCGAGCTGGCCTGGGGCGAGTACCAGGTGCTGGACACCGGCGAGGACGCCGTGCTCGCGCACCGCTGCGACATCGACGGCGGCACCGTGATCGCGGTGCACAACCTGGCCGACCACGTGGTGAAGCCCGTGCTGGAGCTGCCGGAGAAGGCCGGCTGCCGGCTCACCGACCTGCTGGTGGACGGCGCGTGCGACGTGCCGCGGGACGGCCGGGTGCCGCTGGAGCTGCCCGCCTACGGCACCCGCTGGCTGCGGGCCACCGCTCCCGAGGAGGCCGAGGCCACCCCGGCCGGTTCGTCCGGCTGATCGTGGGAACACTGCGCCCATGGAGACGCCCATGGAGACACGGGGAACCGAGGTCGTGGACGCCGTCGTGGTGGGCGCCGGGCACAACGGCCTGGTGGCCGCCAACGTGCTGGCCGACGCGGGCTGGAGCGTGCTCGTGCTGGAGGGCACCGGCGCACCCGGCGGCGCCACCCGCACCGCGGAGATCACCGCGCCCGGCTTCCACAGCGACCTGTGCAGCGCGTTCTACCCGCTGGGGGCGGTGTCCCCCGTGTTCACCGCGCTCGACCTCGGGGCGTACGGGCTGCGCTGGCGGCACGCGCCGGACGTGCTGGCGCACGTGCTGCCGGACGACCGCGGCGTGGTGCTGTCCCGGGACCTGGACCGCACCGCGGACTCGGTGTCGCGGTTCGCGCCCGGCGACGGGGCGGCCTGGCGCGCCGAGCACGCGCTCTGGCAGCGGATCGGCGAGCGGCTGATCGACACCGTGCTGCGGCCGTTCCCGCCGGTGCGCGCCGGGCTGGGGCTGGCCAGGGCCCTCGGCGCCGCGGACGGGCTGCGGCTGGCCAGGACGCTGATGCTGCCGGTGCGGCGGTTCACCGAGGAGCGGTTCGACGGCGAGGGCGCCGCGCTGCTGCTGGCCGGCTGCGCGCAGCACACCGACCTGGGGCCGGACGACGCCGGCGGCGCGATCTTCGGCTGGCTGCTGGCGATGATCGCGCAGGAGCAGGGGTTCCCGGCGGCCGAGGGCGGCGCGCAGCGGATCACCGACGCGCTGCTGGCGCGGCTCGCCGAGCGCGGCGGCGAGGTGCTGTGCGGGCGCCGGGTGACCTCGGTGCTCACCGCGGGTGGCGTGGCGGTCGGAGTCCGGGACGCCGAGGGTGGGCTGGTGCGGGCCCGGCGGGCCGTGCTGGCCGACGTGCCGGCCCCGGTGCTGTACCGCGAGCTGGTCGGCGAGGACGCCCTGCCGCCACGCCTGGTGTCGGACCTGGGCCGCTTCGAGTGGGACGACTCCACCGTCAAGGTGGACTGGGCACTCTCCGGCCCGGTGCCGTGGACCGCGCCCGAGGCCCGGCACGCCGGCACCGTGCACGTCGGCGGGGACGTCGACGGGCTGGCCGGTACCACGACCGACCTGGTGAACCGGCGGCTGCCGGAGACCCCGTTCCTGCTGATCGGGCAGATGACCACGACCGACCCGGCCCGCTCCCCGGCCGGCACCGAGGCGCTGTGGGCCTACACCCACGTGCCACGCGGCATGAACTGGCGGGACGGGACCCTGGACGAGGTGACGCGCCGGGTCGAGGACACCATCGAGCGGCACGCGCCGGGGTTCCGTTCGCTCGTCCTGGCCAGGAACGTCCAGGGGCCGCGCCAGCTCGCCGAGCACGACCTGAGCATCGTGGACGGCTCGGTCAACGCGGGCACCGCCGCCATCCACCAGCAGCTGGTGTTCCGCCCGGTGCCGGGGCTGGCGCGGGCGGACACCCCGGTGGACCGGCTGTTCCTGGCCTCGGCCTCGGCGCACCCGGGCGGCGCCGTGCACGGCGGCCCCGGACACAACGCGGCCCGCGCGGCGCTGGCCCGCTGGGGCCTCGCCGGCCCGCTCTACAAGGCCCTCATCGGCGGCCTGCACCGCGCCATCTATGCGAGCTGACGCCGCGGGCCATCCACGCGAGCAGACGCCGCCGGGCCATCCACCCGAGCAGACGCCCGCGGACGCACCCCCGGCGGCCAGCTGACTGAAGGCGCCTTTCAGCCACATGAACCGACTGAAGGCGCCTTTCAGCCACATCAGCCGGCTGAAGGCGCCTTTCAGCCACTGCCGGGCGCGAGTGGGGAGAGGTCAGGCGCCGGGGCCGCCGGGGATGCGGCCGCGGACCACCAGGGCCTCCAGGCGGCGCAGCGACTCGTCGTTGCGCGGGCGCAGCACGAGCGTCTGCGCCGGGCGCGGCAGCAGGGCGACCGGCCCGGCGTCCACGTGCTCGGTCATCCGCACGTACGACGTGCCGGTGCCGCGGGGCTCGATGTCCAGCCGGACGGTGCCGGAGCCCAGCGGCCAGAACCGCACCCGGAGCAACAGCATCCGGCCCGGCTCGACCGCCAGGACCTCCGTGGTGTCGCGGATGGCGAACGGCCAGGGGCCGACGCTGTGGTGGATGCGGGTACCGGCGGCGGGCCAGCCGGGGTCGACGTCGCGGATGTGCGAGGCGCCCACCACCCAGCCGGCGTAGTTCCAGCCGTCGGCCAGCACGTCGAACACGCGCTCCGCGGGGGCGTCCATGGTCCGGGAGACGGTCGGCCCGGCGCTCACTGAGGTCACGCCGCCGAACTACCCGCGCGGACCGGCACCGAAACCGGCACCGAAATCGGCGTCAGCGCAGGAAGATCGGGTGAACGACGGCCTCGGCCGCGGTCGGGTAGCGCTCGAAGCGATCGGTGGTGTCCGTGGCGTCCAGCACCAGCCGCACGGCGCCACCCACGCCGGCCAGCCGCAGCTCGCGCCGGCGCGACCGCGCGTCGGCCAGCGCGTCGAGCAGCAGGTCGACGCCGACGGAGCCCATGAAGGACACGTCGGTCAGGTCCACCACGACGAGCGGCGCGTGACTGTCGGCCGCGGCGCGCAGGCCCTCCCTGAGGACGGGCGCGGTCGCCAGGTCCACCTCGCCGCGCACGACGAGCACCACCGTGTCGTCGGCACGCCGCAGTTCCACGTCCAGCAGTGGGGCGAGCGGGGCCCCGTCCGCCAGATCGGGGTGTTGGGGACCGGGTACGGGGTTCAACGGGTTCATCAACACTGAGTTCCTCCGGAGAGCGCCGAATAGGGGCCATCGGAGGCACATGCCGCAAGCACCAAGAACCCCGACGGATGTCAATGCGCCTGGCTGCTCAACCGCGTCCCCAGCTTAGACCAGGTCACGGGCGGCAGCCACTCGCACACCACGGGGTGGAAACGCCCCACCGGTCCTCGTCCGGTGGGGCGTCCGGCGTGCCGGTCGACGACCCCTCAGTCGACCGACAGCGCGTCCAGCAGGTCCCCGACCGGCGCGTCGGGCAGCGCCCGCGCGACGTCGGCCACCGCGACGATCCCGACCAGGTCGTGCCCGTCGATCACCGGCAGGCGGCGCACCTGGTGGTCGCGCATGGTGCGCAGGATCTCCTCGGCGCCGTCGTCCGCGCCGATCGTCACGGCCTCGCCCTGGGCCAGGTCGCCGGCCCGCACGGAGCCGGGGTCGCGGCCCTCGGCGAGCACCTTCACCACGATGTCGCGGTCGGTCAGCATGCCCTTCAACCGGTTGTCCTCGCCGCAGATGGGCAGCGCGCCGACGTCGAGCGTGGCCATCCGGCCGGCCGCCTCGCGCACCGACTCGTCGGCGCGCACGCAGGTCGGGTCCGGGGTCATCAGGTCGCGTGCGGTGGTCGTCATCGCGGTGTCTCCTCGGGTCGTGAAGTCCGGTCGTCGTCCTTCCGGCTACCACGCCTGGCGCCCTCGAAACGCCCGGTACGGCCCGGTTTGGAAACGCGCGTACGGGGTACCGGAAGCGGTCGACCGGCTCGGCAACCGAGGGAGGACCCATGGGCAGAAGTGGTCACGGTGCGTCAGCGTTCCTGTGCGCGGCGTGCCTGGTGCTGGCGGGCTGCGGTGGTGTGGGCGGGGGTGACGAGGAGCCCGCCGGCGGCGAGGGCGTCCGTATCACCACCATGGGCTTCGGCCTGCCGGACGAGCACGCCACGGCGCGCGTGGACGCGTTCCGGGAGGCGAACCCGGACGTCGAGGTGCGGGTGAACGAGGGCGGCTTCGACGAGCAGCAGTTCCTGTCCGCGGTGGCCGCCGGCGACGCGCCGGACGTCGTCTACGTGGACCGCAACCGGATCGGCAGCCTGGCCGCGCGCGGCGCCATCGAGCCGATCGACGACTGCGTCGAGCGGGAGAAGATCGACCTGGGGCAGTACCGCGAGCAGGCGGTGCGCCAGGTCCGGCTGGACGACAAGGTGTACGGCCTGCCCGAGTTCCACATGGTGCGGGTGCTGATCCTGAACAACGCGGTGCTGCGCGAGGCCGGGGTGTCCCCGGAGGAGGTCATGACCACGGACTGGGGCCGGCTGCCGGACGTCACGGGACGGCTGGCGAAGGTGGACGGCGGCGCCCTCACGCGCATCGGCTTCGACCCGAAGATCCCGGACTTCCTGCCGATGTGGGTGGACGCCGCGGGCGGCGAGCTGGTGAGCGGTGACGGCACCCCGAAGCTCGACTCGCCGGAGGTCGAGGAGGCCGTGCGGCTCGGCGTCGACCTGGTGGCCCGGCAGGGCGGCTGGGCCGAGTTCTCCGCGTTCCGGGAGTCGTGGGACTTCTTCGGCGCGAACAACCAGTACGTCGCCGGCCAGCTCGCCGCCATGCCGATGGAGGCCTGGTACATCAACACGCTGGCGGCCAACTCCCCCGGCGTGGACGTGACGATCGCGCCGTTCACCGACCGCGAGGGCCGGCCGATCAGCTACGCCACCGGTCAGGCGTGGGCCATTCCCCAGGGCTCCCCGCACCCGGAGCAGGCCTGCCGGTTCATGGCCACGATGACCGCCACCGACACCTGGGTCCGGGCCGCCGAGGCGCGGCGTGACGCGCTGGCGAAGGAGAACAAGGTCTACTCGGGGACCTACACGGCGAACACCGAGGCCGACCGCCGCATCTTCGAGGACGTCTACACCGCGAAGGACGACCCGATCATCGACGCCGGCGTCCAGGTGGCGCTGTCGGTGCAGGACAGCGCGACGTCGCTGGCCGCGAGCCCGGCGAGCTACGAGCTGGTCGAGGCCTACACCGCGGCGGTCAACCGGGTGCTCAACGGCCAGCAGGAACTGAAGGAGGCGCTGGCGCAGGCCCAGCGTGAGGCCGTCGAGGCAGCCGAACGGGCCGGGAAGTGACCACTCCCCCGACGGCGGCGCTGGTCGCCGCGGGGCCGCCGGCTCCGGCCGGACCGGCG
>DASWTI010000677.1:0-3771 GCA_036402215.1 Pseudonocardiaceae bacterium
CCGGGCCGCCGACCACGACGGGCACGCCGGCCGCGGTGCCGGCCTCGACGAAGCGCCGGGTGGCGGGCAGCGCCCCCGGCATGGAGCAGCTCACCGCCATGGCGTCCGGGCCGAGGTCGTGCAGGTACTGGTTGAGCCGCACCGACGGGGTGGACGCGCCGAGCAGCGTGGTGCGCCAGCCGTCGGCGCGCAGCGCACAGGCGACGAGCGTGGCGGGCAGCGAGTGCCACTCCCGCGCCGCGCAGGCCACCACGACGCGGCCGCGGGTGACGGGGACGCGGCGGGCGTGCCGGGCCACTGCCTCGGTGGCGGACAGCGCCACGGCGGTCGCCGCGTGCTCCTCGGCCACCGTCCACTCGCCGCGCTGCCAGCGTCCGCCCACCGCGCGCTGGGTCACCGCGATCACGTCGACCAGCACGGTCACCGGGTCGACGCCGTCGTCGAGCAGCCGCTCCACGACGGTCACGGCGTCCTCGGTGTCCACGGTGGACAACGCGCGGTCGAAGCGGGCGATCGCCTCGGCCACCGGATCGGCCACCGTCCGCTACCTCCCGCAGGCCACGGCGAACAACGCCATGTCGTCATGGGTGCGACCACCGAGGTGCTCCACCACGTCCTGCTCGACAGCCTCGCACAGGATGTCCGGCCCCGCCGTGGCATAGGCCGGGAGCAGGTCGAGCAGCCGCTGCATGCCGTAGAAGCCACCGGGCCCGCGGGCCTCGTAGATGCCGTCGGTGAACAGCAGCATGACATCGCCGCGGCCCAGGCGCACCGTGGTCTGGCGGTAGGTCGCCGTGGGCAGCACGCCGGCCACGATGCCGCGCACGGCGATCTCCTGGACCCGGCCGTCGGCCCGCAGCACCACGGGCGGCGGGTGGCCGGCGACCGCGACGTCGACCTCGGCCCCGCTCGCGGTGAGCCGCAGCCGCGCGCAGGCGACCGTGACGAAGCGGTCGGAGTCCTCGTCGTACAGGACGTGGTTGAGCGCGGCCAGCACCCCGGCGGGGCGCCGGTCGAAGTAGGCGACCGTGCGCAGGCTCTGCCGGGCGCGGCCGGTGAGCACGGCGGCCTCGACGTCCTTGCCGCACACGTCGCCGAGCACGACGAGCCAGTCCTGGCCCGAGCCGTGCACGTCGTAGAAGTCGCCGCCGATCTCCAGGTGCTCGGCGGCCGGGCGGAACCGGGCGGCGAGCCGCACGCCGTCGATGTGCGGCAGCGCCGGCGGCCGCAACCCGGCCTGCAGGACGGAGACCACGTGGGTGCGGTCCTCGTAGCGGCCGGCGGAGTCCAGGGCCATGGCGGCCCGGCCGGCGAGCTGCCCGGCCAGCGCCACGTCGTCGGCGCCGAAGGTCCGGCCGGCGCCGCGGACCAGCACGAGCACGCCGATCGTCACGCCGCGGGCGGTGAGCGGCAGGCCCAGCACGTGGGCCGGCCGCAGCGCGGTCACCTCGGCGCGCAGCCGCTCGTGCGGGATCATGCCCTCCAGGCCGACGGCGGGCCCGGGGCCGAGGGCCAGGTGCAGCAGCTCGGCCCGGCCGGAGCGCAGCACGTGCCCGAGTCCCTCCGCGGACCCGTGGGGGACGGCATCCACGAAGAACGGCTGCTGCCCGCCGTGCAGGGCGAGGCGGTCGGAGCGGGCCTCCGGCAGCGCCAGCATCGCCCAGTCCGCGAGCCGCGGCCGCACCACGTCCAGCACGCGCAGCACGGTCCGCCGCAGGTTCAGCGATCCGGTCAGCTCCGTGGCCAGGTCGCCCGCCAGCTCGGCCCGCAGCCGCGCCAGCTCCAGCAGCTCGCGTTCGGTGGGGACGTCGCCGGCCGGCTCGCCGAACCGGGCGGCCGGACCGTCGGCCTTCGTTCCCGAGGTCATGGCACCCGCTTCCTCCCCGAGGGGATCGACGGTCAGCCTAACCCGGCCGGGTGGCCGCCGACCGGAGCTCGCGCACCCGGACCAGCGCCAGCACGTGCACGACCAGCAGGAACGGCACGGCGAACGTGGGCACCAGGCTGAGCGGCAGCTCGGCCATCGGGGCGGCGCCGGAGGGTGGCACGACGGTCAGCGAGTGCGCCATGCCCAGGCCGACGGCCAGCACGAAGTCGGCGATGCCGGCCACCGTCCAGGCCAGGAACACCGGCCACGCGGCGGCGCCCCGGCGGGCGAGGTGCCGGGCCACGAAGGGCGCGGTGAGCCCGATGGCCAGGTCGCCGAGCCCGGCCGCCCAGGCGAAGCCGCCGGGCAGCAGACCCTGCGCGTACAGCACCAGGAAGGCGAAGCCGGCCACCCGCCAGCCCTGCATGGTGACGAGCGGCTGCGGGTCCAGTCGCCTGACCCAGGCGCGGAAGCGCGGGACGGCCAGCAGGCCGAGGACGAGCAGCACCGGCGCGCCGGCCGCGAGGCCGATCCGCAGCGGCGGCTCACCGGCCGGCCGCACCACCAGGCCGGCCGCCGCGGCCAGCCCCGCCAGGGTCCCCCACGCGACGCCCACGGCGACCAGCGGCGCCACGCTCCGGTCCGTTGCCACGGCGGGTACTGGAGCAGGCCCGGCTCGCGGCGCGCCGGAGGGCGCCCCGGCGGCGACTTCGGGTAATTGGTCGGTAACTCTGAGCACCATCGGCGCTGCATAGTGAGGGCGTCCCCCCTGCAATTTCCGACCGTCGCACGCGGAAAGGACACCCCATGTCCCGACGTCTCCTCGGCGCGTTCGCCGCGGCGCTGACCGGCGCCACCCTGCTGGCCGTCGGCGCCCCGGCGGTCGCGGCCCCGACCGCGCCACCGGCGCCCGCCGTCGTCGTCGACTTCACCGGCATCGTGGCGCTGAGCAACTGCTCCGGCGCCCTGGTGCGCCCGGCGAACGCGGCCCTCACCGACCCGGCCATGGTGATGACCAACGGCCACTGCGTGAAGTTCATGGCCACCAACGAGGTCATCGTCAACCAGACGAGCACGCGGACGTTCAGCCTGCTCGACCCGACCGGCTCGCGCACGGTGGCGACGCTGCGCGCGACGCACCTGGCGTACGCCACCATGAGCGGCACCGACGTGGCGCTGTACCGGCTGAGCCAGTCGTACTCGCAGATCCAGACCGCCACCGGCATCCGGGCGCTCGACCTGGCGACCACGCACCCGGTGGCCGGCACCGACATCCGCGTGGTGTCCGGCTACTGGAAGCGCATCTACACGTGCCGCATCGAGGCGTTCGTGTACAGCGTGCGCGAGTACAACTGGACCTGGCGCGACTCGATCCGCTACGCGTCGTCGTCCTCCTGTCAGACGATCGGCGGTACCTCGGGGTCACCGATCGTGGACGTCGCCACCGGCCGCGTCGTCGGCGTCAACAACACGTCCAACGAGGACGGCGGCCGGTGCACGCTGAACAACCCGTGCGAGGTGAGCTCGACCGGCGCCGTCACGGTGCGCCCCGGCGCCCGCTACGGCCAGCAGACGTACCAGGTCAACGCGTGTCTGGGCGCCGGTAACACGGTGACCCTCACCGCCCCGGGCTGCACGCTGGCCCGGCCCTGACCGCCCGGGTGCCGGCGGGTCCGAGCGGTCCGCCGGCACCCTCTCCGCTGATCTATGGTGTGCCGCATGCGCACGGCCGGGCCTCCGCTCCTGGGGAGGGACGCCGAGCTGGGCGCCGCGCGGCGGCTGGCGGACCGCGCCGCCGGCGGTGAGCCCGGGGTCGTGGTGCTGCGCGGGGAGTCCGGGCTCGGCAAGACCCGGCTGGGCTCCGAGCTGCTGGCCGGGCTGGCCGCGGGCGGCTGGGTGGTGGG
>DASWTI010000678.1:0-3774 GCA_036402215.1 Pseudonocardiaceae bacterium
CGGTGAGGTGGCGGCGCTGGCCGCGGACGTGAACGCCTTGGCGCTCGGCGAGGTCGAGTGCCTCGCCGTGCACGCCGGCGCCGTGGCCCGCGACGGCCGGGTGGTGGCGTTCCCCGCGCGCTCCGGCGCCGGCAAGAGCACGCTCACCGCCGCATGCCTGCGGGCCGGCCTGGACCTGGTGTCCGACGAGGCGTTGTGCCTGGACTGGCACACCGGTGCGGTGCGGCCCTACCCGAGGCCGATCGCGCTCACCCCGTGGTCGGCGACGGCCCTGGGCATCGCGCCGGCCGGGCCGGACACGCTGGTGACGGCCACGGACCTGGGCGCCGCCGTGGCCACCGAACCCCTGCGGCTGACGCACGTGGTGCTGCTGGACGAGCCCGGCGGCACCCCCGGTCCGCGCCCCGAGCGCCGGTCCACGGCCGTCGCCGAGCTGTTGCGGCGGTCGTTCTCGCACTGGCGGCGGCCGGACCGCGCGTTCGAGCTGGCCCACGAGCTGCTGCGCGCCGTGCCGGTGCACCGGCTGAGCCCCACCGACCCCGCCGCCGACGCCGCCACGCTGGCCGCGCTGCTCACCTGACCGACCGGCGCGGCAACTCAGCGCAGGAGCGCGCAGTCGGCGCACTTGCCGGAGCCCGGCAGCAGATAGAACAGGCAGCAGCTGCGACGGCGGAAGCCCAGGCCCGGTCCGGTGAGCGTGCCGGTGTCCCGCAGCGCGGGCAGCTCCAGCAACGCGGACGCCGCGGCCCGGCACCGGGCCAGGGGCACCCCGGTGGCGGCCAGCGACTGGAGGGCGCCGAGCGCGGACGAGGCCGCGTTGCCCAGCAGCAGCCGCCCGGAGACCGGCGCGATCTCCCGCACCGCGGCGAACACGGCGGCGAGGTGGTCGTCGAGCAGTTGCTCGCCGAGCAGCGGCCAGAGCCCGGCCACCGGACCGCCCCGGCCGTCCAGCACCGGCAGCCGCAGCCGCACGCCGGTGCCCGGCAGGTACCGCCACTCGGCGCCGCGCAGGTCGACCAGCACGCCGCCGAGCAGCACCGCGCCGACCGCGACGGACATCAGCCGCCCGGTGAGGCTCATGGTGAACAACGAGGCCGCCACCCGGGGCCGGGGCGCGGCCGTCACCCGGCCCACCTCGGCGATCGCGGCGGCCAGCGCGGGCGACGGCATGCGGAGCGCGGGAGCCGGGTGCCAGCCGTCCTCGGGCAGCAGCGGTGGCAGGTCCGCGGCGAAGAACGGCCCGGCGGACGCGGCCCGGCGCAGGGCGAGGGCGACCTCGGCGGGAGTGGCGGCGGGCACGGGGCGACACGGTAGCGCGTTGTGACCGGAAAGACCGCGTCCATCGGTAGCGCGGCGCGGGCCTGCGACGACAGTACGAACAAGGGCCCGCAGACGACTACGCGCCGTCAACGGGCGAACGGCCGGGCGCTAGGCTCGGTGATCGTCCCGGGGAGCGCGAGGAGCATCCGTGTACGTCGCATCCAGCCGGCCCGCGCCGAGGGCGGACGGCGCGCCCGGCGGGGTCCGCGGACTCCCCGGCACGGTGTTCGCCCTCGGCGCGGTGAGCCTGCTGACCGACGTGTCCGCCGAGATGGTCACCGCGTTCCTGCCGGTGTACCTGCTGTTCACGCTGCAGCTCACGTACGTGCAGTTCGGCCTGCTCGACGGCATCTACACCGGCGCGACCGCGCTGCTGCGGCTGGTCGGCGGGTACGTGGCCGACCGCTACCGGCGGCCCAAGGCGGTGGCCCTGGCCGGGTACGGGCTGTCCGCCGTCACCAAGCTCGCCCTCCCCGCGGTGGGCGCCAGCGCGCTCGGCATCGGCGCGGTGCTGTCCGCCGACCGGGCCGGCAAGGGCCTGCGGACCGCGCCACGCGACGCGCTCATCTCGCTGGCCACCCCGGCCGACCGGCTCGGCACCGCGTTCGGCGTGCACCGCACGATGGACACGATCGGCGCCATGCTCGGCCCGCTGGTGACGTTCCTGATCCTGGCGTACCTGGGCACGGCAGGCGGCCCGGTGTTCATGATCAGCTTCCTGTTCGCGCTGCTCGGCGTCATCGTGCTGGTGTTCTTCGTGCGCGACGGGACGCCGGAGCTGGTGGCCGGCCTGGCGCGGCGCGCCCCCGTGTCGGTGCGCGCGGGCCTGCGGCTGCTGCGGGACCGGCCGGTGCGCCGCACCGCGGTGGCCGCCGCCGTGCTCGGCCTGGCCACGCTGTCCGACGCGTTCCTGTTCGTGGTGCTGCAGAAGGCGTCCGGCGTGGGGGCGCACCTGCTGCCGCTGCTGCCGCTGGGCACCGCCGTGGTGTTCCTGCTGGCCGCGACCCCGATGGGACGGCTGGCCGACCGGGCCGGCCGCTGGCGGGTGTTCGTCGGCGGCCACGTGGTGCTGCTGGGGGCGTACCTGCTGATGACCGGGCCGCTCGACGGGCTGCCGCTGGTGGTCGCGGCGCTGCTGCTGCACGGGCTGTTCTACGCCGCCACCGACGGCGTGCTCAGCGCGCACGGCGGCACCCTGGTGCCGGTGGAGCTGCGGGCCAGCGGGCTGGCCATCATGCAGACCGGGCAGGCGCTGGCGCGGCTCGCGTCGTCGGTGGTGTTCGGCGTGCTGCTGCAGTACCTGGCGTTCGCCACGGCGCTGTGGATCGCGGTGAGCGCGCTGGCCACGGCGCTGCTCGTGGTGACGGTGTGGATCAGGCCCCTGGAGGCGGCGCGGTGAGCGGGTGGTTCGGCAGGCATCGGGTCGCGGCCGGCGTGGCCGCGCTGGTGGTCGTGGTGCTGGCCGGCGCCGGGTACGTGGCATGGACGGTGGCGGCCCGGCCGGACGCCCCGCCGGCCACCGCGGCTGCGCCGGGCGGCGGCGGGCTGGTGTTCATCGACCAGCGCGGCGGGGGCAGCACCGTGACCAGGCGCGCCCCGGACGGCACCACGACGGCCACCGGCCTGCGCTGCCAGCGGGTGTACCAGGCGGGCGGCACCACGCTGTGCCTGCGGCTGGCCGGCATCGGGCCGCGCTACGAGGCGGCGGTGCTCGACGCGGCGGGCACCGAGCTGCGGGTGGTGCCGCTGCCCGGCACGCCGAGCCGCGCCCGGGTGTCCGCCGACGGCAGGCTGGTCAACTGGACGGTCTTCGTGACCGGCGACTCCTACCTGATCCCCGGCCAGTTCGCGACCCGCACCGGCATCCTGGACCTGCGCGACGGCTCGCTGCAGGAGTCGCTGGAGCACTACGCGCTGACCATCGACGGCCGGCCGTACGCACGCGCCGACGTGAACTACTGGGGCGTGACGTTCACCGAGGACAACCGCGCCTTCTACGCCACCGTGGGCTCCGGCGGCAGGACCTGGCTGGTCAGGGGTGACCCGGTGGCACGCACCGCTACCGGCGTGCGGGAGAACGCGGAGTGCCCGTCGCTGTCGCCGGACAACACGCGGGTCGCCTACAAGAAGCGCTCCGGCCGGCTCGGCGCCTGGCAGGTGCACGTGCTGGACCTGGCGACCGGCGTGGAGACCCCGATCCCCGGCACCTCCACCGTGGACGACCAGGTGGCCTGGCTGGACGACGCGACGCTGGCCTACGCGAAGTCCGCCGGCGACGGCGCGCCGCCCACCATCTACACCTCGCGCGCCGACGGCACCGGTGAGCCGGTGGCGCTGGTCAGCGAGGCGTCGTCGCCGGCCCCGCTGCCGGAGGGCTGACGCCGGTCACCTCGGCCAGGTAGGCGGCGCGCCCGGCCGGGCCGCCGCTCGGGTGGGCCACCGAGGCCGGGTCCG